>NZ_JAXOFP010000014.1:0-60374 GCF_041224285.1 Corynebacterium drakensteinense
AATTCGCGGACGGTCTTGGTGGCAGATTGAGTCCTGTCGAATACTTCTAACGCTTTAAGTCGTTGCGCATTCGTGTATCGAATATTAGTCATGCGGAAAATCTCTCCAAGATTTCGTCCGCATCCCCAAAAGTGTGTCCATGTGGGTGCCGTTGACACAGATCAAGGCGTAAAAACACCACAGCTGCGTCTAGTGGTGCCTAGTGGCAGCAAAAAGCCCGAGTCGGAAACTCGGGCTTTAGTCGTCTCTGCGCTCGCTACGGGGCGCGACTAGATGTAGTAATCCGGATCGCGTAGCTTCTCGCGTTCTTCTTTCTTCCGCGAACGTGCCACCGCAGGAATACCCACGGCAATGCAATCAGCGGGCACGTCCTTGGTCACCACAGCATTACCACCGACGGAAGAATTCTTGCCGATTGTCACCGGGCCCAACACTTTCGCGCCGGCGCCGATAACCACGTTGTCTTCGAGCGTCGGGTGACGCTTGGTTTGCGTGAGCACCTGGCCACCCAGCGTGACGCCGTGATACAACATCACGCCGTCGCCAATCTCGGCGGTTTCGCCAATGACGATGCCCATGCCGTGGTCAATGAAGAAACGCCGTCCGATCTTTGCACCAGGGTGAATTTCAATTCCGGTAAAAAATCGGTTCAGCTGGGCCAAAACCCGGGCAGGCCCCTTCCACTCGCGCTGCCACAACCAGTGGGCAACGCGATGTGCCCAGATCGCGTGCAACCCGGAATACACGATGGCATTCTCCACGTTGCCGCGGGCAGCCGGGTCGTGCTCGCGGGCATTTTCTAAATCTTCGCGGATACGGGACACGATCTGGAACATAGACAAGAGCCTAACAGGTGATTAGTCGCGGATGTCTTCGTAGAGCAAGGTGGAAACGTAGCGCTCGCCGAAGTCTGGGATGATCACGACGATGTTCTTGCCTTCGTTTTCGTCACGGGCAGCAACCTCAAGGGCGGCCTTGACGTTTGCACCGGTGGAGATACCGCCCAGGATGCCGTCGTCGACAGCCAGCTTGCGGGAAGCCTTCACGGCGTCTTCGTTGCCGACGGTGATGACCTCGTCGAGCACGGAGCGGTCCAGAATCTCTGGGATGAAGTTTGCGCCCAGGCCCTGGATCTTGTGTGGGCCGGCCTTGCCTTCGGTCAGCAATGGGGAATCTGCTGGCTCAACGGCGATCGCCTTGAGATCCTGGTTCTTTTCCTTCAGGTATTTACCCGCACCGGAGATGGTGCCGCCGGTACCAATACCAGCGACGAAGATGTCGACGTTGCCATCGAGGTCTTCCCAGATCTCTGGGCCAGTGGTGTTGTAGTGCACTTCGCGGTTTGCCTCGTTAGCGAACTGACGAGCCAAGATAGCGTTGTCTTCGGTCTCGGCGATCTCGTTGGCCTTGTCGACGGCACCCTGCATACCGGCGGCGCCTGGGGTCAGAACGATTTCTGCACCATAGGCGCGCAGCAGAACGCGGCGTTCGTTGGACATGGTCTCTGGCATGGTCAAGATGACCTTGTAGCCGCGGGCGGCACCAACCAGTGCCAGTGCGATACCGGTGTTACCCGAGGTGGCCTCAATGATGGTGCCGCCTGGTTTTAGATCGCCAGATTTTTCTGCGGCATCCACGATCGCGCGACCGATGCGGTCTTTCACCGAGTTTGCTGGGTTGAAGGATTCAATCTTGGCGTAGACGTTGGCCTTGAGTCCCTTGACGGATTCGTTCAGGCGAACCAGTGGGGTGCCACCGATCGTGTCCAGAATGTTGTCGTATACCTTGCCCATTTGTGTCATCTCCTTTGCGGCTGCGGTGAATGTGTCAGATCGCGGGCGTGCGCGCGCTGATAGCCAGCACATTCACGGTGCAGTGAGTTGGGTGTATCTTGCTGGCGACTACTATACACCAGATAACTAGACAGAGCAGTCTTTAAATTCTAGACCGAGGTATTGTGGTGTGGGGTGCTTTTTCGTGCAAAATATTCCCGCGATAATACCCCACAGCGTGGGTAGGCGGCGGGGTTAGGTATTACCCCCGTTTTCACGCTAAAGTGAGGTCACGCGGTTTTGGAAATACCCAAATGGGTGCACCCGAATGAGGAGACTTCATGGATTCCCAGCTAATCAAAGACGACGACGAAGCTGTCCGCTCGGCTTTAACCACGCTGAAAAACGCCACCAGCATCCCCGTCACCATGTATGCCACGTTGTTGGCAGACAACCGCTTGCAGATCACCCAATGGGTCGGGCTGCGCACGCCCGCATTGCAAAACCTCATCATGGAACCCGGAACTGGTGTCGGTGGGCGAGTGGTCAGCACCCGGCGCCCGGTCGGTGTCTCTGATTATGTGCGCGCCAACATCATCAGTCACGAAAATGACCAAGCGATGCAAGACGAAGGTCTGCACTCGCTGTTGGCGGTACCGGTGATCGTGCGCCGCGAAATCCGCGGAGTCCTCTACGTCGGCGTGCACTCCCCAGTGCGCCTGGGCGACAAAGTGATTGAAGAAGTCACGATGACGGCCCGTTGCCTCGAGCAAGATTTCGCCGTGAACTCTGCTATGCGGCAGATCGAAGCCTCCGTTCCGGCTGCACCGCGAACGAACCGCAGCATGAATGGTGCGGAATGGGAGCAGGTGCGTTCGACGCATTCCAAGCTGCGTATGCTGGCAAACCGCGTCGATGATGAGCACATGCGCAAAGAACTGGAAGTGCTGTGTGAGCAAATGGTCTCGCCGGTGCGGGTAAAACAATCCACGCGGTTGTCTGCCCGCGAACTCGATGTCTTGTCGTGCGTGGCGCTGGGGCACACCAACGTCGAGGCTGCAGAAGAAATGGGTATCGGTGCAGAAACTGTGAAATCCTATCTGCGCTCGGTGATGCGCAAACTGGGTGCGCACACTCGCTATGAAGCCGTGAACGCTGCCCGACGCATTGGCGCGCTGCCATAACCCGCGCTGCCATAACCCACGTTGCTATGACGATCGCAGAGATAACTCACCCAGAAAATCGGTACTGTTTAACATCGTGAAGGATATATTTTTAGTCACCGGTGGAGCACGCTTGCAAGGCTCGGTCAAAGTCGACGGAGCCAAAAACAGCGTGCTGAAATTGATGGCCGCGGCATTGCTTGCAGAAGGCACCACGACGCTGCACAATTGCCCGGAAATCCTTGATGTTCCCTTGATGCAAAACGTCTTGCAAGGGCTAGGCTGTGAGGTCACCATCGACGGCCCCACGGTGCGGATCACCACACCCAGCAGCGAAAATCTTTCGCCCGATGCGGATTTCGAAGCAGTGCGACAGTTCCGTGCATCCGTGTGCGTGCTCGGCCCGTTGACCGCGCGCTGCGGACGCGCCGTCGTTGCACTTCCCGGCGGCGATGCGATTGGCTCTCGCCCCTTAGATATGCACCAGTCTGGCTTAGAAAAAATGGGCGCGACCACGCGTATCCAGCACGGCGCGGTGGTAGCCGAGGCTGAGAACCTGCACGGCGCCGAAATCAAGCTCGACTTCCCGTCGGTAGGTGCCACCGAAAATATTCTGACCGCGGCCGTGCTTACCGACGGCGTGACAACGCTGCACAACGCTGCGCGCGAACCAGAAATTGTGGATCTCTGCGAGATGCTCAACGACATGGGCGCGCAGGTCGAAGGCGCTGGCACCTCCAAGATCGTGATCACGGGCGTCGACAAGCTGCACCCAACTGAGCACCACGTGATCGGCGACCGGATTGTGGCCGGTACCTGGGCGTATGCCGCAGCGATGACGCAAGGCGATATCACCGTCGGCGGGATCGCTCCGAAGCACCTGCACCTGCCGCTGGAAAAGCTGCGCAGCGCGGGCGCAGAGATCGAGTCTTATGAAAACGGCTTCCGCGTGCGCATGGACCGCCGCCCCGATGCCGTGGATTACCAAACCCTGCCTTTCCCGGGCTTTCCGACGGATTTGCAGCCCATGGCTATCGGCATCTCCGCGCTTGCCGACGGCATGTCCGTGATCACGGAAAACGTCTTTGAGGCTCGCTTCCGTTTTGTCGACGAAATGCAGCGTCTGGGTGCCGATGCCCAAGTCGATGGCCACCACGTCGTGTTGCGGGGAATCGATGAGCTGTCGTCGACAAGCGTCTGGTCTTCCGATATTCGCGCCGGAGCCGGGCTGGTTTTAGCCGCCTTGCGTGCTGATGGAATAACGACTGTGCACGACGTGCACCATATCGACCGCGGTTACCCAAATTTTGTGGAAAACCTGCAGCGTTTAGGTGCGACCATCGAACGTTCTGTCGCCTAGAACGGCTGGCGTCGCCAAGCGAACCTTGCCCGGGGGTGAGAAGTATGGGGTAGTCTGCATTGAGTAGATTTCCCCCGATCAAAACCTGATTCCTGGAAAGGTCCGCATCTGTATGACGGCTCACAGTAACGGTTCACGCCCCGGCGCCCACCGCATGAAACCAGAGGGTGAAACACAGCCAATCCCGGCAGCACGGGCGCACCGGCTGTCGAAAAAATACGGCTCTGGTGACACAGAAGTTATTGCTCTCGATGCTGTTGATGTGATCTTTGAGCGCGGAAAATTCACCGCGATTATGGGGCCGTCGGGCTCTGGTAAATCCACGTTGATGCACTGCATGGCCGGTTTGGATGCCGCATCCGCCGGCCATTCTTTCATCGGCGATACCGACCTTTCTCAACTCGGGGATAAGGGAATCACGGAACTGCGTCGCGATCGTCTCGGCTTTATCTTCCAGTCGTTTAACCTGGTGCCGACGTTGACCGCCGCAGAAAACATCACCCTGCCGCTGAATATTGCTGGCAAAGATGTCGACCAGGAATGGTTCGATGAGGTGACCGAGCGCCTGGGTTTGGCGAAGCGCCTGGACCACCGCCCGGCAGAATTGTCTGGTGGCCAACAACAGCGCGTAGCCTGTGCTCGCGCGTTGGTCTCACGCCCAGAGATCATCTTTGGTGATGAGCCAACGGGTAACTTGGACTCGAATTCTTCGGCAGAAGTGCTGGATATTTTGCGCACCGCGGTCGATAACGATGATCAGACCGTTGTGATCGTGACCCACGATGCGCGCGCTGCGTCGTATGCCGACCGCGTGGTCTTTTTGAAAGACGGCCAGCTTGTCGACGAACTATATGGGGCTTCCATGGACGAAATTTTGCAGACCATGGCTGGAATCGAGGGCTAACCTATGGCGAAGCGTACTTCTATGCGCACCATCGCCGTGCGCAATATCATTTCGCACAAGCTGCGCTTGGCGCTCACTGTGCTCTCTGTCATGCTGGGAACGGCTTTTATTTCGGGCGCGTTCATGTTCACGAACTCGCTGTCGTCGACGTTTGAGGCTGCCGTCGGCAACGCCTATGAGGACGTTGATGCAGCCGTCAGCCCGGCCGAAGGCGCACCGATTATTCCTGGTGAGACCGTGAAGGCCATCACCGACGACGAAGCGGTGGGCGCAGTCAACCTCGCAGAATCCACCACCGTGATCGTCGCCAATGAAGATGTCGAGGCCTATCAGGTAGGCGGTGGAACTTCTTCGTTGCAGACTTACTACCCGCCCGAGGCAAAAGTCGGCGAGCCGGATGAGCTCATCGACGGTGCCGCGCCGCAGGGCGAGGGTGAAGTCATCATCAATGATGCTGCTGCCGAAGAACACGGCATCACCGTGGGCGAAAAGATCATTCTGGTCACCCCGGATCAACGCTATGAAGTTACCGTCAGCGGCATTTATACCCCGGCTCTGGAGCAGGGCTTGGGCTCGATGTCATTGCTGATGGAAGCCGAATCCTATCAGGGCCTGTTTAACCCCGAGGGTGCGGCAAGCCAGATGGCTGTGAGTGCTGCAGAGGGTACCGACGCGCAACAGCTTGTCGATCACCTCAACGAGGCATACCCAGAGGTAGAAGCCCAAACTGGGCAGGCGCTCGCCGACGAATTGACCGAAGAAATCAGCAACGCGCTGAGCTTTGTCAACTACTTCTTGGTCGCATTTGGCCTGATCGGGCTGCTGGTGGGCACGTTCATTATCGCCAACACTTTCTCCATGATCGTTGCCCAGCGCATCAAGGAATTCGCGCTGTTGCGTTCCATCGGTGCTTCCCAGCGCCAGATCACCCGATCTGTCGCGGTTGAGGCCTTGGTCGTCGGCTTGTTGGGCTCGGTCTTGGGCGTAATCGCAGGAATCGGTCTCGTCGCCGCGATTCGAGCGGTGCTCTCGGCCCGTGGCATGTCGTTCGATGGTGGGGGATTGGGCTTGTCCGTGTCTGCCGTTGTCATTCCGATCGTGTTGGGCGTTATTGTCACTGTCGGTTCGGCGTGGGCTCCGGCGCGACGCGCAGGGCAGGTCAAACCTGTCGAGGCCATGCGTTCGACAGAGTCAGCCGCGGGCGCTCCGCTGAAAGTTCGCACCATCATCGGTGTCATCATCATCGTTGCAGGTGTGCTTGCAGCGGGACTGGCGCTGCTTCTCGACGATTCCGATACGAGCCTGCGTGCCAGCTTGGTGGGCATTGGCGCCTTTTTCGTGATCGTTGGCTATTTCATGGCTGGCCCAGCATTCAGTATGGGCGTTGTGCCAGCACTAGGTCGGGTCATCGGTGCGCCATTCGGTTCTATGGGGCGGTTGGCATCGACGAATGCGCGACGGTCACCACGGCGCACCGCGGCGACTGCTTTCGCGTTGACACTCGGCATGATGCTCGTGACGGGGATCGGCATGCTGGGTGCAACGATGAAAAGCAGCATCGGCGAGCTGCTAGAGGAATCCATTAGTGCAGATTTCTTGGCCACCGGCCCGCAAAATCAATCTTTCCCCGTGCCGCAGGCCACACCGGATGCACTGGCAGAGACTGACGGCGTCGACAACGTCGTCACATTGCGAATGGCTCCTGTCCAGGTCGCAGGCCAGTCTGGCTACAACTTTGGCCCGGGATATACCTTCACTGACAGCATCGACGGCGACCCGAAAGGCATCGTCGACATGGAGATTCTGGAAGGTTCTGGCGATCTGCAAGCGGAACCAGGGGTGTTGGTCGCCGACACGCTGGCGGAAGAAAATGGCTGGTCTGTCGGAGATGCACTGCCGCTGACCACGGTGGATACTGCCGAAAGCGCCGATGCCGACGGTGCGCCGGTAGAGGTAGAGCCCGGCAATGAAACCGAGGTTACCGTCACCGGTATTTTCAACAGTGACAACGGTGTGTTCAAGAGCATGCTGGTTGCGCAATCTGTCGTCGATGAGGTCATGGAGGGCGATACCGCGCCGATCCAGATGATCGCAGTGAACACTGACGGGTCTGTTGACGAAGATGAAATGCGCGAGCGACTGATCGAATCGGTGAAGGAATTCTTGGTCATCCAGGTGAAAACCGGTGCAGAGTACGCGGATGACGCTAGCCAGCTGATTGACCAGATGCTCGCGATTCTCTACGCCCTGCTTGCCCTCGCGGTGATCATTGCGGTGTTGGGCATCATCAACACGTTGACCTTGGGCGTGATTGAGCGTCGTCAAGAAATTGGCATGCTGCGTGCCGTGGGTGCCTACCGCGGCCAAATTCGCACGATGATTATCGTCGAGGCCGTGCAAATCGCTGTCTTTGGTGCAATCATGGGTATCCTTGCTGGCCTGGGCCTGGGGTGGGCGTTTATCGACGTCTTGTCCGGCGAAGGCCTCAGCGGCGCGGTTATCCCTTGGGGTCAGGTAGCGATCATGCTGGTTGGCTCCGCTGTCGTCGGTGTTGTGTCTGCCCTGTGGCCGGCGCACAAGGCAGCGAAAACTCCGCCTCTCGAGGCCATCGCGGATTAACTGGTAGCCGAGGCCTAACCCAGGATTGGACAACGCGCTAGCATGAACAGCATGGAAACCGGCTCGGAACAAGGCACCACCGGCGGTGTACAGCACGTACAACAACGGTGGAAGCAGACCTGGCAACAGCACTCAACCAAGTATTGGGTGCTCGAGGCCATCAGTGCTTTTGCGCGTTTTTATATGGCTTATATCTGGATCAGTGCTGGTGCTGCCAAACTGAACCAACACCTGTCGGTGACGCAAACGATCGAAGGCTATGAGGTGTTCACTCCGGAATGGTCCTCGGCGTTGGCACACCTGATTGGCCCGCTAGAAATCGCCGGCGGAGTGTTCCTGCTGTTGGGATTGTTCTTGAAGCCAGCGGCGTGGGTCTCGACGACGGTGCTGATCTTGTTCATCATCGGGGTGGGCTCTGCCTGGGCGCGCGGTTTGATGATTGATTGCGGTTGTTTTTCCGTCGATATTTCCGAATCAGACCAGGCAATGAACTATTTCCGCACCATACTGCGTGATGTGTTCTATATCTTCTTGAGCATCTGGACCGCGCGGCGACCATTCCGCCGTTTGGCGCTCTATCCTTAGAGAAGTACCTTTGAGCAATATTGTCCAACAATGATGAAGGTGGATGAGTGAGTAAGAAAGTAACGAACCCGAACCAGAAGTCGAGCGCGGGGTTCATTGGAGCTATCGTCGCCGTGGTGGTCATCGTGGCTGCGGTGATCGCGTATATCGTGATCAACGGTCAGAGTGCAGCGGCCGCAAAATTCGCCGACCGAGAATTCGAACAGGTGAACGCGGAAATGAAGTATGAAGGCGACACACTCACCTTCGGTGATGCCTCGGCTGCTCCGCACGTTGAACTCTACGAAGACTTCTCCTGCCCACACTGTGCACACTTGGCAGAAGCTACCGATGCCGAAGCTCTGGAAGAAATCAACGCCGGTAACCTCGCAGTGACCATTCGCCCGATGACTTTCCAGGACAACCAGGGTGATGGTCACTCCACCCAGGCGGTTGCTGCCTTGTTGGCATTAGCTGACCGCGATGAGGCCGCAGCTTTGTGGAACCTTCGTGCAGCGATGATGGAAAACCAGCAGGATATTGCCCGCAGCTGGAGCACCGACGACTACGCCGATGCCGCGGCGCAGCTGCAGGCATCTGATGAAGCCGTCGAAGACATCCGCAGCGGCAAGTTCTTGGAAAAGGCAGCCGAGGTAGGAGACAACAACGCCAAGGACCTGGAGTCCAAGGTTGGACAAGTTTCCACCCCACGCGTGCTGATGGACGGTAAGGACCTCGAGGTCGACGACATTAATGACTGGGTCAAGGTAGCAGTCGCGTCTAAGTAAACCGGAGACCCTTTCCACTCTAACCGCATTCCCGCGTTAGGCTGAAGGTGTAAAAACCTTGGCTGAGCGCGGGATTTGTTTGTCATAAGCATGTAAGTGTAGACTGAATTCTCGTTGAACAGACAGCACAAACGTAGTGCGGATACGTTCACACGGGGCTATGGCGCAGCTGGTAGCGCACCACACTGGCAGTGTGGGGGTCACGGGTTCGAGTCCCGTTAGCTCCACTTTTTGCATTTCCCCTGGTCGTTAACGACCAGGGGTTTGGCGTATAGCTCGAGACTCCTCAGGAATCACGGAGGTCAAAAACCAATGCTTCAGCTAAAGAAGCAGCTATGCGCCGCTGTTATTTTTCTTTCTGGTCTTAGTGCAGCCATCTTTGGGGTGCTAGCGTTGACGGGAAAGATGGGCGGCGTGTGGCCAGTGGGTATTTCGTTGCTTGTCTTCTTTTGCGCACAATGGGTCTATAGCCAAATAGCTAACACACAGAAGCGCTAAGCAGCGGCGATAGCAATGGTGAGGCTAAGTGCCGCGGAGCCAATCTAGGCAGGGGCGCCGGGATTTTGGCTGATCCTTTTAGCGCCGTTGCAGAGTAACCGGCAAGCTGCTCCAGCCGCCGACCGGGTGCTCATCGCGTTCTGCGCCTGTCTGCGAGCTCGCCTGTACGCTGGCTACAGCGAGCAGCTCCTCAACAAAGGCCTGGATTTCCACCATCGACAAATCTTTTCCCGGGCACGCATGTGGCCCGGTGCCCCATACCAGATTCTTCTCGGCATTCCCCTCTGGATCGAAGCCGTCTGGGTCGGCAAATGTCTCCGGGTCGCGGTTTGCTGCAGTCCAGTGCAGATGAACCCTTTGGCCCTTACCGATCTGCGTGCCACCCACCGTTGCCGGGCAGGTGGTGACCCGCCGGTTAGAAACAAACGGATCATCGATGCGCAAGATCTCGTCGACAAGCGCCACCAGCTCCTCGGAAGATACGCCGGAGCGGAGACGCTGTTGCACCGCGGTGTCTTCTGTCAGTGCGTGCAGCAACACCCCGACGCATTTCGCCATCGAACCCAGATCGCCGCCCGTCCAGTTGCGCAGGATGGACACGATCTCGTCGAACTCCAATTCGCGTCCCAAGCTGGTGTCGTTAATCAGCCGGTAGGTCACGCAATCTTCGCCCGCCTCGCGGACTACCCCGACGACTTCGCGGATAATCTCGTCGTATTCCTGTGCCACGCGCGCAGTGCGGTGCTGCTGTCCAGAACGGGTGGCGGCGGCGTTTTTGTTCACCCATTCTTTTAAGCGCGGCTCAATTTCGCGTGGCCAGCCCAGCCAGGCGACCATAGCGCGCACCGCGAAATCGTAACCCAAGTCTTGGACCGCATCGACCTCAACTGCATCACCCGGGTTGGTGGCGTCGGCAAGGTAGTCTGCGATGACCTCGCGGGCCACCTGCCGGAATTCCGGGGTGTAGCGGGCGACCTCGTTGGCATGCAAGTAGTTATCCAGCAACCGCCGAAACGCGGCGTGTTCCGCGCCATCCAGCCCATTCGGCACCTGCAAATAACGCGAGACCGCAGAGCTGAACGTCTCGGCATCGTGGGCGATGCGGGTGACTTCATCATGGCCAACGACGACGAGATCCCCGGCGTCGTCATGCACGACCGGGCAGCCATGGGCGTGCACATCGTGGGAATAGGTCAAGGGATCGCGCCCGGATGGATCGAAAGTGCGGAGGTCTAGTTTGGCAGGAGAAGTTTTGTCAGAGGAGGGAGCTAGTTTTTCAGACATACTTTCGAGGTTAACAGAATATTTAGCTCTGAAATCACAACTGTGAAATAGAAAACTCAGCCAAGAACAGCATGCTAAGCCGCTAAACTGGAGGGTATGGAAAAGACTGCTCGTTCGAACAAAAGTACCGGAAAAGGCAGCGCTCGAAAGTTGTCTTCGGCACCCATTGGCGGTGGGCGTGGAAAACGCAGCTTGCTGTTTTTCCTGCCCGCCATGTGGCTGGGGTTGATCATCGGCATTTCCCTGATCGAGGCGCCGTTAAAATTCACCGCCCCGGGTATTACGATTCCGCTAGGTCTGGGAATTGGCCGCCGGGTATTTTTCGCGATGAATATCGTGGAGGTCATCTTCGCTGTCGTACTCATTACGACGTTGGTGCGCCTGCTGGGGCGGCCGTCCCGGCATAAACTCTGGATGCTTTCGATCGTGATCAGCCTGGTGCTGGCGGTCAAGATTTTGGTGATCCGCCCGATTCTGAACATCCGTACCGATGCTGTGCTGGCTGGGAACTTTGAAGGCGGATCGACGACGCACTATTTTTATATCGCTGCTGATGCTGCGTTGATCATTTTGCTGATCACGTTCATGATTGCGGTCACGCGCGAGCTGCTGCCGAAAAAACCGCATGCCGCGCTGAGCTAGCGAGTTGCTAGCCAGCAGCTACTGCGAGAAGCGAGCGCTACTGCTACCCAACTTAAGAGGCTAGCTCTCGTCGTTCTTGTCCTCCATGGTGTGCAAACGCGCTTTCTTCCGCTTGGATTTCAGCCACATGGTGAAAAACATGTATCCCAGTAGCGCGAAGGTAATCCAGGTGACGTAACGCTCGATGGTCACCAAAGTCTCGCGCACGGTTGCCCCGAAGGTCAGCCCCAAATAAACGTAGAAACACTTCAGTGCGATGGCATAGACCAGCACATAAGCGCTGATTATCCAGCCCTTGGTGCGCTTGATACCGGCGATGACGACGATTATCGTCGCCGGGACCGGCGAGAACGGAATATAGGACAGCAGCAGACAAAACCCAGGGTGCTGGTAGATGAAGTTTTCTAGCTTCCGGAACCACAATGGGGGATGGCCCATGAATGAGTAATCGATAAACGCCGGGCCCCAGCGCTTGCCGATCAAGAAGAATAGCGGCAAGAATTTCACCATGCTGACCGCAGCAACCAGCACCGCGGCGATGATTAACCCGGTGTTGTCTTCGTTTTCTGCCGTCAGCGCTAGCACCGACAAGCTCGATCCGCTCAGCGCGGAGTACAAAAACGGGTAGTCCACCAGCAGCATCGCGCGGAACGGCAAGAGTGCCAAACCGTAGATGCCAGACGCTGCGAGCAAGCCCCATAAAATCCAGTCGAAGCGCTCGAAATTGCGCATGAAACTGGGCAGTTCTTGCTGCCAAGATTCCGTGGATTGAGCGTTAGCTTCGCTGCCGGTGGCATCTGAGCTGCCAGCAGTAGCACTCATGCCGTCGCCAACTTTGCTCGTGCTGCGGTAGTTTTCGCCCGTCTCGCTCGTTCCATCACCGTTGTAGGGTGCGTTCGCGGATGCTTCGCTCATAACGATCCTTTATAGCACCCTGGTTGTCCCAAGTTTGTCCCACAACTTGTCTCACAACAACTTGTCTCACAATGCCTGTCCGTACCATCGGGGATATGACGCAGACTTTCAGCAAACGCCCGAACGAACACCGCGCTGCTGAGGCCGAAGCTGCCGGACTGCAGTGGTTGGGTGAGGCCAGCGAGTGTGTGCCCCGCGTCGTTGCGGTGGATCCGCAGCGCAACGAGTTGCAGACCGAATACATCGAATCGGTGCCCCCGAGCCCGGAGACTGCACGCCGGGCAGGGGTCGAATTGGCCCGCATTCACGCTGCTGGAGCACCAGCTTTCGGTGCGCCACCGGCTGGCTGGGAGGGGCCGAATTACATCGGCACGCAACAGCAGGATTGCACCCCCAGCGACGATTGGGGTGAGTTTTATACCCGCCAGCGCGTGGAGCCATTCGTGCACGCTGCAGTCCAGGCAGGCACGCTTGACGACGATGAGCTTGCCGCTGTGTTGCGCGCTTGCGAGGCGATCCGCGGCGCGCACTGGTCGCTGAAACCTGCCCGCATCCACGGTGATCTGTGGACGGGCAACCTGTTGTTTGGCAGCGAGGGGCCGGGGTTCATTGATCCTGCGGCCCATGGCGGGCACCCGCAGACAGACCTCGCTATGCTGGATTTGTTTGGTGCCCCGCATTTCGACGAGATCGTCGCTGGTTACCACGAGGTTTCGCCGTTGCCGAAAAATTGGCGCGAATTCATTCCGATGCACCAGCTGCACCCATTAGCAGTGCATACGCTCACGCACGGATCGGTCTATGCCGGACCGCTACAGCGCGCAGCACGGGTGACCACGCAACTGTTGGGGTAGACGGTAGTTAGGAGCGCCACCAGTCGTCGGCAAGCGTGGCGGGAAGATGACGCTTGTGCTCGCCGGCGCGCCACAACTGCTCGATGCGTTGTGCTGCCGCGTCGCTGACCGTGCGGCCTTCGAGGTAGTCATCGATCTCGGAGTAGCGCAATCCGAGTGCTTCTTCGTCGGGAAGGCCCGGGCGGTCGTCTTCTAAATCTGCGGTAGGGACCTTTTTCCACGTTGCTTCCGGGGCACCGAGCTGGCGCAGCAAGGCAGCACCCTGACGCTTGTTCAGCCCCGCCAGTGGAAGGATATCGGCTGCGCCGTCACCGAACTTTGTGAAAAACCCGGTGAGATTTTCCGCGGCGTGGTCCGTGCCGATGACTAGCAGTCCGCGCTCACCCGCGACAGCGTATTGCGCGATCATCCGTTGGCGAGCTTTGACGTTTCCGCGGTTGAAATCACTCAGCGAGTCAGCGGCCACGGCTGCGGCAGCGCTGCGGTCGGTGGCTGCCGTCGCATCGGCAATATCGATGGTCGCGGCGTGGTCAGGCTGGATGAAATCCAGCGCAAGCTGGGCGTCGGCGTCGTCAAGCTGTGTGCCATGTGGAAGGCGCAGCGCCCAGAACTCCACGTCGGCACCAGCTGCATCACCACCGGCTGCACGGAGTTTTTCCACGGCTAGTTGCGCTAAGCGCCCAGCCAGCGTGGAATCTTGCCCGCCAGAAATTCCCAGCGCAAAACCGCGTGCGCCGGTGGTGGCCAGATAGTCGGCTAGAAAATCTACGCGGCGGGAAATTTCTTCTTCTGGATCGATTAAGGGCTTGACATCCAGGGCTTTTATGATCGTTTGCTGCAAAGAACCGGGTTTAGTGGGCATGGCTAAAGCCTATCCGACTGACAGAATGTGTGTTTGTGAAAAAGACCCATCTAGATGCGGGTGATAATTCCCGCGCGAGCACCACGCACACCGATCAAGCGCCTACCTCGTCCGCTCCCGCCGCCCCCGGCATGGGCAGCGCCGAAACGGACCAGACCCGCCGCTACGTGAAAATGGTGGCGGCATTCGCCGCGATCGGTGGCCTGCTTTTCGGCTATGACACCGGCGTGATGTCCGGTGCGCTGTTGTATATCAGCCCCGAATTTGGCATGAGCGCTGCCGAGGAAGGCCGCGTGACAGCGATGCTGCTCGTCGGAGCCGCCATCGGTGCGCTGCTGGGAGGCCGCGTCGCTGACTGGTGGGGCCGGCGGATGACCCTGCTGGTTAACGGCGTGATCTTTTGTGCTGGCTCCATCTGGTGTGCACTTGCTGGATCCGTCGCCGAGCTCGCCACCGCGCGTACCTTCTTGGGCGTTGCCGTCGGCGCGGTGTCCATTGTGGTGCCGATGTATATCGCCGAAAAAGTTCCCGCCACCGTCCGCGGACGCATGGTCTCGTTGAACACGCTGATGATCGTCGTCGGCCAGCTGTTGGCGTACCTGGTGAACTCCGCGTTGGCCCCGACTGGCAACTGGCACCTCATGCTGGGGATGGCAGCGATCCCGGGAGCCATGCTCACCGCCGGAATGATCTTTTTGTCTGACACCCCGGTGTGGTTGGCGCGTAAAGGCCGTACCGAACAGGCCCGTGAGGTTGCCGCTCGCGCCGGGATGTCGTTGGAAGAACTTTCCATCGTCGTAGAGGCTGAACAGCTTGACGACGCCAATGCTGCGGCTGCCAAGGGAGCGAAGACCTCCGAGGAATTCCAGGCACTGAAAAAGATGCGCTGGATCCGCGTGACTATCGTCATCGCCATGCTCATCGGTGTGACCCAGCAAATCACTGGTGTGAACGCCGTGATTTATTTTGCGCCAACCATGATGAGCGAGGTGGGTATTTCTACCACCAACGCGGTCTATACCTCCATCGTCATTGGCGTGGTATCCGTGATCGCATGTTGGGTCGGGCTGAAGATCATCGACGTGGTGGGTCGCAAGCGCTTGCTGACGTGGGGGCTGACCGGAAATATCATCTCGCTGCTGGTGCTGGCGTTGACCTATAGCCTTGCCGACGGCAGCTTTACGTGGGCGATGGTCTCGTTGGCGCTGATGGCTGTGTTCATCGCCTTCCAACAGGCAGCGGTGTCGCCGACTACCTGGCTGTTGATTTCGGAGATTGTGCCGGTGCAGGCGCGCGGGTTGGGCATGGGTATTGCCGGTCTTGCGCTGTGGGTTGCGAACTGGGCCGTCGCGCAGTTCTTTTTGCCGGTCACGGAGATTCTCAGTGGATCGGGAACCTTCATTGCCTTTGCCATGCTCGGCATCGTTGCACTGGGATTTGTGCGCGTATTTATCCCTGAGACGATGGGGCGCAGCCTGGAAGAAGTCGGCGAGATTATGGAAAAGCGGTGGGGGAAAAATAAGGATTTGAGAAAATAGTGGCTGCCTAGGTAGACTGACAGCTTGTGTTATGATCACCGCGTTTTGGTGATCGCCGATAATTGTTGTCTACCGCAGTGTAGTAGCCGCGTACAGAAAGGAGCGCCCGATGAAGGTCCGCAAGTCGCTTCGGTCGCTGAAGAAGAAACCGGGCGCCCAGGTTATCCGCCGCCACGGTAAAACCTTCGTGATCAACAAGAAAGATCCACGCTTCAAGGCACGTCAGGGCTAATCCAGCCTACGTTGTCTAGGTTTCTTCTTTAAGCTTAAACCTCAGCATTCGCAATTCCGCCGCTTCGCTCATTTTTGAGTGGGGCGGCGGTTTTGTTTTACGCCGGTGCTGTGTCTCGTCGTTACGGGTTAAGTAGCAAAAATGTGGGTTAAGTAGCAAAAAATGTGTCTGGTTGGGGCGTCGACCAGCGTATTGTGTCTTTTTTACAAATAGGCCTCCTGAAACTGGCCTTTTTCGTTCACTATTTGCAAAAAAGACACCATAGACATGATTACCGGCAGACATGATTACCCGCGATGGGGTAAACGGGTGAAGAAGCAAAAGCGGGGGATATACGGGATATGCGACAAAAGTGTGTCTGGGGTTGTTACCCCGTGTCGGGGTTAGGTTCCTATCCATCCTTTCTGTACGCCTAGGTTGTGGTTGTAGGCGGTTGGGAAGTGTTGTCGTAGAGGGCTGGTTGTCTTGTTTGCTGGTCGGCTGTGTTTTCGTTGTGGGGATTATAAATGCGGTGTTTTTACCTCTTGATCTGCGTCAACGACACCCACATGGACACATTTTTGTCGTATAACCCCAACTGTGGCATTTTTGTTCACAGTTTTCTCACATGCTGTGAAATTACACCGTTGTATAACGATTTGATAACGGTGGCATGTGGCGTCCTGCGGAAACGCGCAAAGCGAGCTGAATAAGTGGTCTTGCAGTCAAATATATTGAGCTAGATATGGGGGCTGTGAAAATACTTAGCAGGGGATTCCACAGATGTAACTACTATATGTAGTACTCTTGCGCGGAATTGGCACAAAGTATAGTGTCGGTGAAGTCGAAGCGAGCCACACCGGCCGCCGCACGATCTCACAGAGAATTACTCAATTTCCGTCCGATGCGTACTGACAAGGAAGTCTCCCACATGGCTATCACCGTTTACTCCAAGCCAGCCTGCATGCAGTGCACCATGACCCAGAAGAAGCTGGACGCGCTCGACCTGGACTACGAAGTCGTAGATATTTCCATGGATGAAGAAGCTCGTGACTACGTCATGGCGTTGGGCTACCTGCAAGCTCCAGTCGTCGAAGCTGACGGCGAACACTGGTCTGGTTTCCGCCCAGAGCGTTTGAGCGCACTGGCACAGACCGTCGCTACTGCCTCTGCCTAGCGTCGGCTACCGGGGCGCCCAGCAGTTTAGCCGGTGCAGGCTACGCCCCACCGCGGCCTACTGCACCAAGCCAGCGAGCCAAGCCAATGCGCCAAGCTAGTGCTGCAATAACTACATAATTTCCCCTCCCCACCGCCAATCTCTAGCAGCCTGTAGACAGGAGTTCGGGCCACGATGCTCGTCGTGTATTTTTCTTCTACCACGGAAAACACCAAGCGATTCGTCGAAAAGCTCGGCTACCGTTCGCGACGCATTCCGCTGCAACCGGCGAAGGAAGGCCACCTGCGTGTCGATGAACCGTTCGTGCTGGTGTGTCCGACCTATGGGGGAGGGGCTTCGTTGACTCGGGCCACCGCCAAGCCGGTGCCACCGCAGGTCATCAAATTCCTGAATGATCCCGACAACCGTCGCCATCTACGCGCGGTGATTGCTGGCGGCAACAGCAACTTTGGCGCCGATTACGGCCGAGCTGGCGATATCATCTCCCAAAAGTGCGACGTGCCCTATGTCTACCGTTTTGAGCTAATGGGCAACGCTGAAGACGTCGAACTTGTGCGCCAAGGCCTCAATAACAATGCGCAACGTCTGGGCCTGGTCGAAGGCCTTGCCTCTTAAAAACTCTCCGTAATAACTCAAAATCACTAATCCCGAAAAACTTTCTCACCACCCACCGAAAACATCTCGCGCGCACGTATTCGCGCACATGAGATAACGCGCAATCAACGCAGGAAGGCTGCATCCGTGACCAATCACGTGGGCAAAACCGTTGCCGAACCCATCAGCTCCGATCAACAGCTCGACTACCACGCGCTGAACGCGTTGCTGAATCTTTACGACGAAAATGGCAAGATCCAATTCGATAAGGATCGCCAAGCTGCCAACCAATACTTCATCCAGCACGTCAACCAGAACACCGTGTTCTTCCACGACCTGGAAGAAAAGATCAACTACCTCGTAGAAAACAACTACTACGACCCAACCGTCATTGAGCAGTACGATTTCGAGTTCATCAAATCGTTGTTCAAGCAGGCCTACAGCTTTAAATTCCGTTTCCAGACCTTCCTGGGCGCCTACAAGTACTACACCAGCTACACGCTGAAAACCTTCGACGGCCGCCGCTACCTGGAACGATTCGAAGACCGCGTGTCCATGACCGCGCTGTTTCTTGCCGACGGCGACGAAGAGATCGCCAAGGCCATGGTGGATGAGATCATGTCCGGGCGTTTTCAGCCCGCCACCCCGACGTTCCTGAATGCCGGCAAGGCCCAGCGCGGCGAACTGGTCTCGTGCTTCCTGCTGCGCATCGAGGACAACATGGAATCGATCGGTCGTTCCATCAACTCGGCCCTCCAGCTGTCTAAGCGCGGCGGCGGCGTGGCGCTGCTGCTGTCTAATGTGCGCGAATCCGGCGCACCGATCAAGCACATCGAAAACCAGTCTTCCGGCGTCATCCCCGTGATGAAGCTGCTGGAAGACGCCTTCTCCTACGCCAACCAGCTCGGTGCCCGGCAAGGAGCCGGCGCGGTGTATTTGAACGCGCACCACCCAGACATCCTGTCGTTTTTGGACACCAAGCGCGAAAACGCCGACGAGAAAATCCGCATCAAGACCCTGTCCGTCGGCGTCGTCATCCCGGATGTCACTTTCGAGCTGGCCAAGCGTAACGAGGACATGTACTTGTTCTCTCCTTACGACGTCGAACGCGTCTACGGCAAGCCGTTCGCGGATATCTCGATCACCGACAACTACGAGGACATGGTCGAAGACCCGCGCATCCGGAAATCCAAGATCAACGCGCGCCAGCTGTTCCAGACCATCGCCGAGCTGCAATTCGAATCTGGCTACCCGTACATCATGTTCGAAGATACGGTCAACCGCGCGAACCCAGTGAAAACTGGCCGGATCAACATGTCCAACCTGTGCTCGGAGATCCTGCAGGTCAACAGCCCATCGGTGCTGAACGATGACCTTACCTACGACACCATCGGTCATGATATTTCCTGCAACCTAGGTTCGCTGAATATTGCCAAGGCGATGGACTCGCAGGATTTCGAGAAGACCATCGAAATGGCCATCCGCGCGCTGACCGCCGTGTCGGATAAAACCACCATCGACTCGGTGCCTTCGGTGCGCGAAGGCAACAACAGCTCGCACGCGATCGGCCTGGGCCAGATGAACCTGCACGGCTACCTCGGCCGGGAGCACATCTACTACGGCTCGGAAGAAGCACTGGATTTCACCAACGCGTATTTCGCGTCCGTGATGTATGCCAGCCTGAAAGCGTCGAACAAGCTGGCCCGGGAGCGCGGCGAGCACTTCGCCGAATTCCCGCAATCGGACTACGCCAGCGGGGTCTTCTTCGACAGCTACGACCCAGCGGATTTCGCTCCGAAAACCGAGAAAGTCATGCAGCTGTTCGCGAATTCGTCGATCACCACCCCGAGTGCAGCCGACTGGGCACAGCTGAAAGAAGACGTCGCCAAGCACGGCCTGTACAACCGAAACCTGCAGGCAATCCCGCCGACAGGCTCGATCTCGTACATCAACAACTCGACCTCATCGATCCACCCGATCGCGTCGAAGATTGAGATCCGCAAAGAGGGCAAAGTCGGCCGCGTGTACTACCCGGCACCGCACATGGACAACGATAACCAGCAGTACTTCCAGGACTCGTACGAGATCGGCTACGAAGCCATCATCGACACCTACGCTGCGGCGACGAAGTACGTTGACCAGGGCCTATCGCTCACGCTGTTCTTCCCGGACACGGTGACCACCCGCGATATCAACAAAGCCCAGATTTATGCGTGGCGCAAGGGCATCAAGACGCTGTACTACATCCGGTTGCGCCAGCAAGCGCTGGAAGGCACCGAGGTCGAAGGCTGCGTCTCCTGCATGCTGTAGCTGTTTTGCAGTTCTAGCGCTGTAGCTGTTTTGCTTTGCAGCTGTAGCGCCGGAGCGGGCGCGGGGTGGTTGCTGGTCTCCAGTGACCGACTGTGCGCAATTAGCTCAGCGAGCGCGCTACCTCATGCAACAGCGCGTGAGAGGTGCGCTCGGCGTGAATGCCGTCGCCATCGTGAACATAGTGGGCCAACTCCTGATGCAAATCCAGGGTGTTGGCCACTGGCTTATCTGCTTCCACCCCGAATACGGTCTTGCCACTGTGGACCGCAAAAAACACGGGCACGAGCGCGGCAAACATCTCGTTGCCGGAGGCTTCCAGCAACAGGGAGTGGAAGCGCAGGTCGGTTTCCAGGAACTCGGCTGCCACGCCGGCACTGTCGGCACCGCCCGGGCCTCCTGCCCCTGCTTCTGCTGCTGCATCCGGGGTGGCTGCTTTTTTCGCTAAGCGCTGCAGCTTGTCCGCCAATTCCAAAATCTCCGCGCGCTGCGCGGCAGTGGCATGCTCCGCGGCATGGCGGGCAGCCACTGGCTCGACGGCCATGCGTAGTTCGTTGAGCGAAGCCAACTGTGCAGGCCGCTGGCTTTCCGCCGCCAACCGCCAGCTGATTACCGCCGGATCAAACAGCGCCCAGTGCTGCTGTTCCAACACCGTGATGCCGATGCGTCGGCTGGAAGCGACCAACCCGACGTGTTCGAGTGCCCGCATCGTCTCCCGGGCGACGGTTCGCGAAATTCCGAAACGCTCGCAGATCGATTGCAGCGTGAATTGTGAACCGGGGGAGTGGGTTCCGGCGACGATTTCTTGGCCGAGTTCATCAAAGACTGACCCCAATAGTGGGGCGGCGCCGGAAGCTGATTCAGAAGCGGCTGATGGTCTCACGTGTGGCTTTCTTTCAACGCTGTAATTCGGTTTCTGCGGGCGCGGACGGTGGTTCGTCGTCAAGCAAAAATCCGGCTAGATTGGAAGGGAGCAATTGGGCTGTATTGCCGATGATGGCATTTCTTTCATGACGTATTGCACGCTCAATTTTAATCGAAAAACACCGACGGAATGAGGTATTCCCATGGCAATTGGTGCTGCCCCAAACGACCCGAACAAACCCGTCAAAGCCATCAACTGGAACACCATCCCGGATGATAAAGACCTGGAGGTCTGGGACCGGCTGACCGGCAACTTTTGGCTGCCAGAAAAAGTTCCCGTTTCTAATGACATTCCCAGCTGGAAGACGCTGACGGACAAAGAAAAAGAGACCACCATGCGGGTCTTTACCGGTTTGACGCTGCTAGATACCATCCAGGGAACCGTCGGCGCGGTGACCATGCTGCCCGATTGCCAAACCCCGCACGAAGAAGCCGTGATGACGAACATCGCGTTCATGGAATCGGTGCACGCGAAATCCTATTCCAATATCTTCATGACGCTCGCCCCGACGCCGATGATCAATGAGGCCTTCCGCTGGTCGGAAGAAAATGAGCGCCTGCAGCGCAAAGCCCGCATCGTGCTGGATTACTACCGCGGCGATGATCCAGACAAGCGCAAAGTAGCATCGACGATCCTGGAATCGTTCCTGTTCTATTCCGGTTTCTACCTGCCGATGCACTGGTCCTCGCGCGCGAAGCTGACCAATACCGCCGACATCATCCGCCTGATCATCCGCGACGAGGCCGTGCACGGCTACTACATCGGCTACAAGTACCAGCAGTCGGTGAAAAAGCAGTCGGCTGAGCGCCAGGAAGAGCTGAAGAACTACACCTTCGAGCTTTTGTTTGAGCTTTACGAAAACGAGATGCAGTACACCGAGGATCTTTACGACGAACTCGGCTGGACCGAAGACGTCAAACGCTTCCTGCGTTACAACGCGAACAAGGCACTGAACAACCTCGGATACGAGGGAATGTTCCCCGCCGATGAGACGCGCGTGTCGCCGGAGATCCTCTCTGCGCTGGCGCCAAATGCCGACGAGAACCACGACTTCTTCTCTGGTTCCGGTTCGTCCTACGTCATGGGCAAAGCTGAGCTGACGACCGACGACGACTGGGACTTCTAGGCCCGCGGCCTCGGCGCACCGGCGGAGTGTAGGGCGGGGGGCCTTCTGCGGGGCGGCTGGGGCACCGCCCTGCACGTTTTGCAAATAGTGCCGCTAAAACCCCCGATTTTTGATGCCTATTTGCAAAACGGGCCAATTTCGTCCGGTGCCGAACGTCGTCAACCAATTACGCACCAAGCTTTTCGCGCAGTACCGTCGAAAGTATGACACCAACCGGGGGATTGTCCGAGTTCCGGAAAGTTGAAATTTTCACAACAACCTCAGCAGTCACGGTGGGATAGCTCACCTCCGGCGGGGTGACGAACCAGTCACAACCGCCCGCCTGGCAGCTGAGGTTTTTCGCGTTCTCGCACTTAAGCCGTCTATCGGCAGGGGAGAAGCGGTGGGGTTTCGGGTGTCGTCGTCAAGCATCGGAGTGGGGCCGGCTAGCACGGCAAACTTGGCCGCAAGACAAACGAAACGCGAAGAAAAACTAAAACGTTCAGTGGTTACCTAAAAAGCTCGCAGTGTCCTAATATAAATACACGTAATTAATTGGCATTTTCTGTCTTTCGAGCGATCCCTGTTGGGTGCGTGGGAAGTCGGCGAATGCTTTCGTAATTAGGAGGAATTATGACCGCTGTGGCGCCACGGCTCGAAGATTACGTCGAGCCAACACGTCCTCAACCAACGGGGCATGAACGCACCGGGTCTAAGGCGTTGACAATTCTTTCAACCACTGACCACAAGCAGCTGGGCATCATGTATTTGATCATGTCCTTCAGCTTCTTCTTCCTCGGTGGCTTGATGGCGCTGTTGATCCGTGCTGAGTTGTTCACCCCAGGCCTGCAGATGCTGTCCAACGAGCAGTTCAACCAGCTGTTCACCATGCATGGCACTGTGATGCTGCTTTTGTTCGCAACTCCGGTTGTCTGGGGTTTTGCTAACTACATCTTGCCGTTGCAGATCGGCGCCCCGGATGTGGCTTTCCCGCGTCTGAACGCATTCGGTTTCTGGATCACCACCATCGGTGGTTTCGTGATGCTGGCTGGTTTCCTGACCCCAGGCGGTGCCGCTGACTTCGGTTGGACGATGTACATGCCATTGGCTGACTCGATCCACACCCCAGGCTTGGGCGCTGACTTCTGGATCGTCGGTGTTGGTGCTACCGGTGTCGGTACCATCGCTTCTGCCGTGAACATGCTGACCACCCTGCTGACTCTGCGCGCACCAGGCATGACCATGTTCCGCATGCCAGTGTTCTGCTGGACCATCATGGTTGCTGCAATTCTGGCACTGATGATCTTCCCGGTTCTGACCGCCGGTGCTCTGGGCGTTTTGTACGACCGTCAGCTCGGTGGCCACATTTATGACCCTGCCAACGGTGGCGCCATCCTGTGGCAGCACCTGTTCTGGTTCTTCGGCCACCCAGAGGTTTACGTTCTGGCTATTCCTTTCTTCGGTGTTATTTCTGAGATCGTTCCGGTCT
Organism: Corynebacterium drakensteinense; assembly: GCF_041224285.1. Taxonomy (NCBI): domain Bacteria; kingdom Bacillati; phylum Actinomycetota; class Actinomycetes; order Mycobacteriales; family Corynebacteriaceae; genus Corynebacterium; species Corynebacterium drakensteinense. The sequence goes on from NZ_JAXOFP010000014.1 coordinate 23,572, forward strand.
TCTCCCGGAAGCCAGTCTTCGGTTACATCGGCCTGGTTTTCGCGACGCTGTCCATCGGTGGTATGTCGATGGCTGTGTGGGCACACCACATGTTCGTTACCGGCGCGATCCTGCTGCCGTTTTTCTCGTTCATGACCTTCCTGATCGCCATCCCAACCGGTATGAAGTTCTTCAACTGGGTCGGCACCATGTGGAAGGGCCACATCACTTGGGAAACCCCAATGATCTGGGCCATGGGCTTCCTGACGACGTTCCTCTTCGGTGGTATGACCGGTGTCATGCTGGCGTCGCCACCACTGGACTTCCACCTGGCAGAGTCCTACTTCCTGATCGCTCACTTCCACTACACCCTGTTCGGTACCGTTGTGTTCTCCGCTTTCGCGGGTCTGTACTTCTGGTTCCCGAAGATGACCGGCCGTATGTTGGACGAGCGCCTGGGCAAGATCCACTTCTGGTTGACCTTCATCGGCTTCCACGGCACCTTCCTGGTGCAGCACTGGGTCGGCAACATGGGTATGCCACGTCGTTACGCTGACTACGTGGATTCCGACGGATTCACCATCTACAACCAGATCTCCACCGTTTTTGCTTTCTTGCTCGGTGCTTCGGTTCTGCCACTGGTATGGAACGTCTTCAAGTCCTGGCGTTACGGCGAGATCGTCACCGTCGACGACCCATGGGGCTACGGCAACTCCCTGGAGTGGGCAACCTCGTGCCCTCCACCACGCCACAACTTCGTCTCCATGCCCCGCATCCGTTCGGAGCGTCCAGCATTCGAGCTGCACTACCCGCACATGGTTGAGCGTATGCGCGCCGAAGCGCACTCTGGTCACCACGACACCAGCTCGCACGAGCAGCCACGCCAGGTTGAAGCCGGTTCTGGTGCCCACGCGAAAAATTAATACACCCGGCAATGCTGACGTTGGTCCTGCTGTCTAGCCACAGCGGTGCAGCAGAGCTCGCCAGCGCCAGTTAGTGTGTTTCACCCCCGCGCCCATCCACTCCTAGTGGGCGGCGGGGGTTTCGCTTATTCTCATATCCGGAAGTGCCCTCTTCAAGTGCTTTCTGCACGAAACTAGCCCCGTCATCCGCCGACAGAGAAATATTTCAAGGACCTAACTGTGAACCGAGTTAATACCGCAGTGCCCACCGACGCCGCAAAGCCCAGTGACGGCGTAGAACCTACCGTTCGTCTCCAAGACGGCCTGCGCAGCGCAGTCATTATCGTTAGTGGTAAAGACAAAAAAGGTGTCTCCGCAGAATTTTTCCGTGTGCTCGCCAACTATGGCGTGCAATTACTCGATGTGCAGCAATCAGAATTCCTGGGCCACCTGCAGCTCGCGGCGTTTACTGGCATTGCTGATGAACACTTCGCGGAATTATCGACGGCGCTAGAAACCGCGCTGCACCCGCTGGGCCAGCAGGTCACCATCGAATACAGAACCGAAGACGAAAACCTGCTGCCAGATCCACGCTCGACGCACGTCGTCGTGGTTTTGGGTAACCCGGTGACGGCAGCGTCGGTGTCCGCGATCGGCGCCACGCTGGCTAACCACGGCGCAAACATCGACCGCATCCGCGGCATCGCCGATTACCCGGTGACCGGCCTGGAGATTTTCGTTTCCGTGGCCAACCCCGCGCCTGGTGCGAGCGAAGACCTCCGCGGCGCATTGGCACAGCTGACCAGCAACCTGGGCGTAGATATTGCTATCGAGCGGGCCGGGCTGGCACGCCGCGGTAAGCGCCTGGTGTGCTTCGATTGCGATTCCACCTTGATCACAGGAGAGGTGATCGAGATGTTGGCAGCGCATGCCGGCCGCGAGGCAGAGGTCGCTGCGGTGACCGAACGGGCAATGCGCGGTGAGTTGGACTTCGAGGAATCCTTGCGCGAGCGTGTGAAGGCGTTGGCTGGTTTGGACGCATCGGTGGTGCAGGACGTCGCCGACGCTATCGAATTGACCCCGGGTGCACGCACCACGCTTCGCACGCTTAACCGCATGGGCTATCGCACGGCGGTCGTCTCTGGTGGGTTTATTCAGGTCTTGGAAGATCTTGCCGAAGAGCTCGAACTGGACTACGTCCGCGCAAATACCCTGGAGATCGTGGAGGGCAAGCTCACCGGTCGGGTCATTGGACCGGTGGTTGACCGGGCAGCGAAAGCGAATTTCTTGGCCGAATTTGCTGCAGATTCTGGCTTGACGATGGCCCAAACCGTCGCAGTCGGTGATGGCGCCAATGACATCGACATGATTTCTGCTGCTGGTCTGGGCGTGGCATTCAACGCGAAACCGGCCTTACGCGAAATCGCTGATACGGCCGTGAGCCACCCGTTTTTGGATGAAGTGCTGTACATCATGGGCATTCCGCGCACCGAGATTGATACTTCGGATCGCGAAGACGGCAGCTACCACCGCGTCGCACTGGACTAGCCTGAACTATCCTGAACTAGCTGCTCGTACCAGCGTTGAGCCGAGCACCAGCATTAGCAGCAAGCGCCGAGCCCAGCCACGGCAGCGCTAGCCTTGCACCAACCTCTTGAGCGCGCCCAGTACGGTCTTTTTATCCTGGGTGCGCCAAAACGGCGGCAGCGAGGACAACAAGAACTGCCCGTAACGTTTCGTCACCACGCGGTTATCGAGCACCGCGACGACGCCGCGGTCGGTGACGGAGCGCAACAAACGGCCTGCTCCCTGCGCCATCAACAGCGCAGCATGGGTGGCAGAGACTTCCATGAAACCATTGCGCCCAGCAGCCTTGGCCGCCTCCGAGCGCGCCTGCAACAAAGGATTATCCGGCCGCGGGAACGGAATCCGGTCCATGATCACCAGAGAACACGCCTTACCCGGCACATCCACGCCTTGCCACAGCGTCAAGGTGCCGAACAATACCGAGTGCTCTTTCGCGCTGAACTTTTCGACGAGCGCCCCAATCGAATCCTCGCCCTGCACATAAACCGGGAAGGGTAGCTTCGGCCGCAGTTCGTCGGCAGCCTGAATCGCGGCTCGTTTCGAAGAAAACAGCCCGAGCGTGCGCCCGCCGGCGGCCATGATGAGCTCGCGCATCTCCTCTAAGGTTTCGGCGGCCAGACCATCGCGGCCCGGTTGCGGCAGGTGCCGTGGGGCATACAAGATCCCAGACTTCGCCGGATCAAACGGTGTGCCCGCATCCAAGCTGTCCCATTTCCCTTTCGGCAGCCCCCATTGCGCGCCCATCGCGTCGAAGCGCCCACCCAGCGTCAGGGTCGCTGAAGTCAGCACCACGGTGTTTTCGCCGAACAAACGGTCGCGCAGCAAATCTGCCACTGACAGCGGCGCGACCTGCAGGGTATCGCCATAGCGCTCGTTTCGTTCCAGCCAGACGACGTCGTCCTGTGCGGCGGGATCGTCTGTTTCGAAGACTTCCTGGATCCGGTGCACGGTCTCTTCCAGGGTCGCCAAGTGGTTGCGCAGATTATTGCGCTCGGCTGCGGTCTCTGGCTCGTTCGCGGCCTCGCCTTCCGGCGCGTCTTTCAACGTCGCGCGCAGTGAATTCAGCGCGTCGGCAATCGCCGTCAGCTCAGAATCGGCGTTGTGGTCGAGATCGGTCCAGCGCCCGTCGTCAAGCGCTTCGGTAGTGATGCGCCACTGCTCGGCGAGATCCTTCAGGCGCGAATCCTTGCCCTCTGCACCGAGCGGCCCGGCGCGGTTGGCGGCCAAGGTCAGCGAGCGCGGGGAGAGCTCCGCGGTGGTGGCCGAGGTGATGCGTGCGTCGAGCTCGTGGGCCTCGTCGATGATCACGCAGTCGTGTTCGGGCAGGGTATCGATCTCAGAAATGGCGTCGATGGCGAGCATCGCGTGGTTGGTGACGACGACGTCGACTTCGCGGGCAGCCTGGCGGGCTTGTTCGGCGAAGCATTCCACGCCGTGTGGGCAGCGGGCGGCGCCGAGGCATTCTTGCGAACTGACGGAGACGTGGCGCCAGGCGGCGTCGCTGACGCTGGTGTCGAGGTCATCGCGGTCGCCGGTCTCGGTTTCTTGGGCCCAGTCGTGCAGGCTGGCGATTTGTTTGCCGAGCCAGGTGATCGGTTCTGGGGTGCCGCGTGCGGCGCTCGTACCGCTTGTCGACGGGGTGGCGGCGTCGGCTTCGTGTTCGGCTTGTTCTGCGTCGGCGGCGAGTTCTGGTTCCAGCTGTGCTTGTGCGATTTTGTTCATGCACAGGTAGTTCGAGCGGCCCTTCATGATGGCGAAGGTCGGCCGACGCGACATGACGGGCTCGAGGCTATCTGCCAGCCGTGGCAGGTCGCGTTCGATGAGCTGGCGTTGCAGGGCAAGCGTGGCGGTCGAGACGATCACGCAGGTATTGGTCTGTTGGGCATGCCGAAATGCTGGCACCAGGTAGGCGAGTGACTTGCCGGTGCCGGTGCCGGCCTGCACTGCGAGGTGGCGCCCAGAGCCTAAAGCCTTGTCGACGGCGTTGGCCATGCGGCGCTGCCCGGGACGGTCCGAGCCGCCAAAACCCGAGACCGCAGTGGCCAGGAGTTTTTCGGTGCTTGCGGCATCGGCTGCAGCACCCGAGGGGTTGTCTGCACCAGCGCCAGAACCAGCGCCAGCGTCCGAACCAGCGGAGCCAGCAGAACCTAGGTCACCAGCGAGCGAGTCTGCCATCTAAAAACCAGCCAAACGGGTGGGAACTGCAGGTTCACCCCGGCCCAGCGCCAAACCTTCCCACGGCAGGCTGGCAATACCAGCGGCAACCAGCTCGCGGGAGGCTTGCAGATCATCCACACCGTCGACGATTTCACCGTCGCGGATCAGCGGGATCGTCAATTCACGGGTTTCTGCCCCTGAATGCTCCGGCGTGGCACTACCCAGCGGATAGATGATTTCTTCGATCGCTACCCCGGTGGCGCGGTAGGTGCGCAGCCCGGCTTTCGTGCCGCCGTCGGAGACCTTTCCGGACGAGCGCTTCGAGACAGGCTTGCCTTCGACTTCCACGAGCTTGTACACCAGTGAAGCGGTGGGAGAGCCCGAACCTGTGACCACGGAAGTACCCACACCGAACACGTCGACGGGATCGCCGCGTAAACCAGCAATTGCGAATTCATCGAGGTCGGAAGAAACCACGATCTTGGTCTCGCTCGCGCCAAGCTCATCGAGTTGTTTGCGCACCCGGCGGGTCAGCGCACCTAGGTCACCAGAATCGATGCGCACACCCCCGAGCGCGGTTCCGGCGGCTTCGACGGCGTTGATCACGCCTTGGGTGATATCGAAGGTATCGACCAGCAGCGTCGTATCTGCACCGTGGCGGGCGACTTGAGCGGCAAAAGCTGCTTTTTCATCGGGCTGGCCATTGTCGTCGACATGCAGCAGTGTCCAGGCGTGGGCGGCGGTACCTTGCGCGGGGATGCCGTAACGGCTGGCAGCTTCCAGGTTCGAGGTGGCATCAAATCCAGCCAGGTAGGCAGCGCGCGCGGCGGTGACCGCGGAATATTCGTGGGTGCGCCGTGAGCCCATCTCCAGCATGAAACGGCCATCAGCAGCACAGACCATACGCGCAGCCGCAGAAGCCACGGCAGAATCAGCGTTCAAAATCGACAGCACGACGGTTTCCAACACGACGCATTCGGCAAACGTGCCGCGCACCGTCAAAATTGGCGAGGACGGGAAATACAATTCGCCTTCGCGGTAGCCGTCGACCTGCCCGCTGAAGCGGTAATTACGCAGGTATTCGATGGTTTCTGGTTGCAAGAAATCCAGTTGTTCCAGCTGGGCTTCCGTGAAGCGAAAATCGCGGATCGCCTCGAGCACACGGGCGGTACCAGCGACGATGCCGTAGCGGCGTTCCGTCGGCAAGCGTCGGGTGAAAACCTCGAAGGTGACGTTGCGGTGGGCGGTGCCGTCGGCAAGCGCGGCTTCGAGCATGGTCAGCTCGTATTTATCTGTCAAGAGTGCGGTCGAAGCGCCGGTGGGCTGCAAAGAATTCACACCCGCCAAGGATACACCCGGGTTGCTTGGCGACGGGCCCTGGCCTGCATGTCGACGGCGGCTGGTGCGCGGGTCCGGAAATCGTGGGGTGGAGACAGTAGAATGGCTGGCATGTATACGCGCATGTCTGATGCTATGAACGTGACCGCGTCCAGCCCGATGGCAAGCCCGGAGTTGGATGAGGAAGTCGACGTTGAGGTCGCTACCAGTGCGAATCTGCCGTGGATGTGCATCGTCTGGGATGATCCCGTCAACCTCATGAGTTATGTGACCTACGTGTTCCAAACCGTTCTGGGGTATTCGAAATCCCGTGCGCAGGAGCTGATGATGCAGGTGCACTCCGAAGGCAAAGCCGTGGTGAGCTCTGGCGAGCGCGATAAAGTAGAAGCCGACGTAAAAAAGCTGCACACCGCCGGGCTGTGGGCGACGATGCAGCAGGCTGGCTAAATCTCGACCTGGCTAGCGCTCAAACTGCTAGCCCCGTCCCAGCCCCTACCCGCTGATTACCCGTTGACAACCTAAGGAGCTTTCGAGACATGCAACCGTGGCGCAAGAAGAAAGGGCTGCGACGCACCCCGAAATTCCAGACCGTACTGGATCCCATCGAGCGCGAAGCGATGGGCGATATCATCGCCGCGGTCGTCGAAGCGATCATCGCGCGTGCGCAGTCTGCCCCGAAAGACGAGCTGGCCGAGATGATGGACATGCCATCCGGCCACAAAGAAGCCCCGGAAGACCCCGCCTTGGCGCGGCTGTTCCCAGATTTCCAGCGCGAAGGCGACGAGGAATACGACGGCGATCGCTCCCTGCTGCGCTCGTTGCACGAAAATGACATTGCGCGTGCGAAGCTGCAGAACCTGCAGTTGGTTTCGGAGAAAGTTAACGACGGCGTCGAGATCACCGTGGACGAATCCGAGGTGCATGCCTTTGTGGCTGGCTTGAACGACGCGCGGTTGTATTTGGCAAATACTGATAAGAAAGTTTCCGAGTTGATTTCCGACCGCGACGCGTTGGTGGAATGGCTGGCGTATAACCAGGATTCCCTGCTCAACGCGATGCTGGAAGATTAGCCGCGGGATACAGGCCGGAGTACGCGATGTTGGAGTATGCGATGCTGGATCCTGCAACACCGCCGCCTGGGGTCGGGGTAGGCCACGTCAGCCTGGGCGATACCGGGGTGACAGTGGTGAGTTTCGCCGCAGCAGACTCCGGGCACGGCGCAGTGGCTAGTGTCGACGTCCGTGGCGGTGGTCCGGGCACCCGCGAGACGGATTTATTAGCTCCAGAAAATACCGTTGGTGCAGTACAAGCGATTGTGCTGGCCGGCGGTTCTGCGTATGGGCTTGCCACTGCCGACGGTGCGATGGCAGAACTCGAGGCACGCGGGGCAGGCTTTCGCGTTTTCGGCCCAGACCACGCTGGCCCGGTGGTGCCGATCGTGCCAGCCGCGGTGATTTTCGACCTCGCGGTGGGCGATCCCCACAACCGGCCAGGTGCCGACCACGGCCGGCAAGCCACGGCCGCAGCATTCGCAGACCACACTGCACTCGCGGACCACACCGGCGGACGCGCGCCGGGTTGCTTGGCGACGAGTTCGGTCGGTGCTGGTTGCGGTGCGACCGCAGGAAAACTGCGCGGTGGTTTCGGTCAAGCCAGCACCTTTGCCGCAGGCTATCGCGTGTGGGCAGCGGTGGTCGCTAATCCGGTGGGCGAGGTGATTGATCCCGCGACGGGCAAACTCTACGGCGACCCAGAGCGCGCGCCAGTTGATACCGCAGCTTTCGCGGAACTTCCCAGCCCAGCGGCGGCGTTGAATACCACCATCGGGGTGATCGCCACGGATGCGCCGGTCGATAAAGCCCAGCTGCGTCGGTTAGCAATGTGCGGCCACGATGGCATTTCGTGGGCCGTGCGACCTGCCCACAGCCCACTGGATGGCGATACTTTGTTCGCGGTTTCCACCTTTGCTAGCTCTGCTCATTCCACCGACTCGTCTACCATGGTGGAACCGGCGAAGGTAGATACCGAAACCATGACAGCGCTGTGCGCGGCAAGCTCACAGGTGGTCTGTTCCGCCATCGTGGATGCGGTGGTCCATGCCGAACCCGGCTATGACCTGCCGACGTATGCACGTTTAGCCACCGGCGCAGAGTAACAGCCACCGGCGCCGAGTAGCAGCCGCAGATAACGAGGAGACGACGCACCCGATGGAACCAAGCTTCCGCCGACCGCCCCGCGACAATTTCCGCCAGTTCAACCCGAACTACTCCGGTGCCCACAACCCTGGCTTTTCCAATTCACCAGCGCCACTGAATTCGCAGGTGCCAGCGCAACGCGGTGGCGCGAACCCCGCGCGCGTTGGGGTGGGGCATCGGCTGAAAACCGGCATGAGTTACGCCACGACCTACGTCGTCGTGATCTGGGCCGTGCACATCGCCAACGAGTTTGTCCTGGGCGGGTCCTTGCTGGCCTATGGCGTACATCCGCTGGATACCACCGCCTGGTGGACAGTATTTACCGCGCCGCTGATCCACGGTAATTTCGCACACTTGATCTCGAATACGGTGCCCGGCGCGTTATTTACGTTCTTTATTGCTGCTTCCGGGCGTTATGTGTGGTTGAAGTCTACGCTGATCATCGTGCTGGTCGCCGGGATGGGCACGTGGTTGATCGGCGGGGTTGGCACCGTGCACATCGGTGCTTCCGGTGTGCTGTATGGCTGGTTCGCCTACCTGCTGGTGCGCGGCATTTTCAACCGTAGTTTGGGCCAACTGGCTATCGGCGTGGTCATCGCGAGCGTATATTCCGGTCTGATCTGGGGGATCTTTCCGACGATGCCCGGGGTGTCCTGGCAGGCGCACTTGTGCGGATTCATCGGCGGCGTTGTCGCCGGGGTCATGGTGCGCAACGCGAAGTAGGCGTGTCGTCGTCAAGCGGTAGCGACTACACTACGCAAGCGTGAGCACTACCGAGACCACCGCGAACAACGCCACCCGGCTTGACCCTGAAGCACCCATTGGGATTTTTGACTCCGGTGTCGGCGGATTGACGGTTGCTCGCACGATCATGGACCAGCTGCCGAATGAATCGGTGCTGTATATCGGCGATACCGCCAACGGCCCATATGGCCCCCTACCGATCGCGCAGGTGCGCAGCCATGCCCAACGCGTTGCCGATGAGCTCGTCGACCGTGGCTGCAAAATGTTGGTCATCGCCTGCAACACCGCCACCGCGGCCTTTTTGCATGATGCCCGTGAGCGTTACGACGTGCCCATCGTCGAGGTCATCCAACCCGCCGTGCGCCGCGCGATGGCCACCACCCGCAACGGCAAAATTGGCGTTATCGGCACCAGCGGAACCGTGAAATCCGGTGCCTACCAAGACATGTTCCGTCTCAACCCTGCGGTTAGCGCCCGGGCGGTGGCCTGCCCGTCGTTCGTGGATTTCGTCGAACGGGGCATTACTTCTGGGCGCCAAATCTTGGGGGTCGCGCAAGGCTATGTGGAACCACTGCAATCGGCCGGCGTCGACACGCTGGTGCTTGGGTGCACGCACTATCCGTTGCTGTCTGGCGTCATCCAGCTGGCGATCGGCGAGGATGTCACCTTGGTCTCGTCGGCAGAAGAAACCGCCAAAGACGTGCTGCGGCAACTGACGGAACTCGACTTGCTGGCCAGTGGCAAAAATCAACAACGGGTTTTTGAATCCACGGGTGATCCGGAGAAATTCGCCGAGCTTTCCCAGCGTTTTCTCGGCCTGGGCGTGGGCGAGGTCACTCAATCTGCACCAGGCGTCGGCACGGCCTAAACTAAAAGGATTATAGAAAGAAGTTGCCGCTGTATGAGTGGCAGCTGTGATGCAACTGGGATAGACATCATGAAACTCACAGTCCTTGGATCCTCGGGATCGGTGCCCTCGCCGGGTAACCCGGCCAGTGGCTACTTGCTGACGTTTACTGATCCATCCGCTGCGCCCATCATCGTGGATTTTGGTTCCGGGGTGTTTGCCGCGCTGCAAGAGCTCGTTGAACCAGGGCAGTGCCACATGGTGCTTAGCCACATGCATGCCGACCATTGCAGTGATTTTCCCGGACTCATGGTCTGGCGTCGTTTTCACCCTACCCGGCATGCCACCGAACGCCACCGGTTGGCTGGCCCGCAACACACCGTGACGCACCTGGGGCGCATGAGCGGTAATAACCTCGACGAAGTTGATGACCTGTCCGATACCTTCGATTTTGTCCCCTTCGAGCACGGGGTGGACCAGGTTTTTGCGCAGGCCACGATCACCCCGTATCGCACTGTGCACCCGACCGAAACCTACGCGATGCGCATTACTGATCACACCACGGGCAAGGTGATCGCATATTCGGCAGATACTGCGTATACCGATGCGCTGCTGGAATGCGCCCGTGACGCCGATTATTTTTTGTGCGAGGCCGCGTGGGGGCCGACCGCGAAAGACAAGATATCCGGAATGCATTTGTCGGGAGCTGATGCCGGCGAGTTAGCAACCGCAGCTGGGGCCAAAGCATTGGTGCTTACCCATCTGCAGCCCTGGGGCGATGAAGCGGCGACGGTGCAGGCTGCGCAAAAGTATTACGACGGCCCGGTTTCGGTGGCAAGGCCTGGCGACGAATACGAGGTTTAGGCGGGCTGGCAGCTCGATCTCACTTGCTCCAGCACCCGATCCAGCGCGGGTATGCTTGCTGTCATGTCTGATTTTCAGCGAGCTGATCAACGTGCCCTCGACGAACTACGCCCCGTGCGCATTACCCGCGGTTTTACCTCCAACCCCGCTGGTTCGGTGTTGGTGGAATTCGGTAATACCCGCGTGATGTGTACCGCCTCGGTCTCCGAAGGCGTGCCGCGTTTCAAGAAATTCTCCGGCGAAGGCTGGCTGACCGCCGAATATTCCATGCTGCCTTCTGCCACCCACGAGCGCATGCCGCGCGAGTCCATGCGCGGAAAAGTCAAAGGACGTACCCACGAGATCTCCCGTTTGGTCGGGCGTGCGCTGCGTGCTGCGGTGGACCTGAGCGAGCTGGGCGAAAACACCATCAACCTGGACTGTGACGTCTTGCAGGCCGACGGCGGGACCCGCACTGCCGCGATCACCGGTGCCTACGTGGCGCTTGCCGACGCGATTGCCGTCCTGCAGGAACAAGGCGTGGTGCCTGGCGAGCCACTGCTGGGCCCCATCGCGGCGATCTCGGTGGGCATCATCGATGGCCACGTGTGCTTGGATTTGCCGTACGAAGAAGACTCCCGCGCCGAGGTTGACCTCAACGTGGTGATGGATGCACACGGCGATTTCGTGGAAATCCAAGGCACTGGCGAAAACGGTGTCTTCGGCCGCGATGAACTCGATGAGATGCTCGATGTGGCACAACAAGGCTGCTACCAGTTGATCGAGGCCCAGCGTGCGGCGTTGGCGAAACCAATCGGCGCTGCCGGTGCTGTCGGTGCCAGCGGTGACGGTGCCCAGGCAGACGCGCACGATGCCTCGCAGGGCGGTGATGTTTAGTGCAGATCTTGCTCGCATCAAATAACTCGAAAAAGCTCGCTGAACTGCAGCGTATCGTCGCCGATAACGAGGCCTTGGCAGGCCGCGGCGACGTGGAGATTATCGGCACCGCGGATGCTCCGGCCTACGACGAACCCGTGGAAGATGGTCGCACGTTCTCCGATAACGCCCTGATCAAAGCCCGCGCCGGGGCGCGTAACACCGGGCTGGTCACCATCGCGGATGATTCCGGACTGGCCGTCGACGAGCTGGCTGGTATGCCGGGTGTGCTCTCGGCGCGCTGGTGTGGCGAGCACGGCAACGATGCCGCTAATAATGAATTGCTGTTGGCCCAGCTTGCTGACGTCCCGGATGAGCGCCGTTCGTGCGCCTTTGTGTCTGTCTGCGCGCTGGTGACCCCGGATGGGCAGGAGCACGTGGTGGAAGGCCGCTGGGAAGGCCAGCTGTTGTGTAGCCCGCGCGGGGAGAATGGTTTTGGCTATGATCCGCTGTTTGTTCCGGATGCAGAAATCGAGCGCGCCGGTAGTATTGCCCAGGCGCGTAGTTCCGCGCAGCTGAGCCCGGAAGAAAAAAATGCTGCCTCGCACCGTGGCAAGGCATTGGCCCAGCTGGTTCCCGTATTGGTGGACCTGCTGGATTAACTAGCGGCCGGTCACGGCGTGGCCGTTGCTAGCGGACGTCGGCAAGCTGAAATTCGGTGGTGATTTCCTTGCGGCGTTTCGCCTCCATCCAGAAGGAGAAAAACGGCACCACACCGGATAGGGCAGTGGTTAACCATTTCACCGGCTCCCAGCGTGCCTTCAACCCCAGGTTGATCACGCTGAGCACGAACCCGGCATAGACCCAGCCGTGGGCGACGCCGATGAAGGTTGCCCAGGTGGGGATCTCCAGGCCCAGGATGTATTCGCAGAACATCCGCCCGACCAAAAACAGCAGGAAGAAGCCGGTGACAAACGCTAGCGCCGAAAAGATGCTCAGCGCGGTGCGTACGCGTTTTTGGCGCTCGGGATTAATGGTTTTTTGCTTGCTCACTAGCTGTCCTTTTTCTCTGTAGGGTGCTGCTGATGTGCTTGACGACGGCGCGCCGACGGGTCTGCCAGTTTGTTGAACGCTGCGACGTTGTCGTTGCGTCGGGTGGGCAGGAATTCTTCGTCGATGGCTGTCACCGTCTTGTCCAGTTTGTGCTTGTCTGCGACATACGGCTGGTTGTCGGTTTCGGAATCGTTTTCTTCGGCCAGTTTTTCGTTTTCGTAGCGCAAGATCATGCGGTAAGCGAACACGGCGAACCCGGCGAAGAGTGGCCATTGCAGGGCATATCCGAGGTTTTGGAAGGTTCCAGAGCCGGATTGGAATCGGGTCCACTGCCACCAGGCGAGACCGAAGAAGCAAATGACGACGATGGCGAGCAGGACGAGGTGCCACCACCGCACGCGGATTTTGGTGCGCTTGTCATTTTGCGAGTCCTTCACGGCCTCAAGATTACCTAACTGGTGGCCGAAGTTGGCGGTTGCGGTGGTGTGCGCTAGACTAAGTTTTCGCAAGCGCCCGTGGCGGAATTGGCAGACGCGCTGGATTTAGGTTCCAGTGTCTTCGGACGTGTGAGTTCAAGTCTCACCGGGCGCACTATTTTTACCCCCGGTGCCAGGTGTTTTTGCTGGTAGCGGGGGTATTTTGGGGTTAATAGGCAAGAAGTGTGGGGTATGCGGGCTAAGTAGCAAAAAATGTGTCTGGCCGGGTCGTCGACCAGAGTAATGTGTCTTTTTTACAAATAGGCCACCTGAAACCGGCCTTTTTCGTCCACTATTTGTAAAAAAGACACAATAGACATGATTACCGGCGATGGGCTAAGCAGGTGAAGAAGCAAGAGCGGGAGATATGCGGGATATGCGACAAAAGTGAAGTGTCCCGGGTTTTGTTCCTAGGCATTTGCCTTGATTACCATTATCTCGTCACCCCCGGGTTCCGACCCAAAACCCTGGCTCTTACCCCAGTACGACCAATGCAGGCGCCATGCAGTCGCCTTGCTGGTGGGCTTTAGCTGCCGGTAATTGGCTCGATCTAGCTCACCTCTTCCTCTCTCCGTATCCAATGTTTCCAAATTTTGTTCAGGGGGTACTGCCCTGGGGATACCTGAAAAGAGCTGATCATGTTTGAACCAACATAATTATTTTTCGCTAGGCGCACACGGTTGCTACCGGGGACGACGCAAAACTGCGATGAGGAAGTCGGAGTCTGTATCGAATGGTTCGATGTTGAAGCTGGAAAGCAACAGGTCTTGCGCGAAGCCGGCCTCGGTGCATGAATCCAGGAATTCTCCGAACCCCCAACCACGACCCGCCCCAAACGCGAGCACCGCGCGACCGCCTGGGCGCAGCGGGGTATAGAGATTCGCGATGGCGTTTTCACGATCAGCCGGGTCGATAAAACCAAGCACGTTGCCGACACTGAAAACTACATCGAAGCTGTCGCGCAGATGTCCCAGTTCTGGTTGTTCGTAGAGCGTGGCAGAGCCGAGATCGCCGACGTGCCATTCGCCTTTTGGGAAATCATGCTTTGCATGGTTAATAAGCACTGGGTCCAGATCGATTCCGGCGACGGTGTGGCCGCGTTCGAGCAGCGTGCCACCGACGCGGCCGGTGCCGCAGCCAGCATCCAAGATTTTTGCGCTACGGGGGCTTAGTGCGTCGATAAAGCGGGCTTCGCCGTCGATGTCTTTACCCTCGGCGACGAAGCGTTTCCAGCGCGCAGCGTAATTTTCCGAGTGCGCAGGGTTGTTGCGGGTGAGGTCATTCCAGGTAGGCATGACCTCATTCTAGTGCTCGTTAGCTACCCCGTGCGAGGGCTTGTGCCTGGCAATGGTGGAGCTATTGTGCGATCAGTTTGTTTATAAACCGCACCGCGATCGACGGGGCAAACCGGGCACTATAACGCATCAGCAACGACGGCATGCCCACCGAATACATGATGCGGTTGCGGATCAGTCGGTTGGAAGGGTGCACGGCCTGCCAGATTTTGTCTGCAACCTGTTCTGGGGTCAGATTCACACCCAATCGCTTGATCGATTCCGCATCACCGCTGGCCAGATTGGTTTTCGCCCATAACGGCATGATGTTGACCACGCGAATATCGTCTTTTTCCCATTCCAGTTCGAGTGCCTGGCTAAAGCCCTGCACATAAAACTTCGAGGCCGAATACGGGATGATGTGCGGCTGGCCGTAAATGGAACTCGCCGAGCCCATGTTCACCAGGTGCGCGCCCGGAGTCTTGCGTAGGTACTGGTGCGCCGCCCGCGCGCCGAAGGTGATACCCGTGCAGTTGATGGTGATCTGCGCTGCGATGAGGTCGGGGTCTTGGTCAGTGATATCGCCAAAACCGATCACGCCAGCATTGTTGTCCAGTACCGTCAGCGTGCGGCCGGTGTAGGAAGTGAAATGTGACAGGGCTTCTTCCCATTGCTGCGCATTGGTGACATCCAGGTGCCCGATGATCAGTTGCGGATATTCGGATTGGAATTGCTCCAGGCGGTCGCCGTCGATGTCATAGGCGCCGACGACCCACCCAGCATCCAGGAATTTCGTGGCGACGGCTTTGCCGATACCCGTCGCGCCACCGGAAACGAAAATGCTCTTTGGTGTGGCGCGGGTCGGTTCGGTGGCAGTGGCAGTCTGTGTGCTGGTCGAGTGGTGCTGTGCTGAACTCATGCTCACAGGGTACGCGAAAAAATGGGAATATGTGTCTTAATTAACATAAAACTGTAATAGTGATTCTTCATGCGGCGCGGTTGTCGCTGCTGCATGACGATGACAGCCGCAGTAGCTGTCTGCAAGCGTGCTATTGGGTGCTCCTGGCAGTGGGGCCAAACCAGCAGCGTTCACGGCAGCGGGTGCCAAACCAGCAGCGTTCACGGCAGCGGGTGCCAAAACAACAGCGGCATGGAAAGATGAGACTAAGAAAAGGCTGTGGTTTTTGTACTGCTGTCATACCGTGTAGCACCATCGTCGTGTAGCTGCATCGCCATGCAGCACCGGCGCTGTGCTTAGCATGTACCAGATCGACCATGCACCAGACTGAAAGGTTGCGCTCATGTTTTTGCTCTCTGCCCTGGGGATCCTGATTGTTTTATTGCTCCTCGCGGCCACGTCGTCAATCTTCACTGTGCAAACCCGCCAAGCCGCCGTCATCGAACGCATGGGCAAGTTCCACCATGTCGCGCACGCGGGGTTGAACATCAAAATCCCGTTCGTCGACCGAGTGCGAGATCGGATTTCGCTGCAGGTGCAGCAGCTGGACGTGATGGTAGAGACCAAAACCCAGGACAACGTCTTCGTGCAGATCCCGGTCGCCGTGCAATACCAAGTTGTCGAAGGCCGTGAGCGCGAGGCTTACTACCTGCTGTCTAACCATGAGCAGCAGATCATCGCTTATGTGCAGGACAATGTGCGCTCGTCGGTGGCGGGAATGAAGTTGGACGAGTCGTTTTCCTCCAAGGATGATATTGCCCGCAACGTTGCGGAATCGCTGCGCGACAACATGGCGGAATACGGCTGGCACTTCGTCAACACCCTGGTTACAGATATTCGACCCGACGCCAAAGTGCGTGATTCTATGAACGCCATCAACGCCGCCCAGCGTGAGCGCGATGCCGCCGTCTCGCAGGCGGAAGCCGAAAAGATCCGCATGGTCAAAGAAGCCGAAGGTGCAGCTGAGGCCCGCCGTCTACAGGGCCGTGGTGTTGCTGACCAGCGTAAAGAAATCGTCGAAGGTATCGCGGCACAGTATGAATTGCTGCGTGCGGCCGGAATTGAAGAATCACCAGAGGTGCTCATGTTGGTCTCGCAGTACCTGGACGCGATGGTCGATGTCGCTGGCAATGGCTCCTCGAATATCATGTTCATGCCGAATAACCCCGGAGGCATGGGCGAGCTTTTCGACGGCATGCGTAACGTGTTGTATTCGTCGAAGCTCAGTGCCGACGGGGATAAGTAGCGCGAGCGAAAAGCAACCGAGATAAATAGCTGAAAGTTTGCAGGGGATAATAACAGTGTCCAACGGGTCCAACGTGTCCGATGCATCTCACGTGTCTCACGCGTCCAACGCATCTGCTGTGTCTGCTGTGTCTGTTGCGCGCGACCAGGAACAGGAACTAAGTGCACGCGAGATTTCCGCTATTGATGCCCAACACATTTGGCATCCCTACGCGGCACCCGGAGCACCGACCCGCGTGGTGCGCTCCACCGATGGTGTGTACCTGGAGCTTGTCGACGACAACTGTGCTGGCGACGTCGACGGCGCAAATACAGACTCAGTTGCCGATACCGACTCAGCTGCCGACGAGTCGCGGGAGCAGTTGCACGATGAGTCGCAGTGGGTCATCGATGGCATGAGCTCGTGGTGGGCTGCGTGCTTTGGGCACTCACACCCACGGCTCGTCGCCGCTGCCCAGCGCCAGATCGACGCGATGAGTCACGTGATGTTCGGCGGGCTGACACACCAACCCGCGGCCACGCTGACCCGCAACTTGCTGGAACTGACCGAGCACCGCTACCAGCAGGTGTTTTATTCGGATTCTGGCTCGGTGGCAGTGGAAGTCGCCATCAAAATGGCGCTGCAATATGCCCGGGGCGCGGCAGGTGCATCTGCGAGCCCACAGAACCAGCGCACCAAGTTGTTGACCTGGCGCTCGGGCTATCACGGCGATACTTTCCAAGCGATGAGCGTGTGCGACCCCGACGGTGGCATGCACTCGCTGTGGAGCGGAACCTTGAAAGAACAGATCTTCGTGCCAGCACCACCGACTCGCGGCGCCACCGCGCAGCAGCGGGAAGAATATCTGCGGGTCGTGGAAGCAGCCATGAGCGATGAGGTCGCCGCGATGATCATCGAACCCGTCGTCCAGGGCGCAGGCGGGATGCGTTTTCACGATCACGAATTGCTCATCGGCATCCGAGAATTGTGCACGCGCCATGGAATCGTGCTGATCGCTGACGAGATCGCCACTGGTTTTGGGCGCACCGGCGACCTCTTTACGACGCACGCCGCCGGCATCACTCCGGATATTTTGTGCGTCGGCAAGGCTCTGACCGGCGGATTCATGTCGATGGCGGCTACGCTTGCTACCCAAGAAGTCGCAGAAACTATGCAGCCTGCCGCGTTGATGCACGGCCCGACGTTTATGGCGAATCCGCTCGCGTGTGCGGTGGCTACAGAAGCGACCACGATGGTCCGTGAAGGTGCCTGGCGTGCCCAAGTTGCCCGCATCGAATCTGAGCTGGTAGCCGGGCTTAGCCCACTGCGTGAGCAACCCGGTGTGGCCGATGTGCGGGTGCTCGGAGCGATTGGTGTCGTAGAGATGGAACGCGACGTGGACATGGCGATCGCGACTCAAGCCGCACTCGATGCAGGGGTGTGGATCCGCCCCTTCGGCAGGTTGGTGTACACGATGCCGCCGTATATTTGCAGCGGCGTAGAGGTCGCCAAGATTTGTCAGGCGATTGCGCGCATTGTTGCCGCATGCGGCCGTGATGCTGCAGAGGAGCTACAGCCATGATCATTACGGGGACGGGAACCGGTGTCGGCAAGACCATCGCGGCTGCTGCGCTGGGCTGGGCCTGGCAACAACCAGTGCTGAAACCCCTGCAGACCGGTGACGATGACGATGCAGCGGTGATCGAAAAATTCTCCGGTGTTTCCGGTGCTACGTATCGCCGCTACCCAGATCCATTGGCGCCGAACCTTGCTGCTGCGCGCGCCGGGATGGCCCAAGCTGATCGTGATGAGGTGGGGCAGTGGATTTCGGATTATCGCGCAGAGCATGGTGTGTGCCTGGTTGAAGGTGCCGGCGGGTTGCTGGTGCGCCTGGGCACTGACCGCAAAGGGCGTGAGTTCACGGTTCTGGATCTAGCGAAGGATCTCGGCGAGAAAATCGTGGTCGTCACCAGCACCGGGCTGGGTAGTTTGAACATGGCAGAACTGACCGTGCGTGCCGCCGATGCAGCCGACATTGAAGTAGCCGGGCTGATCGGTGGGGCACTACCCGAAAACCCCGACCTAGCGACCAGCCTGAACTTGCAGGAACTACCGCGCGTGACCGGCACCAACCTCTGGTTTAGCTTGCCGACGGGAATTGGTGAGTCCAGCCCGGAAGAGTTCCGGGCGTGCGTCGACAAGCTTGGGGTGCCTATGTTTCATACGGTCGCGGGGTTGCAATAAATGCGGGTATCGATCGGCACTGATCTGGTGCACGTCCCTGGTTTGCAACAGCAATTAGAGACTCCCGGTTCGAGTTTCGGCCGGGTGTTTAGCGATTTTGAGTGGCGCAGCGCCAGGGCTAGCGCCCATGGGAAATACGTGCATCTGGCTGGGCGTTGGGCCGCGAAAGAGGCCTTTATCAAAGCGTGGGCGCAGGCGCGTTATGGTAGCCCGCCGTGGTTGCGCGAAGAAGAGATCGTGTGGTCGGCGATCACGGTGCGCCCGGATCGCTGGGGCAGGCTCGCGCTGGATTTTAGCCCGCAGTTAGCAGCTGAACTCACCGCTAGCATCGGCGAGTTCGAGCACAGCATCAGCATTAGCCACGACGGTGACTACGCGAGTGCAACCTGCGTGTTGTATTCCGCATTGTCCGACGCAGACTCGTCAGACTCAGACTAAATCACTGTGCCCAACCCACTGCGCGCGAGCGTTGCGCGCTAAATCGTCGCCACGCTGAACAAATAGGCGACCAGCATGCGCTTGGTCTCGTCCACGGTGCGGGCAAACGCCGCGGCATCATCGCCCTGCACACCAAAGTTCATCAACGAGACCACCGTGTGCACAAGCAGCCCGGCGAGCTCATCGCGTGCGGCGGCATCCATCTCTGGTGCCAGCGGGCGCAGCGCCTGGGCGATAATCGCCAGCATCTCCTGCTGCGTATCAGCGGCGGTAGCGCGCGTAGCCGGCGTGGACTGGATCGCATGCCACACGGCACGACGCGAAGGGTCTTCGCTCCACATCTGCGCGATGTGGTCAATAAAACCTTCCAGCACCTCCGGCCATTGCGGCGCCGGGATTTGCGCAGAAAAAGATTGCAGCGCGCCGACGGTTTCCGCGGTATCGACGCGATCAAGTTCGCAGATCATCGCGTATTTATTCGCAAAAAACTGATAGATGGTGCCGATCGGCACCTCGGCGCGCCGGGCGACTTCATCGAAGGTGAAAGACTCAAAGCCGACGTCGACAAGCACGCTGCGCGCAGCCTGCAGGATGCGATGAAAACGCTCCCGACTACGCGCCTGGGATGGCCGACGCCGCGGCACCAGAATTTCTGACATCGGCTTGCCTACCCGCCTTGTCTTGTGAAGTCTCTGCTTATAGGGCCGCGGAATGCGCCGCAGGCCCTGGTGAGGTTAGCTCTCGAGATCCGGCAGGTCACGCACCACGCGAGCGACGTGACCGGTGGCTTTCACGTTGTATTGCGCCAGCGAGATCGCCCCGTTGTTGACCAGGAAGGTCGAACGGATAACACCCTGGACTTTTTTGCCATAGTTGTTCTTCTCGCCGAAAGCGCCGTAGGCTTCCATGACTTTCTTGTCGACGTCGGAAAGCAACGGGAAGTTCAAGTCGTGATCTTTTTTGAACTCCGCGAGTTTTTCCGGCTTGTCCGGGGAGATCCCGACGACGTCGATGCCGAGGTCGTTGAGCTGGCCGAGCGAATCACGGAAATCGCAGGCTTCTTTGGTGCAACCTAGGGTGTTGGCCTTGGGGTAGAAATAGACCAATACGCGTGAATAATCCGAAAGTTTCGTGATGCCGCCCTCCTCGTTAGGCAACTCGAAATCGGGTGCAGCATCTCCTACGCCAAGTTGAATATTGCTCATGCCTAACACCATACCGGCTTGGCAGGCCGTCGGGTAGGCGCTGGCGGGTAGTGTGACGTAGACTAGCTAACACAAATAAGAGGAAACTGTGTAGGTCTACTACGGGTTTTCCCGCAACTGTGAGCAGTGAACTAATAGGAGAGTGCACGTGGCACGTAAAATTGACGATATTCAGCGTGATATTGAGCGCACCCGCAAGCAACTGGCAGGAACGCTCGACGAGCTTGCCCAGCGCACCAAGCCTTCCAATTTAGTCAACGATGCCAAATCCAACGTGCTGGAAAAGCTGCAGGATCCGCAGGTGCAAAAAGTCTTGGCCGGTATCGGCGCGGTGGTTGCCGCTGGCATTGCCTTCAACGTGTTTAAAGGCCGTCAGCGTAAAAAGGATATTCAAGAGCTCAAGCGCATGATTGTCGAATACGACGTTTAGCTTGACGACGGCTGCCCGGCACTTTCGTCGGCAGCTTTCGTTGGCAGTGGCTAGTCGACGATCTCCGCACCCGCGTCGCGCATCTCTTCGATAGCGCTGCGTTCTGTTTCTTCAGCTACTGGAGAGCAGAGATTACGCAGCACGCGCACGCGGGCTTTTGTTTGCGTGCAGGCATCCAGTACCGTTGCGCGCACGCAATAATCGGTGGCAATGCCTGCAATATCCACCCGCGTAATGCCGCGTTCGTTCAACCACTCGGCTAATCCGGTGCCCTCGGAATTTGCGGCTTCGAATCCGGAATATGCCGCGGTGTATTCGCCTTTGCGGAAGATTGCGTCGAATTCCATGTCGCTAACACCGGGGTGTAGCTGTGCACCGTGGGAATCAGCGACACAATGTACTGGCCACGTGGTGGTGAAATTCGGCTCTTCACCTTCCGGGGCAAAGTGCGAGCCGGGATCAATGTGCCAGTCCATGGTGGCTACCACGTGGCCGTAACCGCTGGTATCAAGTGCGCCAATGCGCGCTGCGACGTCGTCGCCACGCTCCGTGCCTAGGGAACCTCCCGGGCAAAAATCGTTTTGCACATCGACGACGATCAAGGCGGTGTGCGCAGTGTTTTCTGGGTTATCAGTGTTCTCGCTCATACTTTTCCAGTCTAGTAGTCTCCCGGCTGTTTGTTCACGGGCGCGGAACGCGTATCCTGGCACAGGATTTTGCCGCTGTTTTAGTTTTCGATTGAATTTTCCAGGAGAGTGATTGTGAAAGCACCTATTTCTTCCTACCTCGACACCATCCTGGACGAGGTCCGCTACAAAGACGCAGGCGCGAATGCCGACTATATCCCGGAATTGGCGAATAAAAACCCGAATGCTTTGGGTGCGGCCATGTGTACCACCACCGGGCATATTTATAGTGCCGGTGATGCCGAGGTGGAATTCAGCATCCAATCGATCTCTAAGCCGTTCGTGTACGCCATGGCTGTGCAGGAGCACGGCATTGATGTAGTCAGCGAAATCGTCGGCATGGAACCATCGGGTGAGGCCTTCAATGAGCTTTCTTTGGACCGTGAAGGCCACCGTCCGGTGAACCCAATGATTAACGCGGGTGCGATTGCCGTGACCCAGCTGATTGGTGGCACGGAAGCCACGGTGGAAGACCGTATCGAAATGATTCGTTCCTTCCTCTCCGAGATGGCGTGCCGGCAGCTGCGGGTGGATTATGACTTGTGTGAATCCGAGCTGAAATTCGCGGATCGTAATCTGTCGCTGGCGCACATGCTGCGTAATTACGACATCATTCAGGACGATGCCCACGATGCGGTTGTCAGTTATACCGCTCAGTGCTCGATCATCGTGAACACACGCGACCTGGCATTTATGTCTGCCGTGTTGGCCAACGGAGGTAAGCATCCGCTGAATGGCAGGCGGGTGCTGGATCCGGATGTGTGCCGGTTGACACTGGCAGTGATGAGCTCGGCGGGCATGTATGACCAAGCTGGTCGCTGGATGGCGCACGTGGGAATCCCTGCAAAATCTGGTGTCTCGGGTGGTCTGCTGGGTACGTTGCCGGGCCAGTTGGGGTTTGCGTCATATTCGCCGCGGCTGAATGAATACGGTAATTCCGTGCGTGGTGTGCGGATTTTCAAGCTGCTTTCGCAGGATATGGGCTTGCACTTGATGGCAGCCGATGACCGCGCCGGTGTGGATGCGGTGCGCTCGATTGTGACATACCAGGAAGACACCGTCGTCACGCTGCAAGGCATGATCAACTTCAATTCTGCGGAATCTATTTTGTATGAGCTCTCGCAGCACGAGATTTCCGGGGACCACGTTATTTTCGATATGACGCGGGTCTCGGGAATCCGCAAAATGGGCAGGTATTTGCTCAAAGAGGGTATGCACCTGTTAGAAGAAAAAGGCTTCCGCATCTCGATTGTGGACCCGGACGATCACGTGCCGGATTACCGCCGGGTGGATGGCACGGAGATTCACGTCAACGAGCAGGAATCCGCGCCGTTTGCTACCGAGCGCGAAGACGATCGCTATCATGACGACGATTGCCCGGACCCAGACCAGCCGCAGCGTCCCGATAACTGGGAGGACTGGGACGATTCCGCGGAGAAAACCGACCCGCAGCGTTAATGTATTTTGCGTTAATGTGTTGTGAGTCACTTGAACATTGCTAGTGTGGTGTGAGGCAAGATCGCGTGATGTGTCGTATAGATATGTGTCGCGCTGATATTTGTCGCACGGATACACGCAGCAAATCTCTGGAAGGTTCAAGTGCATAACCTCGTTCAGCAGGAAATCAACGGCGACCTGGCCATTATCGAGCTGGTCAACCCGAAAAAACGCAATGCGCTCACGCACACCGCCTTTGGTGAGGTCGCGCGAGCGGTAGCCGAATGCGCGGCAACTGATTCCGTCCGCGCCATCATCATCACCGGCGCGGGCGAGCACTTTTGTTCGGGCCTAGATCTCACAGCAGGCGAGGCGTTGAGTGCAGCCAGTGACGAGCAAGTCCGGGATTCTATGGGTGAGCTCAACGCGATGATCACGAATATCGTCAATGCTGACGTGCCCGTTATCGCGGCTATCGAAGGTGCCGCAGCCGGGGTGGGAGCGTCGTTGGCCTTGGCCTGCGATCTGTTGATTGCTGGGCGTAGTGCATTTTTCGTTCTCCCGTTTGGGCGCATTGGCCTGCTTCCGGACGGCGGGGCGATGCAGACCTTATCCGCCGCGTTGGGCAGGGCGGTAACGATGCGAATGGCGTTGCTGCAGCAGCCGTTGCCCGCTACGGCCGCGCAACAGGCGGGGTTGGTTGAGCTTGTCGACGACGGTGGTGCGTTGGATGCGGCGAGAGAATGTGCGGCGGCGTTGCAGATGGCTTCGCAAGAAGCCCTGGCTGCTACTAAGCGGGGAGTGAATGTGGCCTGCCTAACACGCCTGTCGCAAGCATTAGCGAGTGAGGCTGAGCAACAACCGAAATTGTTACGCACTGATGGCCACCGCGAAGGTGTGCAGGCTTTTGTGGAGCGTCGCGCTCCGCGGTTTAGCTAGTGCGCTTTCTGCCTGTTTATAGACAGACTTGGCACTAGTGACACGATCAATGGGGTTAGGCATGGGCACGCCCGTAAGTAATTCCTGCCACGGCTACCAGTGGGATAAGCACCCACGCGCTGGCACCTGTGATTAGTACCGCGCTAGCGCAGATTGCGGTCATGAGATAGATAGAGCGTTCCATGGTGAAAATTCCTTTGCTAGGATAAAAGATGCCCGGGTCACACCCCGGACACCCCGACCCTCAGAGGTCTATCTAAGGTTACTTCTTTCGCTTGTCTAGGCTACGGTATCCTACTACCGCAGCTATTAGGCTAGCGGTTGAAGCTATTAACTTTGCGAGCGCTTTTCTGTTGTTAATCGGCCTAAACAATAGATTGTGTCGTTTAACCCGGTTATGCGGGGCTCACGCCCGCGCAGAAGAAAGTGCAATGGAAAACGAAGAAGCAGGCCAAGTGATTGAATTCACAACCACGTGACCTGCTTTTATTGTGCGCCATCAGGGAATCGAACCCCGAACCCACTGATTAAGAGTCAGTTGCTCTGCCAATTGAGCTAATGGCGCGTGAGGGACAATTCTTGTCTCTCACTGTTGCACATCCGGTGTGTGCACCGTATCGTGCGCAACGAATAAGTACTCTAGCAGCGATTCTAGAATAAGAAAAATCGGCACCCTGAGCTGCGCTTTTTGCGTGTAACACAGATCGAAAAAGTAGCGATCATACTAACGAGCAATCAATAAATTGGCGCTAATACAACGATTCGGTTTCAAATGAGTAACTCACCCCGCATACGTGCTGTGAATGCAGGGATAATGCGTTAGTCTTCTTGGAACCCCACTCTGAAACCGTCTGTTGTGCACAGCCGGTCTGGTTAGCTTTGCCGAGAAAAATCGGCTGGTACCACAGTGCCCTAACACCACGGCGCTTTAACACCAGAATGCTCTGACACCACAATGTTTGCAGCCGCCCGCTGCGAAAGGAGATCCGCGTTGACCTTCCGGTCCAAATCATTATCCGTCCTCGTCTTCGGAGGGTTGGTGTTGGGCTTAACTGCCTGCGCGGATTCCGGTGCCGATACCCAGCATTCGTCGGCAGCCGAAAGCCAGAGTTTGGAAACCCCACCGTCGGTAAGCGTGAAAGATGGCGCCACCAACGTTGATCCCACCGTGCCCGTCGAGGTCACCGGCGAAAACAAGCTCGAGACCGTCACCATGCTCAATGAAGTCGGTTACGAGGTCGAATCCGTGCTTTCCGACGACGGCAAAACCTGGAAAACCGATGAAGTCCTCGGCTATAACCGCAGCTACACGATTGAGGCCACCGATGTAGAAGGCAACACCACCTCGGTAAGTTTCACCACGCCACAGCCCACCAGCCAGTCCGCGGTGTCGATGGTGCCGCTTCCGGATTCCACAGTGGGCATCGGCCAGACCATCAACTTCCGCTTCGCCAGCACCGTTTACGACCGCCAGGCGGTACAAGACGCCATCACCATCGAGACCTCGAACGACACCGTCGGGGCATTCTATTGGATCAGCAACAGCGAGCTGCGCTGGCGGCCGAAAGAGTACTGGGAACCGGGCACCAAAGTCAGCGTCGAGGCCAATATCTATGGCGTCGACATGGGCAACGGCATGTGGGGCAGCAAGGACAATTCTGCGAACTTCACCATCGGCGATGATGTGCGCGCGGTCGTAGACAACAACACAAAAACCATGACCGTCACCCGGAACGGCGAGACACTGCGCAGCGTTCCGGTTTCCTTGGGGCGCGCGGAATACCCCACCCCGAACGGCACCTACCTGGTGGGCGATCAGCACAACGAGCTAGTCATGGACTCGACAACCTTCGGCCTGACCGGCGAGGGCTCGTATCGCACGGAGGTCAATTTCGCCACACAGATGTCGTATTCCGGCATCTACGTGCACGGCGCACCGTGGTCAGTATGGGCGCAGGGTAAGCAGAACACCTCGCACGGCTGCATCAACGTCACTGATGCCGATGCACAGTGGTTCCTCAACACCGTCAAGCGTGGCGACGTTATTGAAGTGAAAAACACCGCCGGCGGCACCTTGTCTGGCTACGACGGACTGGGCGACTGGAATATTGACTGGGCAACCTGGTCCGCTGGCAATGCCGACGAAATTGGCTCCTGGTAAAACCACTAGAATATGCGTCGACTATGACGCGCATATTTGATCTCACCCGCATCGGCGAAGGCCTGCCCGTCGCGCAGACCATCGACAGCCTGCCTGCCGACGGCAACGTCGTTGTGCAGGCCCCACCTGGCACCGGTAAGACCACTCTGATCCCGCCCGCGCTCGCGAATCATGCAGCGGGGCAAGCAGAGCCGGGTGCAGGCAAAATCATCGTGACCGCACCCCGTCGCGTCGCCGTGCGCGCAGCAGCCAACCGCTTACGCCAACTTTCTGGCCGCCCAGAGCTCGTCGGGCATGCGGTCCGCGGGGATAGTGCACCCGGCACGGCCGTCGAATTCGTCACCCCGGGCGTTTTACTGCGCCGCCTGTTGCGCGATCCGGAACTTCCGGGGGTGGCAGCAGTTGCTATCGACGAAGTCCACGAGCGCCAGCTCGACACCGACCTGGTGCTGGGCATGTGCTTAGAGTTGGCGCAACTGCGCGACGATTTCCGCGTCATTGCGATGTCCGCCACCGTCGATGCGCAGCGCTTTGCCGAGCTGATGGATGCACCAATCCACACTACGCAAGCAGCCATCCATCCACTGGAGATCACCTATGCGCCCGCGCCGGGGCGTGCCGAAGGCAGCCGTGATTTCTACCGCCACGTCGCACAGCAAGCGGCGCAGCAGTCGTCGGCATGCTCGGGATCGACACTGGTTTTCGTGCCTGGCGTGCGGGAAGTCAACCAGGTATGCACGGAACTTTCCACGCTTGTCGACGCCAACACCGCCGTCTTCCCGCTGCACGGACAACAAACCAGCGACGAACAAGACTGCGCGCTGTACACCGACACCAAGCGCATCGTGGTGGCTACTTCGATCGCGGAATCCTCGCTGACCGTGCCCGGAGTGTGTGCCGTCGTCGATGCTGGTGTGGCGCGTCTGCCGCGTCGCGATGCACAGCGCGGGATGTCGGGACTGGTCACGGCCTCGACGTCGAAGTCTGGCGCGGATCAGCGGGCAGGCCGCGCCGGGCGTGAAGGGCCAGGTGCCGTCGTGCGCTGCTATTCGCAGGACGATTACCAGCATTTTCCGCCGCATATTTCCCCGGAGATTGTGCGCGCTGATCTGACCCAGGCCGCGTTATTCCTGGATACCTGGGGTGCCGACGATGATTTCCCGCTGCTCGATCAACCGCCCGCCGCAGCGCTGGCCGATGCCCGGCGGACTTTAAAGCGCATTGGTGCGACCAAACAATTAGCTCTCTTGCCGACGCATCCTCGCCTGGGTGCGGCCTTACTGCGCTATGGCGCCGGGGCTGCAGAAATCGTCGCCAAGCTTGATGACGATCCCCGCGGCGATATCGCCCTCGCCCGCGCGCACCAGCATTTGGTGCAGCGGCTGGCGGGCCTCGTCCCGGATTTAGGTCCAGCCGATCCCGGTGCGGTGATTGCAGCCGCCTTCCCGGAACAGGTAGCGCGGGCAGTATCCGGAGCAGCCGGTGCAGCCGGTGCTGGTGCTGGCGAAGGTTTGCGTTCCGGCGCAGCTGCACGTGCCGGCGCACGCGAATACTTACTGGCCAGTGGCACCCGAGCACGCCTGTTGGATGATTCTGGGCTTGCCGGTGCCCCCTGGCTGGCGGTAGCGGGAATTTCGCTGTCGAATGCCGGGAATGCGATCATCCGCTCGGCTGCGCGGATCACAGAAGCCGATGCCCTGGCGGCGATCGGGGGAGAAGAAGTCACCACCGCCTACGTTGAGGGCGGCAAGGTCCGTGGCCGTCAGCGCCGGTTAGCAGGAGCCATTGAGCTGTCGTCGACCCCGGTGCAGGTCAGTGGCGACGAAGCAGCGGAGGCACTGGCTGCCGGGATTCGCGAGCACGGGCTGGGGTTGTTCGACTGGTCGGATTCGGCAAGCAATCTGCGCCAGCGGCTTGACCACCTGCACGAGCACTACGGCGCGCCGTGGCCGGATGTGGATGCTGCTGATCCGGAAGAGTGGTTGGCGCCGGAGCTGGAACAGATTGCTGCGGGCACTCCGATTGCCCAGATTGATGTGTACCCTGCGCTGCAGCGGTTATTGCCGTGGCCGGAAGCGAGCCGTTTGGACGAGTTGGCGCCAGCGCGGATGCCGGTGCCGTCGGGAAGAACGGTGCGCTTGGATTGGGCAGGCGAGAAGCCGGTGGCGAGCGTGAAGTTGCAGGAGTGTTTCGGGTTGGCGGAATCGCCGGTGTATTGCGGAAAGCGCGTGCAATTTCATTTGCTTTCGCCTGCGGGAAGGCCGCTGGCGATCACCGATGACCTGGCTAGTTTTTGGTCCGGGCCGTATTCCGGGGTGCGTGCAGAGATGCGCGGGCGCTATCCGAAACACCCGTGGCCGGAAGATCCGTGGTCAGCGCCAGCGACCGCGAAAACCAACGCGAAGCTGCAGCAGGGCAGGCAGCGTAACAGCTAACACCCCGCAGGTGGCGGGACTGCGGGTGCACACTGCGGGCGGCGGGAAACCTACACGGCCCATTCCTTGCGCACGTGCCCGATGTGGGTGCGCACAATGGCTTCCATCGCGTTGGCATCTCGTTCCAAGGCCGCATCGATCATGGCTTCGTGCTCGCGCGAACTAGCGACCAGCGCGTCCGCTTCCGCTAGACGACGCAACCCGGTCACGCGGCTGCGAGTGCGCAGGCTAGAGACGGTTTCCACGATGACGGGGTTGCCCGCCAATGCCAGGAAATCGCAGTGAAACCGCAGATCAGCTTGCAAATAGGAGACCAAATCTCCGCGTTCGGCGGCGTCGTTAAGCTCGTGGGCAAGGCTGCGCAAGCCTTCGACATGCTCTGCGATCTCACCGGTGCAGTTGCGGGCGACTTTCGCCATGGTCGGGACTTCTAGCAGGATGCGGGCTTCGGCTGCACCGTCGAGGATCTCGTCGGAAAGCTCTGTGACCTTGTAGCCCGTATTGCGCATTTTGGTGACCATGCCTTCACGTTCGAAGTAGAGCATGGCTTCGCGTACCGGAGTGGCAGAAACCCCCATTTGTGCCGCTAATTGTGGCGCAGAATAGATCTTGCCGGGGGCGAGTTCACCGGTGATTAGGCCGGCGCGGATGGACTCAGAGACTTGCTCGCGCAGTGATGTTGTGCGAGCAGAAATCTGGGGAATCTGGGCGTTGACCATGGTTAAAGCATACAAGGGGCAGCTGCGGTGGATTTAATGCTGCGAAGCGAGCTTGTCGGCGATTGCTTCCGCGAGTGCGAGATCTTCCCATGGCATGCCGGTGAATTTGAAGACGATCGGCCTATCACGCTTGATGGTGACCTTGCCGCTGACGACGTCGGCGAAGGTGAACAGGTCGTCTTTCTTGATTGCGCCTTTGTTCAACGGCTGGATGATGTCGCCACCTTCACGCAGGGTGGCTTCCATGTCTTCGACGATTACGTGTGATGCTGCCACTAGATCGGTGGATAATTCTCGAGCATCGGGGGAGTGCGAGCCCACTGCGACGATCACAGCATTATCGGCAACGTCGTCTCTATGCACGATTGGCTCTGCGGCAGTGGTGGTGCACAGGATGAGGTCAGCACATCGGGTGGCCTCACGGGCTTCGGCGCTGCCCGCTTGAGCCCAGCGGTAGGAATCATCGAGTGCATCTGGTTCGGTGCGCGAGATGAAGGTGATGGAGCAGTCGCGCTGTGGGAAAGTCGATTCTACGGTTGCAGCGTGCGCGCGGCCCTGCGGCCCGGTGCCGAAAATGGCTACGCGCAGTGGCGAGGTAGCGTCTTCGTCGGCAAAGAAATCATAGGTGCACGAGATCGAGACAGCCGGGGTGCGCAAATTAGTGATCGCGATGCCGTCGATCAGCGCTTTCGGGCTCAGCGAGGTGCCGTCGAAAAGCACATACGAGCCTTGAATCCGTGGCAGATTGTCCTGGTATCCGGGAGGTGCCACCGAAAGCAATTTGATGCCGAAGGCGCTGGAGGCGGTCGATGGCATGATGAGGAATTCGCCGTTTTCGACGGGAATGGCCGAGCGTGATTGATCGTTGGCTGGATTGAATCCATCTTGCAGCGTCTGGCGTAGGGTTGCGACCGCATCGGACGGGGTGAACGCGGAATAGACGTCGTCGTAGGAAATTAAGCGTGGGACTTGTGCGGTGGATTCCGTCATGAAAACTCCAACTTATTGTGTCTGTGGTTGGGTATGTGGGCTGCTCTGTGTGGAGGTATTTGTTGCAGGTTCTCCTCCCAGTCTAGCGCATGGTGTAATTGCAATTGCACTCAAGGAACTCTAAAGTTTTATCTGGATCACAGTAAAAGATTTTTCCGATCAAACCTCACATTCCAGTGAGGGCTAGTTAGCGAGCATAGAGGG
The DNA here is from genome assembly GCF_041224285.1 of Corynebacterium drakensteinense. Classification (NCBI taxonomy): domain Bacteria; kingdom Bacillati; phylum Actinomycetota; class Actinomycetes; order Mycobacteriales; family Corynebacteriaceae; genus Corynebacterium; species Corynebacterium drakensteinense. Next base: position 53,914 of record NZ_JAXOFP010000014.1, read on the forward strand.
ATAACTGATGACCACAGATAAACGCCTGAATTTTTTTGAATTAGGGGCACTCGGCTTCTTGCTTTTCGCCATGTTTCTCGGCGTCGGCAACATCATCTTTGCACCGATGGTGGGACAAGAAGCTGGCACGGATATGTGGATACCGATGTCCGGATTTTTGATCACCGGCGTCGGATTAGTATTTTTAGCCATCGTCGCCTTAGCAAAAACTAGTGGCGATGTGCACCGGATGGCCTCGAGGGTTAGTAACAAATACGCCATTGTGTTCTGCTTGGTGCTGTTTCTTACGCTCGGGCCCATTTACGTCATACCGCGTACGACCTCGGTCGTCTTCGAAATTGGCGTATTGCCTTCACTGGCAGAACAAACTGGTGCGCACCGGTTGCCGCTGCTGATCTTTTCGACGATCTTCATCGCCGCGACGATTTGGTTGTCGTTGAACCCCAACAAACTCGTCGACCGAATCGGAAAAATTCTCACCCCAGCCTTCGGAATTTTGCTGATCATCATTATCGTCACCTCAATCGTCAACCCGATGGGGCAGGTGCACGAACCACTCGAGGCCTACCAAGACGGTGCATTCTTCACTGGCTTTATCGAAGGCTATCTCACGATGGATGCTGCAGCGGCGTTGGTTTTTGCGGGAGTATTCATCCAGGCGATCCGCAGCCAGGGTGTCAACAGTGACAAGGGAATTTCGACGGTATTTTTCAAAGCCGGACTGTTCACGGTCGTCGCCTTGGCAGTGCTGCACATTTCTTTGGCCTGGATCGGTGGCAGCTCAGTTGATGCCATAGGACGGATGGATAATGGTGGGCAACTGCTGGCGGAGGCCTCGCGATATCTGTTGGGTGAGCCCGGCTTGTACGTCATCGGCATCGTCGTTTTCTTGACCGGTCTAACCACTAACGTCGCGTGCTTGACTGCTGTTGCCGACTATTTTGCACGCGTATTCCCTCGCGTGGACTACAAAGTATGGGTCTGGATCAATGCTGTGCTCGGTTTCGGTATTGCCAACTTGGGGCTCGAAACAGTGTTGTCTGCGGCATTGCCCGTGCTGTTTTTGCTGTACCCACTGTCGATGGTGCTCATCTTGCTCACGCTTGTAGACGGTGTGTTTGGCAAAGCCCGCGCCGTCTATGTGGGTGCAACTATCGCCACCGTGCCGTTCGCGATTCTTGATGCGATCCGTGCGGCCAACGTCGACATGAGCGGTATCGATTCGGCGCTCGGATTCATCCCATTGTTCAGTGATTATGGCGGATGGATTATTCCAGCATTCTTGGGAGCAGTAATCGGATACGCCGCAACGAAGCTGACGGCTGGACAACCAGAGAAAATCACAGAACAATCCATGGATGAGCTTGCCGACGAACAAGCAGAAAACTAGTCAGGGGTGAGCATAAGTATGAAAGAAATTGTTGTTATCGGAGCCGGTGCGATTGGGATGGCTAGTGCCTTCCGGCTAGCCAAAGAAGGGCACGCTGTCACGGTGGTTGATCCGGTTGCCCCAGGGTCGAAAGCCTCCAGCCACAATGCAGGTTGGGTAGTGCCCACGATGAGTGAGCCGGTTCCGGCGCCTGGAGTACTCGGTAAAGCAACAAAATGGTTATTGAAGAAGGATTCGCCGCTGTACATCAGCCCGTCGACTGATTGGCGGTTTTACACCTTCTTGCTGCGAATGCTGCAACATACCAGCCAGAAACATTATGCCGCTGGTACAGAAACGTTGATCCAATTATCTCAAGAGACGTTCAGCACCTTCGACGAATTTGTCGACGAAGGCGTTGCTGCCGAGCTGGATTTCGCCACTATGCGCACGTTTTTCCGGGATACCTCCGGTATGGATGCCCGGTTGGATGAACTAGCGCATTTTGCAGATAATTTCGCTGGGTTGAGCTATCGCCGCATGGAGGATGCAGAACTGCGGGCTTATCAACCACGCTTAGCTGCCGAGGTGCACGGTGGAATTGAATCGCGTGGTGATGCACACCTGGATCCTGCGAAGTTTGCAGATGCACTCCACAAAGCGTGCCAGGACGCAGGGGTAGAATTCCTGGCTTCGCGGGCATGGTTGCGTGATCGCGGAGCTGGAAAAGCACGCGTGATCGTCGATGGTTCCTTCTTCGATCCCGACCACATTGTGGTCGCTGCAGGTGCTTGGACCGGTGAAGTGGTTAAGCAACTGGGGCAACGCATCGCCCTGCAAGCAGGTAAGGGATACGGCTATGACTTTCCTATCGAACCAGGATGGTTGTCGGACACTCTCTATATGACGGATGCAAAAGTGGTTGCTACGCCGATGGGCGATCACGTGCGCGTAGCTGGGACCATGGGATTTAGCGGTATCGACGAAAGTCTTGACCATGTCCGTGCCGGTGGAATTTTGAAAGGGTTGCGTAGCTTTTTCCCGGATTGGCCGATCAGCGAACATGATCTCGAACCGTGGCAGGGCATGCGCCCTATGACCCCCGATGGTTTGCCGCATATTGGAGCGCTGCGAAAGTTCCCGAATGTCGTGGTTGCGACCGGGCATGCCATGCAAGGAATTAGCCTGGCGCCACGCACCGCGCAGTTGGTAGCTGGTGTGATCGCGGGAGAGAGGATGCCTGAGTGGATGAAAGAGATTCATCCGGAACGGTTTACGTGGCTGGGATGAAACCTACCGTGATTTGAACAGCACCTCTGAGATTTCCGCTTTGCTGACCTTCGCCATTTGCGCGTTGAGTGCGTCGATATCTGGTTGTTGGTCAGCTTTGTGCTTGATGATCAACCGTGCGGGTGCATCCGGGGAGAATTCGAAGGCAGCATAGCCCATCCCTTCGCTGCTGAAGATGTCGTAAAGCGCCTGCAAAATCTTCTTGCTTGTCTTGCCACCGTCTTTATTGTCTACACTTGCAACGGCAAAGTGCGTGGTCTGTAATGGTGCCATTATTCTCCTCGGAAATACGATTTCCAGAATTACGGGTCTAGAGAGGTTCTAGCACTACCGAAAAGAGTATCTAGATGCGGCCGTTAAAGGCTTGCAGTGCGGAATCTTCACGGGTTCCACCACGACCATCTTGGTAGTCCTGGTAATCCTTAATCCAGCCAATCCGCGATACCCATTTCACATGCTTGTATCCGTGGTTAGATTCTACGCGCAACCGCACCGGTGCACCCAGGTGGTTATCGATAGGTTCGCCATTACGGTCCAGCGCGAGGATGGTGTCATCTTCGTAGGCAGTTTCTAGGTCAATAGCGGCGTAAAATGGCTCACGGGGACGATCATCAATCATCTTTTGCGCCAGACCATAGGACTCGATTAATACGTAGCGGGCCCCTTCTGGGCGTTCGCCTAATAGCTCCAGCGCGTCGGTAAGTTTCGGACCGCGCCAGCGCGACGTGGCCGACCATCCCTGCATACAGGTGTGGGTGGCGATGTACGAGTGCTGGGGAAGGGCACGGAGGTCACCCAAGGTGATGGTCTTGTTGACGTCACGGACATCGTCAAAGACTGTTATTTCATAGCCGTCCCAGTTGCTATCGCGTTGTTCAATCCAGTACTCGGATTCGTCTTCCGTTGGTGGCAGACCGTTGGTCCAGTGGAATTCCGAAATATCGTCGTCAGTGTAGGCTTTCTGCTTAGCTCCGCGTGGGCGCAGTTTCTGCAGGAAGATTTTGCGGCCCCATTCGGTAGTAAGCACCAAGAAATTGTGGGCGCGGACGCGATCCGACAGCGACCAGTAGGAAAGTCCGATCCAGAAAGAGACGACCAGCACGACGGTAAGCACCATGATGAAAAGCGCCTGGCCTGCGCGTTCAGTGGACATAACGCCGAAGACCATGTTCGTGGTGTTGTGATCGCGGTGTACCAGCATGACCAGACCGACGTGCATGATTACGAAGCCCGACATCATCACCATGCCGATGAAGTGCAGGGAACGTGCACCTTGATGCCCACCCCACATTTTTACGTACCACGGCATGGACTGGCGCACGGCAGGCGACATTGCGACGCCGGTCAGCATCATGAACGGAGCCAGGATGAAGATCACGAATGAGTACGTCAGCTGCTGCAACGCGTCGTAAGGCTGGAAGTGTTCGATGCCTGGCGCGGTGAACGACATGTATGTTTTGAACGAGTCCCAGGCTTCGGGGAAAACATCCCAGGAAGTTGGGATTAGCCGTTTCCACAGCCCGGTGGCAAATAGCATAATGACGTAGAAGACGCCGTTAAGCACCCACAGCATCACGCCTAGGCCGTGCCAGTGACGGCCTAAGCCGATGTTTTCGCGGCCCGGAAGGGTGAAAATTGGGGAAGCGGACTTTTCATCCATTAGGGAGGTGTAGATGCCTTCTTCTTTGGGAAGCTCACGCTTGGTGAACTTCAACCACTCGGTGCCTGGTGCGCAGTCATTGCGCCACCACAGGCGAGGCATGGAGGCGAGCATCTCCCAGCCGGAACGTAGGAGGATGCCGATCAGGACAAAGTTGATGAGGTGGCTGGCGCGGAGCCAGAGTGGGAAATCTGGATTAATTTCCATTGGCTGTTCCTTCAATCAAGGGGGTAGCAGTCATGGGGCGTGATTGAGAAAAATCTTCGAAAACACTCTTTTATAACGTAACACTTATAAATAGAAAAAGAGAGTTAGTTACACTCGGCGAGCTAGGGATTTATACTTGAAAAGCCTTAGCTTTTATTTGTGTGTGCAGGGTTAGTTATCAGAAAATAGAATAAATAATGGGATTATTCTGGCGAAAGTCTCGCCCACGCTCTGCTCCGGATGTATGTAGGCTGCCACGCGACAACACCCTCTCGGCCGCATTTCCGCGACCAAGAGGGTGTTACTTTGGGGTGGCTGACGGGGCTCGAACCCGCGACACCTAGGATCACAACCTAGTGCTCTACCAGCTGAACTACAGCCACCATCGCTGCTCTAAAGCAGCACGCACTAGATTAGCGCATCATCGCGAGTTTACAAAAACCGCTGGTAGGCGTCGGTTGCGTCGTCCTTTGCGCGGGTGGCATCGTTTCTAGAAAGCTTGCCTGGATCCACAAAAACCGCACGGCGGTAGTAATCTAACTCACGGATTGATTCCACAATATCGGCTAGTGCGCGGTGCGCCTGGCCCTTGTCTGGCTGCTGATAATAAGCGCGCGGGAACCAGCGGCGCGACAGTTCCTTAATGGTGGAGACATCCACCATGCGGTAATGCAAGCGCTGGTCGAGTTTCGGCATGTATTCCTGGATGAATTTCCGGTCGGTAGCGATCGAATTGCCGGCCAGCGGTACCGCCCAATCGGCCTCGCAGTGTTGCGCAATGAGGTCCAAAACGGCTTGTTCAGCTTCGGCGACTGTCGTAGTTGATTCCGCGATTTCTTTATCCAGCCCCGAAGCCTGATGCATACGGACGACGACATCATCCATCGCCGCGAGTTCTTCCTCGCTGGCGTGAACGACAGCGGAGTAACCGTCGCCAAGAATATTGAGTTCGGCATCGGTGACCAGCGCGGCAACCTCGACGATGACATGCCGGTTGGGGTCCAGGCCCGTCATTTCCAGATCCACCCAGACCAGGCGATTGCTTTTGGCCGGAATGCTCGCAGAGTTCGCGGTGTCGGTGGATTCTGTGACCCCGGTGGTCTCTGCTGCGGTCTCGTTCGTCATGTGTAACTAATGTTCCTTTCGCTTGTGCGCCCGCACTCGTTTAGCTCATTTTGGAATAAAATTTGCCGACCAACGGCGCGATCACTGGCACCGGTATTACCTGGCTGAGCACGTTCATTGCTTTTGATAGCGGTCCGGGAACCACGCGACGTTTGTTTTTCGCCATGGCGTCCAGGGTTTCGGCTGAGCACGACTCGTAGGTCGTCCATAAGAAATCTGGCACGACCTTGTCGACGATTGACTGTTCCTCATCCGGCACCACCGCATCGCGCACAGGGCCCGGAGCTAGAAGCGTGCAGCTGACCCCGGTGCCTTTGAGCTCATAGTGCAGCGCCTCGGTAAAAGCATTGACACCCGCCTTGGTGAATACGTAGGTAGCGTTATTCGGGATCGGGATATTTCCGGCGGCAGAACCCACGTTGCAGATTGCGCCCTCGCCGCGTGCCACCATCGGGTGGACGACGGCGTTGGTGATGCGGTGCACCGCAGTGGCATTGAGATGGAACTGGTTGGTCTCGTATTCCCAGTCTTGCTCGACGAATTTGCCGAAGCTGGCGATGCCCGCCGAGTTTATTGCGATGGAGACGGTTTTCTCGGCCAAGTAGTCCAGCAGGCCGCTGACTTCGTCGTAGTTGGAAAGATCCGCGGCATAGACTTCGGCGTTGATGCCGTGGGTGGTGAGCTCGTCGGCAAGCGTGTTGAGCACCTGCTCGCGGCGGGCGACGAGGATGAGGTTGTGGCCGGCTTTGGCAAGGTCGCGTGCCATGGCCTCGCCGATCCCTTGGCTAGCTCCCGTGACCAGGGCGTACG
>NZ_JAXOFP010000015.1:0-46530 GCF_041224285.1 Corynebacterium drakensteinense
TGACACAGACGACTCGGCTGACTCCGACGAAAAGGACTCCAAGTCCGAAGAAAAAGAAGAGTCCAAATCCGACGACAAAGAGTCTGCTTCCAAGAAGAAAGAAGAATCCAAGCCTGCTTCCAAGACTGAGTCCAAGTCCGCAGAGAAGTCGTCCAAGGACTCGAAGGATTCTGGCAAGAAGAACTCCGGCAAGGTCCCTTATGTGACTCCGCTGGTTCGCAAGCTCGCCGACAAGCACGGCGTTGACTTGAACGACATTGAAGGCACCGGCGTCGGTGGACGCATCCGCAAGCAAGACGTCATGGCTGCCGTGGAAGGTGAGTCCGCAGGTTCTTCTGCACAAGGCTCCGAGCAGGCCGCTGGCAAGGATGCCAAGAAGTCTGGCTCGAACTGGTCCACCAAGTCTGTCGACCCAGAAAAGGCAGAGCTGCGCGGCACCACCCAGAAGGTCAACCGCATCCGCCAGATCACTGCACAGAAGATGGTCGAAGCGCTGCAGATTTCCGCACAGCTAACCCACGTGCAAGAAATCGACATGACGGCCATCGCGAACCTGCGCAAGGCTAACAAGCAGGCCTTCGCCGACAAGCACGGTTCGAAACTGACCTTCCTGCCATTCTTCGTCAAGGCAACCGTCGAAGCGCTGGTTTCCCACCCGAACGTCAACGCTTCGTACAATGCAGAGACCCAAGAGATGACCTACCACGGCGATGTCAACGTCGCTATCGCGGTGGATACTCCGAAGGGACTGTTGACGCCGGTCATCAAGAAGGCGCAGGATAAGACGCTGCCGGAAATCGCGGCCGAGATCGTTGATCTGGCTGACCGCGCACGCAACAACAAGCTGAAGCCAAACGACCTGACCGGTGCCACCTTCACCGTCACCAACATCGGCTCGGAAGGCGCATTGCTGGATACCCCAATTCTGGTGCCACCACAGGCCGGAATCTTGGGTACCGCGGTCATCGAGAAGCGCCCAGTCGTTGTCACCGAAGACGGTCAGGACGCTATCGCCATCCGTCAGATGTGCTACCTGCCATTCACCTACGACCACCAGGTCGTCGATGGTGCCGATGCTGGCCGCTTCATCACCACCATCAAGGACCGCCTCGAGACCGCAGATTTTGAGTCTGACCTCGACCTCTAACGCTGGTCTCCAGGCACGATCGGGCCAGCCCGACTAGAGCTAGCCTGACTAGGGCTAGCCTGAGGATGGCCAATTAGCCGGGTCTTCCCGCTGCACAACTTCTCGCCACTACGGCAAGAAGCGCAGCCGGAGGACCCGGTTTTTCGTGTTATGAGCCAACTCACGTAACATAACGGTCATCACGTTAACCTCGATCACAGGGTGGCGTGATGTAGAACAAATCTCGTTCCGTGTCACCGGCGCCGCCTCTGTCGACGATGACACCGAGACACCATCTCCGAGCAGCCAAAAGAGGAACGTATGCGTATCAGCGATTGGTTAAGAGTTGGCTTAGGTATGTTCGTGGTCGCCTTTGGCGCCAACGCCTTCGCCCCACTGATGGTCTCCTACCGTCTCGAAGCAGGCCTCACCGACGGCCAGGTGACTGCCTTTCTCGCGATCTACATCGTGGGTCTGATCCCAGCGCTGATCATCGGTGGGCCCATGTCCGATTCCTACGGACGACGCGCGCTGATCCGCCCTGCCCTGATCTTTTCTTTCATCGGCTCGGCTGTGCTCGCCCTCGGTGCATTTGGCCCCGCGTTTTTCATCGGTGCTGGCCGCTTCATCACCGGCTTGGCGACGGGACTCGTCATGGCCTCAGGTGCCGCCTGGTTGAAGCAGCTCTCCCCTGGCCCCGCGATCCAAGGTGCGCGCCGCGCCACCATCGCATTGACGTCGGGTTTCGCCGGCGGACCGCTAGTGGCTGGCATCGTCGCCGAAGTATTCCCCCAACCGGATTTAGTCCCGTATTTGCTGCACTTGGTTCTGGTCGTCCTGATCACCCCACTGGTATGGAACACCCCGACTGTCCCCACCACTGGTTCCGGTAAAGCCAAGCTGTTCGCCAGCCAGATTTATACCAAGCGCTTCTGGCTCACCCTCGGCCTATCCGGCCCGTGGGTCTTCGGTGCGGCCTCCACCGCATTCGCCGTCAACACCCGGCTGCTGGAAGCCCAAATGGATCACCCCGTCGTTTACACCGGTACGATCGCATGTTTGGCCATGGTCTTCGGCAACGTCATCCAGCGCTTCGTTGGCGGCTCGCGCACCTACCCGCCGGCCGTCTACGGTTTGTCACTGATTATCGTCGGCATGCTGTGTTCGATTTGCGTGGCTATCTGGCAAGACTCGACGGTCGGCGTCGTCTTTGGCCTGGTCGCAACCATCCCGCTGGGCTTTGCTTACGGAATCCTGATGTCTTCCGGCCTGCAAGAAGCACAACGCATGGCCGCAGATGATGAGCTTGGTGCCGCCAGCGCGTCGTTCTACTCGCTAACTTATATCGGCTTTACCTTCCCATTCATCATCTCGATTCTCGGCCCCGCAATCGGCTACATCACGTGCTTCATCTTCGGCATCATCATCGCCCTGGTCACGATTTTCTTGGTGCTGCACTTCGACGGTCGGTTTTTCAAAAAATCGCCGCGGACAACAAAACTCGCCTAGAAATTCTTGCCTAGAAAATCTTGCCACTACGGGGCGCGTTAGAATTGAGCACTATGACTGCTCCGCGTGCCCCGTTTTTTCCTGCCGATCGCTCAATTCGTGCCGACGAAGCTATAGAGTTCCAACAGCTCGGCACCATCGATTACCAACAAGCCTGGGATTTGCAGGCACAGCTGGCACGTCAACGTGCCGACGGAGAAATCCCAGACCAGGTGCTGTTTTTGGAGCACCCGGATGTCTACACAGCAGGTAAACGCACCCAGCCTTCCGACATGCCCACCAATGGCTTGCCGACGATCAAGGTGGATCGCGGAGGGCGCATCACCTGGCATGGCCGCGGCCAACTGGTGGTGTACCCAATCATCAAGTTGGCCGAACCGGTCGACGTCGTCGATTACGTGCGCCGTCTGGAAGAAGCGATTATCGACGCACTCACCCGATTCGGCACCGAAAAGGTGGGGCGAATCGACGGCCGCTCTGGTGTGTGGGTGCCGCACGATGTGCAGGCCGTCGACGAGCGGGCTTCCCGTCGCGATCGCAAAATCGCCGCGTTAGGCATTCGGGTAACCCGCGGGGTGACCATGCACGGGCTATCGCTGAACTGCAATAACTCGCTGGAATTTTATGAGCACATTGTTGCCTGCGGCATTGACGACGCCGATGTCACCACGTTGTCGCTCGAGCATGGCCGGGACGTGACCACCGCCGAGATGATTCCGCTATTGCAGGATTCTTTGCAACGCGCATTGGCCGGGGATTTGGCGGTGAGCGACCACGGTTTGGATGCCTCGCAACTGGGTCCTTCGCCGCAATAGCTACACACGTCGCGAGCACCACATCCGGTGGCCAGCGTGATTTTGGTGATACGACCACAAGTTGTGCCCATCATGGCCGCTACCAGCTAGTCAGAACGGTCTGCGAGGCGTAGGCTGGGGCATTATGAGTGTCACCCCCGAAGGCCGCAAACTGCTGCGCATTGAAAAGCGGAACGCAGAAAAACCTATCGAGAACAAACCCCGGTGGATCCGCAACCAGGTCCGCAACGGTCCGGAATACCGAGACATGAAAGCCAAGGTCGCGGGAGCCGGGCTGCACACGGTCTGCCAGGAAGCTGGCTGCCCGAATATCCACGAGTGCTGGGAATCGCGTGAGGCTACCTTCCTGATCGGCGGCGACTTGTGTACCCGCCGTTGCGATTTCTGTGATATTAAGACCGGCAAGCCTGGTTTATTAGACACCGATGAGCCGCGTCGTGTCGCAGAGAACATCCGCGAGATGGACTTGAACTACACCACCGTCACCGGTGTCACCCGCGATGATCTCAAAGACGAGGGTGCATGGTTGTACGCAGAGATCGTCCGCAAGATCCGTGAGCTCAACCCGAATACCGGTATCGAAAACCTCACCCCGGATTTTTCTGGCAAGCCCGACCTTCTGCAGGAAGTCTTTGAGGCTGAACCTGAGGTCTTCGCCCACAACCTGGAGACCGTACCGCGCATCTTCAAACGCATCCGTCCGGCCTTCCGTTATGAGCGCTCCCTGGACGTCATCCGCCAGGCCCACGATTATGGTTTGATCACGAAGTCGAACCTGATTTTGGGTATGGGCGAGACTGAACAGGAAGTCCTGGATACTTTGCAGGATCTACGCGACGCTGGCACCGACATCATCACCATTACGCAGTACCTGCGTCCAGGCCCACTGTTCCACCCGATCGAGCGCTGGGTGCGTCCGGAAGAATTCGTCGAACATTCCAAGGCCGCCCGCGAGATGGGTTACGGTGCCGTTATGGCTGGCCCACTGGTTCGTTCCTCGTACCGCGCCGGTAAGTTGTATGTGCAGGCGATGCAGGCACGTGGCCGAGAGCTACCAGAGCGACTGTCACACCTGGCAGAAACCTCGCAGGGTCCAACTGCGCAAGAGGCGTCGTCGCTGCTGAGCAAGTATGGTGCTTCGCAAGAGACCCCAGTGACGACCCGCTAAAGCTTTTGCGCGAGGCAGCCAGTCACGGTAGCGCGCTTCGGTTAGTGCCCGAGGCGCGCTTTCTTGTGAGCACAGGGGCATCTCGGGTGAACAACAACTCGGCGCCGGCTGCGAAGAACGTTTTCTAAATCCATTGCATACCCTTTAAAGTGAGAGACATGGCGAAAGACGACAAGGCGACAAGCAACAAGTCCGCGATCAAGGCACAGAAACGCGAAGCCAAAAAGGCGAAGCGAGCACAACGCAAGCAAACGTTCTCGCAGATGTGGCAAGCGTTCAACATGCAGCGCAAGGACGACAAAGCGCTGGTGCCTTTGATGCTGCTGGCGCTCATCGGTATCACCGTTGCGCTGTTCTTGCTCGGCATGCTGTGGGGCGGACAATGGTTCATGCTGCCGGTCGGCATTGTGCTGGGTGCTGTCGTAGCGATGTGGATCTTCACGCGACGTCTGCAGTCGTCTATGTACAAACGCGTCGAAGATCAGCCTGGCGCAGCCGGGTGGACTCTGGATAACCTGCGCAACACCTTTGGCATCGTCTGGTTTACCAAGCAAGGTGTGGGAATGACCCGCCAGCAGGATTTGCTGCACCGCGTCGTCGGTAACCCAGGTGTGGTTTTCGTCGGTGAAGGTTCCCCGAAGCGCCTGGAAAAAATCGTCGACAAGGAACGCCGCCGGATTGACCGCATCGCTGGTGGTGTGCCCGTCCACGTCGTGTTTACTGGCAGCGGCGAAAACCAGGTTCCACTGGGCAAACTGCAGCGCAAACTGCTGAAGCTGCCACGCAATTACAGCAAGAACGAAGTCTACGAGATCAACGCTCGTATCGAGGCCATGGATGCCACCGCTGGACCGGGCGCTGGTATGCCGAAAGGTCCGCTGCCAAGCCAGGCGCAAAACCCATCCGGCATGAACCGCCGTATGCGCCGCATGAACGCCAAAAAGGGCAAATAAAAGCAGGGAAATAAAACCGGGCAGACTGTGCAGCAGCTGCCCGGTTTCGTGTATTAACTGGTGCGAATTACCGCGGTTCCGGTCGCACGGTCGTGCATTCCGCGGCCGTCTGAGTCGACCATCACGGCTGGGAAAAAGCACGCCGTCAGCAAGCTACGTACCACCGCGCGCCAGAGTCCGATGCGTTCTTCGGCATCCACCCGGGCCACGCCCATGCCCAGCAACATCATTCCTGGGGTGCGGGCGAATAGCCAGCCGAAGATGATGCCCATGACAATCCACAACACGTAATTCCACGTCGTCGTCGAGCCCTCGCTCATATCAGCGCCGCTGAGCCCGTAGCGCAGACCAAATGCCAGTGCGAGTGCCACGAGCCAATCAATCAGCACTGCTAGCGCACGCCTGCCGACGGGTGCTAGCGATCCGCGGCCATGCTGCGGCATACCGATTTTTTCGCCAGGCCAGCGACTCGGCGCGTGTGGGTCTTCGTTTTCGCCGGGAATGGCCGGCCCATCCAGCCAGCTTCGTTTGTTCTCCGCCATGCTGTCTAATCTACAAGCCGCAGTTAGGGCAGCGAAACCAGGCTGTCAGTGCAGCGAGAAAGGCAACACACTGCCGCTGCGGCTCGCCACTACCCCAGCTGCACCTGATCGCGAATCGCTTCTGCCATCGCCCGTTGCCCGGCAGCCGTCGGGTGAAAAGGATACGAGCCGGTTTCTGCCCCAGTGAGATCAACCCAGCGCTGCTCCGGCTCAGCACACACGGTGTGCTTGTCGACGTGTGCCGGCAGCACGAATTCTGCACCACGACGCTGTGCCGCATTCGCCGCTGCCTGGTTCAACTGGTGCGTCACGCTTTGCAGCCAGGCCCGGTCGGTCCCGGAAATAGCCGCGATTTCTGCGCAATCATCAGCAACGCCCAGCAGCGGTAAATATCCGGTTGCCACAATGCGAGCCTGCGGCGCTCGGGTCCGGATCTCCTGGAATACCTGGTCAAGCCGATCCTCTACCACCTTGGTTTCGTGTGCGACCTTGCGATCCAAATAAGCGCTGCAATTGGATGGCTCATGAGTTTGCATCGCGTTTTGGGCACACCACACCATTTCTCCGAAGCCGATGTCATTGCCGCCGATAGTCAGCGTGACCAAGTCCACGGGGGCATCAACTTCTCCGAAGGCCTGCATTTGTGCAGGAATTTCGATATCTCCCGCCGCACGCTGACCGCTCAGGTTGTCGATGATCGCACCCTGGCAACTCCGGTCAACCACTGATTCCACATTCAGTAATTCGCTGAGTGCCCTCGGGTAGTTATCCTGCGAACGCCGACAGAACGCTGCTTCCGCACCGCGAGCATCGTCGTCACCGGCTCCGCCGTCTTCCCGAGACCCCATGGAGGCGAAGGAATCACCAAGTGCGACGTAGGTAGTGATCGCTGCGGCCGTGCTTGTCGACGCCTGGCTGTCGACTGCTTCGCCTGGCTGCTGTTCGCTCGCCTGCTGTTCGCTCGTCGGCGGAGTGGGCGCGCCGGAATCGTCAGCCGGGCCCATCGCAGGTTCGGAGGTACAGGACGAGATTACCAACGCAGAAATTGCCAACACCGCCCCCAGCGCCCGGCGGTGTGTTCTCCACAGCGTCGTTCGAGCCGCCCCACGTGCCACCCGCTTAACCATTGCGCTTGCTAAACCCCATGCGTGGTTGGAACCGCGCCGGGTTTTTCATCTGGGCAACGGCATCGGCGATGACCAACCGATGCCGCGCTGATAGCGACTGCGGCAGGTGCGCCACCGAGCACCACTGCACGTCGACGGATTCATCATCAGCAACGATTGGCTGTTGGTCATATTCACCGATGATCCGTGCAGAAATTGCTGTATCCATAAACTGGCACACGTCCCCGTTCGGGTACGTCACCGGCCCGACTGCTCCCACGCCAAGAACGGCGACCGGGGTGATATCCAGTCCGGTTTCTTCCTTTACTTCACGCACGGCGGTCGCATGCGGTTGTTCGCCGGGCTCACAGATCCCACCGATGGGGGTCCAGTCTCCCGTATCTGCTCGTTTAACCAGCAACACCGTGGGGACTTCCCAGATAGGGGCCTGCGCAGGAACCTCGCGAATAACCACCGTGGTGGTTGCGGGAACCCACAGTGGTGCGGTGCCGATGTGTGCGCGTAATTCACTAATGAAATCCGGGGTTGCCATACCAGCATTCTAACCAGACGCCGCCATCATGGATTCTGTCAGCGCACGTCCGTCGTGGCAGCAACCTGCGGCACGACGTTGGCGATGATCCGTTGGAATTCCGTAGCCGGGGTATACGAGACACTGATTTCCGCCCCGGCATCAGCACCTGCTTCTTCCAGGTGACATTGGTGCGTGGCTTGTTGCGTCGTCGTGCCAGAGACCAGGCCGACGATTACCCGCTCGCCGTCGATATCTGCATAGACTGGGCCACCAGAATCACCGGTGGTCGCGCACAGCGCGGCCCGAGCTGAGCGCGCGTTGAGCACTGCACCATCGTGCGTGTTCAGCTTGCCCAATGCTTGTGACGCCGTGGTGTTGCCACAGGTTTCTCCGGTGATGCGCCCAGTCTTGCACACGTGCTCCGGCAAGAAATCTAAGCGCTCGGCAATCGCGGTGGGCATGGGGTTGACCGCAGCCTCTGCCCCACCAGCCAGGCTCGCTTCGTAGGCGTTGGGGTTGAGTTCAATGATCGCAATATCCAAATCAGACGTGCCGGGGGTATACAGGTCTGAATAGATGAACGTGCCAATCGGTTCCGCCGGCCACTGGAATCGGTTGTTCGCCTGCCCAGCCCACACCAGATCACCTTGTTGCCCGCAGTGCGAGGCGGTAATGGCATAACCGGTGCCATCTTCAGTAGTAAATGAATAGGCAACGGTGCAGATATTGTAATGAAACTGCTCGCCTGGAGCCGGCATCCGCGTGGAAATATCGATCGGTGCTCCCGGTGCCAACGGTGAATGCACCGGGTGAATAATCCGCATCTGCGGTTGTGGTTCCTGCGAAAGCTGTTGCTTGTCCGCGCCCGTCAGCGCGTCCGCACGTGGTGGCGGCGCTGGAAGCGGCTGCGGCTGCGCATGGCCGTCACCAGAGTGCGGCTCGTTGCTTCCCGCACTTTTACCGCCGAACCAGCCAGCGCCCGGGAATCCGCCGTCACCGCCGGCACCGAACTCCGCGCTACTGCAGGCAGAAAGCAGCAATAACGGCGCGCAGAGCACAGCCACGAGCCGGGCTGCAACGCCACCGCCTACAGCACGCCGCCCGGTCTGCGCGGCGCGGTGCTGGGCAACATTTCCGCGGGAAATTAGCGCACCTCGGTCTCGGAGATTGAATCGCGAATATAGTTTTTGACGATGTCCGCGTCGTTATCCAAATCGGCAACGTGGCGGCCTGCATCCATGATGCCAGCGAAGCGCTGCGGCATCTGTGGCGCCGCGCCCAAAGCTTCTTCAATGGTTTCGGCAAATTTCACCGGCAACGCAGTTTCCAAGCACACCACGGGGCTGGTGATCCCGTGTTCTGCGACCGCGTCCGCCGCGACCTTGATGCCGTCGGCGGTGTGCGGGTCCACCACAATATCGTGATCAACATTCACACGGGCGATCGTCGCCAAGCGATCAGAGTGCACAGAACGACCGGAGACGAATCCGAATTCCTCACGTGCACGGGCAAGTAGCTCGTCGTCAAGCTCAAATCCACCGTCTTTGATACGGTGGCCGAACAAATCAGCCACCTGCGCGGCATCGCGGTCCAACAAATCGGCGATAAAACGTTCAAAGTTCGATGCCCGCGAGATATCCATGGACGGCGAAGAAGTCTCGTGTGTATCCGCCGACGAGCGTGGACGGTACTGGCCGGTGCGGAAAAACTCATCGAGCACGTCGTTTTCATTCGTGGCGACGATCAATCGGTCGATCGGCAACCCCATTTGCCGGGCGATGTGGCCAGCACAAATATCACCGAAATTTCCCGTTGGCACGCTAAACGAAACCTTTTGCGTGTGATCACCCGTCATCTCAGTGACCTTGATCCAACATGAAACGTAATACACGATCTGCGCCAGCAGCCGAGCCCAGTTGATGGAATTAACCGCACCGATGCGGTAATCACGCTTGAAGGCTTCGTCCGCACTCACAGCCTTCACGACGTCCTGACAATCATCGAACACGCCGTCGAGGGCAATATTGAAAATATTCTCATCGTCCAGCCCAAACATCTGTGCCTGCTGGAATGGGGTCATGCGCCCTTTCGGCGTCAACATGAACACCCGGATGCCTTGGCGCCCGCGCATGGCGTACTCAGCCGACGAACCCGTATCACCCGAGGTCGCACCCAAAATATTCAGCGTGGTCTCGCGGCGGGCGAGCTCGTATTCAAATAATTCGCCGAGCAACTGCATCGCCATGTCCTTGAACGCGGCGGTCGGGCCTTCGGACAGGTGGCCGATATAAAACTGCTCATCCAGCTGCGTCACCGGCACGATTTCTTCGTGGGCAAACTTGTCGACGTTATATGCCCTGCGCGCCATGGCTTCGAGCTCTGCGGCCGGGATATCATCAACGAAAAGTTTCAGCACTTCTGCCGCCAGCGCAGCATAGCCAGAGGTGCGAGAAATTTCGCGCAATTTTTGCAGAGCATCACTGTCTAACTGGGGATAATGCGCCGGCAGATAGAGCCCGCCATCGGCAGCGAGACCACCGAGCAGAATGTCTGTAAATTGTGCGGGTTGGGCCTGGGTGTCACGAGTTGAGATATAGTCCACGGGCATTATCTTACAGTCTCCCTACAATTGCTTTTATGGAATTACGCGCTGAATCTGCCCAGTCGGCACCACACCCGCGCGAGGTGGTAACCAAACGAGCGTTATTGGTCTGGGCTGGCGGTGTGGCGTGTTATATCGTCGCCATTACTGGGCGCACCTCGTTTGGCGTCGCCAGCGTCGATGCCATTGATCGCTTTGGCGTTGATGCTTCCCGTATCGCGGTTTTCGCCGCAGTGCAGATGGGTGTGTATGCGTTGGCACAAATTCCGACGGGGTTGGGAATTGATAAGTTCGGCCCACGCGCAATGGTGATTTTCGGCGCGGTGGTCATGGGAATCGGGCAGTTCATCTTGGCCTTAACCAGCTCCTACCCACTGGCGATCGGTGCGCGCGTATTAATCGGGGCCGGTGATGCCTCGGCATTTTTGGCGGTTATGCGCTTGATTCCCTATTGGTTCCCGCTCCGAAAAACCCCGCTGTTTACGCAGTTGACCGGGGCTCTCGGGCAAACTGGACAGTTCATTTCTGCGGTGCCGTTTTTGGCTTTGCTCGGCGCTGCGGGCTGGACGGCGGCGTTTGTCACCCTGGGCGCAACCAGCATTTTGATCGCGGGCTTGGCTGGCTTGGCGATTAAAGATCTTCCCGACGTCGATCGTGCTGCAAAAAACTCGCCTGCGGCTGGTACTGCCGCTGCGGTTCCAACGGATACGACTGCGTCATCCGGCGACATCGACATCGACTCTCTGGCTGCACGCATGCGCAAGTTGGTAGGTACCCCGGTGGTGTGGCAGGGATTTTTCATGCACTACACCTGCCTGATGTTCCAGGTCGTTTTCTTGTTGATGTGGGGTTTTCCGCTGATGACCCTCGGCATGGGCTTAAGCTCCGAACAAGCAGGTTTGGTGATGGCGATCAATACCGTCGTTACGGTGGCATCCGGCCCGCTGCACGGTATACTCTCGGCACGGATCGGCAGCACCCGGCACTGGGCTGTCGTGCTGTTTTCGGTGACGATGGTGCTGACCTGGGTGGTCTTTTTTACGACGTCTACTGCCCGCGGGATCACGGCGATGATCGTGCTCAACGTGATTGTTGCGGTATGCGGGGCGGCAGCGAATTACGGCTTCGATAATGTGCGCGAAGGCGTTGCCCGCACCGGCGTTGCGACGGCGACGGGCTTGGCGAATATGGGCGGATTTGTCTCCGGTATGGCTGCATCGCAGGGCATCGGTATTGTGCTGGATCATTCTGCCGACGGCGGCGAGTATTCGTGGGCTGATTTTCAGCTGGCCGCTTTCGCTGGTGGTGTAGTCTGGGCTGTCGGAATGACTGGCTTATTGTGCGCCACGGCGTGGCGTCGGCGCGTTGCGCGGCGACTCGACGATGGCGCTGGGGCTGGCGCTGGCGCGGCACCAGGGCATCGACGTTCTCTGGTCATTCAGGAAACCACTGCCCCGAAAGGTAATACGTCCCGTAATCGGAACGAAGAGAATTAGCCTGCTGCCTGGCAAGCAGACAACGCTGTGCGCTTAGCTTGCTTGCGGGGTGGGAACCGCGCGGCTGTTGGTTTCTGGTTGGTTCTGCGGTGATTGCTGCGGTTCGCCGGGTGCTTCGTCGTCAAGATCGTGTGCACCGTCGATGCCGGGGTGCTTCGTAATTGCGCTCAGCGGTGCGTCAATAAGCCCTAAGTCAAAGGTGTAGAGCACCCGGTCGCGGTCCACATAAGAAATATCTCCACGCTGGACGGCCTCATTCAAAATGTCTTCCAGCACCATGCGCATCGCGGCGCGGTTTTCATTGTCGATGGTGAGAACGATTTCCGGCCAGTTTTGGTGATACATTTGCTCGTCGGAAAGCCCAAGGATAGTGGCGAGTTCTGCCATACGACTGGTGTAAATGCTCGCCGCACTCCCCTCAGTCGGGGTGGTTTCCAAATTTTGCCCTGCCGCCGCCTGGTCCTCGAAAGGGTGCGGGTGGTCGTTGAGCATCGAGCCCACGGTGCGCGTATCCTGCTCTTCGCGCTCGAATACCGTCTGGAAAACAACCGCTCCCGCGATGACGGTCACCACGCCGAGCGCACCCCAAATCCACCATTTTCGTGATGCTTCGTTCATGCGAGTTTTCAGCTTCGGCATATGGGCAGTCTCCCTTGTATGCGTTATTCCACCATTGATGCTTGATTCTTGGGCTAGGATAACTGCGTTATGTGACTGTAACTGTAGATATTCCTGTCAAGACGCTATGTATCTCGGGTAGCTATGCAGGCGAAACTAACCGAGTGCTGGTGTTTTTGCCGCAACTCACTAACGAGCCGCAACTGACTCACGAGCCGCAACTGGCTAACGACGCGGTGAATTATGCGGTGGGTTGGACCGTGGGTTTCCCGGTGAGTTACGACGCCCAGACAAAATATCGCCCAGTGAACGCATCGCGGCATCACCAATTTGTTGGGCCATGGGGTTGCTGTTGACACTGCGCGTCACACGGTCAAACACATCAGACCATTCCCCACCGTCGCGCGGATGTGTAGAACTACCGTCATCGTCGTCAGTTTGCTGCTGCGCTCCCTGCTCCCGAATTTCGGCGACCTTCTTCTCACTCAGCCCATCGCTATCGATGCGCAAATGGCGCGAGTCATCATCAAAGCTCACGTAGGTATCACTGCTGATTCCCATACGTTCAGCCATGGCAACCAATTCTTGCACATCCGCCAGCGTGGCATTATCGACGTTGAAAGAAACTGAAAGTCCCATGTGCTCATCCTTTCGTCGGGCAGTGCTGCTTTTTGTTTTGTCTAGTCTAGCCGCGATTACCGTTTCGCCTCGGACTCCGCTCGACTGGGCATTGTCCGACTCGGGCGCTGTCCAACTCGGGCGCTGTCCGAGCTGGCGGCTAATCGTATTCATACGAATCCGGCTCACCCCAAAAGACTTGGTCAACCACCCGGCGCGCATGGCGCGTTGCCTTCAAATATGCTTCGAGGAATTCTTGGTTATCCTCCGGAGCCCATCCGGCCACACCTGCAACTTGCGCAAGGTGATTGCCGGGTTGTGGGAGCTGATCGACGCGTTTACCACGCACCAGCACCAACGCATTGCGGGCATTCGTCGCCATCAGCCACGCCTCACGCAGGCATTCGACGTCAGCGGAGCTCAAGATCTCGCAGTCTCGCAGCGCATCGAGGGCATCAAGCGTGGATGGCGTGCGCAATTCGTGATGCTCTGCGGCGTGCATCATGATCAGCAATTGCACGGTCCATTCCACGTCGGTCAACCCGCCACGGCCGAGTTTGGTGTGAGTATTGCGATCAGCCCCGCGCGGCAGGCGTTCATTATCCACTCGTGCTTTGATCCGGCGGATTTCGCGAATCGTTGAGTCTGAAATCCCGCTGGCTGGGTAGCGGAAGTCATTGATCATCGTGATAAACGCTTCGCCTACCTCGGCATCACCTGCGACCACTTGCGCGCGCAACAATGCTTGAATTTCCCAGGCTTCGCCCCATTGCGAGTAATAACGCCGATACGATGCAATGCTGCGCACCACTGCCCCGCTGCGGCCTTCTGGGCGGAGCCCCAAGTCGACTTCGAGCGGCGGATCACCCGATGGCTTTGCCAGGCGCGAGCGCAGCTTGTCGACGATTTTCTTCGCCCATTTCATCGCTTCTGATTCGTCTTCGCCTTCGACGGGCTCGGCAACCATCAGTACGTCGGCATCGGAGCCAAAACCTAGTTCTTGGCCGCCCAGCCTGCCCATGCCGATCACGGCGATGCGCGCTGGTGGTTCTTCGCGATCCATCTCGCGCAGGCTTGCACGCACTTCCGCGCGGATCGCGGCTTCCAGCACGGCATCCCAGATCAGCGATAATTCGCGGCATACGCGCTCGACCGGCATGAACCCCAGCTGATCTGCCGCGGCAATACGTGCGAGCTCTACGCGCCGCAACGAGCGCGCTACTGCGACAGCCTTATCTGGGTCCGCGTGGCGTTTCGACGAATTGACCAGAGATTTAGAGACTTGTTGCGGGTTGGTGTCCAAGAATTTCGGGCCATTGGCGCCATCGGACAGCAGCTTGACCGTATCCGGCGAATTAATGATCAGCTCTGCGGTATACGGTGAATTACCCAAAATCGACATCAAACGCTTGCCGACGATGCCTTCGTCGCGCAGCATGCGCAAAAACCAGGAGCGATCGAATGCGGCATCGGAAAGCTTGCGGTAGTTGAGCAAGCCCGCATCTGGGTCGGCGGTTTCGGCCAACCATTCCATCAAACCGGGCAGCAGAATCGTCTGGATGCCTGCCTTGCGCGAACTTCCAGACGCCAGCTTGGTTAGGTGATCCAGGGCACGCCCCGGGTGTCGGTAGCCCAGCGCGGAAAGCTGCAGTTTCGCTGCTTGTGGGGAAAGTTTAAGCTCCTCGGCAGACATGGAGGCCACCGCGTTGAGCAGCGGCCGGTAGAACAGACGCGAGTGCAATTCGGAAATGCGTAGACGGACTTTGCGCAGGTGGCTGACCATCAGATCGTAGGAGGACTTCGAGCCGTAGGCATCGAAACCGGCCGCGCGTGCCAGCCAACGCAGCGCGTCGGTGTCATCGTTGGCGGGCATGGTGTGGGTGCGGCGGAAGCGCTGCAGCTGCAAGCGGTGTTCGAGCAGACGCAAGAATTCGTAAGCTTCGATGAGTTGCCACGAATCTTCCCGGCCGATGTATCCCGATTCTTTGAGCGCATAGAGGGCACGGACCGTGGAGAGCACGCGCAGGCGTTCATCGGATCGGCCGTGCACCAGTTGGAGCAGTTGCACGGCGAATTCCACATCGCGCATGCCGCCGGTGCCGAGTTTGAGTTCGCGCGTGCGCATGTCTTTCGGGACGTTGGCGAGCACTCGACGGCGCATGGCTTGGATGTCTTCGACGAAAGAATCGCGCTCAGAAGCAGTCCATACCATCGGCCGGATCGCGTCTTCGTAACGCCGGCCGAGTGGCAAATATCCGGTTTGTGCACGGGCTTTGAGCAGCGCTTGGAATTCCCAGGTCTCGGCCCAGCGCCGGTAATAGCTGATGTGAGAATCGAGGGTGCGCACCAGTGCACCGGATTTGCCTTCAGGGCGCAGGTTCGGATCGACCTCGAAGAAAGCGGCAGAACCAATGCGGTTGAATTCCGCAGCCAAGCGGGTGGCTTTGCTGCTGGCTGGTTCGGCCACGAAGATGACATCGACGTCAGAGATGTAGTTGAGCTCTTGCGCACCGCATTTCCCCATGGCGATCACAGCCAAACGGGCATCAACCGGTGTGGCGGGTTTTTTCTTCTTGCCAGAACTAGCGCCGGTACTGGAACTGCCCGAGCCGCTGGATTGCTCATTCGTGCCGGCAGCCGAATCATCCTGCAACGGCCCATAAACTTCTGCGACTGCAACAGCCAATGCTGCGGTGAGTGCGGCATCTGCCAGCGTGGACAGCGCCCCGGTGATGGTGCTAAAAAGCAGTTTTCTTTGTGGTTCGCTTTGTCCTTTACGGGAATAAAAGCTACCGGCTAAATCGTGTGCGGCAATGCGCAGCATCAAGGTGCGGTACTGATCGCGCAGCGCACAGACGGCATCACTGCCGGTCAGCGCTGCACGGTATGTACCCGGCGTCGACAAGTCTGCGCTGGCTGGGTCAGATTCCTCGGGGGATTCCGCAAAATCCGCCGGCTTCGCCCCCACTGCCCCGAGCATCTGCTGAAACATTTCCTCGGATTCCGGCATTGGCTTGCCGAGCTCGTGCCACGTCTCTGGGTGCGCCGCAAGATGATCGCCCAACAGCGTCGAACCACCTAAGAGCGCAAAAAAGCGCACGCGCAGTGATTCGTCAGCGCGCAGCTGGGCTGTGAGTTCAGCCCCCTCATCTTCGAGGTTTCCGGCCATGCGCATCAAGGTATTTAATGCGAGATCTTGGTCAGAAGCAGCCGCCAGGCACCAGAGCAAGGCGGTGTCTTCGTCGTTGTTCCAGCCCAGCCATTGAATATCTTCGCTGGCTTTCGGGCTGGATAACCCCAGCGTGGCAGGCGAGGGAATGGAGGAACGGTTCGAAGTCACGATATGCTCAGCTCTTTGGAAGTCGTTGTGCGTTGTACAGGTTCCGAACTACTCGCAGAACCTAATAGTTCAAGTTGTTGTACAGCTCAAAAGGGGTGATGTGCTGCTGGTACTGCCGGAATTCCGCCCACTTGGAACGCAAAAAGAATTCAAAGACATTTTCGCCTAACACCCCTGCCATGAATTCAGATTTCTCGAGTTTGCGCAGGGCATGATCAAGCGAATTCGGCAGATCGGTATAGCCCATCGCGCGGCGTTCCCGGCGCGTCAGTTCTTGCACGTTGTCTTCGGCGGGATCACCTAGCTCGTAGCCTTCCCGGATACCGCGCAGCCCAGCAGCCAACAACACGGAATACGCCATATACGGGTTTGCCGAAGAATCCAGACTGCGGACTTCGATCCGGCGCGATTCTGGTTTATTCAGCCGATACGTCGGCACCCGCACCATCGCCGAACGGTTGGACACACCCCAAGTAGCAGCACCTGGGGCTTCGTTGCCGAACATCAACCTCTTGTAGGAGTTCACCCATTGGTTAGTCACCGCGGTAAATTCCGGGGCGTGGTGCAAAATGCCAGCAATGAATTGTTTGGCCGTCGTCGACAAGCAGAATTCGTCGTCGGGATCATGGAAGGCATTGGAATCGCCTTCAAACAGCGACATGTGTGAGTGCATGCCGGAACCTGTCCACTCTTTGTGCGGTTTCGGCATGAACGTGGCCCGCGCGCCTTGCTGTTGTGCCACCTTTTTGATCAGGTAGCGGAAGGTCATGATGTTATCCGACATCGTCAGGGCATCAGTATGCCGCAGGTCGATTTCCTGCTGGCCAGGGCTGGTTTCGTGATGTGAAAATTCAGTGATGATGCCGAGATTTTCCAGCATCTGAATGGCGGTACGACGGAATTCTGGCGCGAGGTTCATCGTCGACTGATCAAAATATCCACCGTTATCCGTCGGGCGCAGATCAGCTTCGTCTTCGGTTTGCTGCAGCAGATAAAACTCGATTTCCGGGCCGATCATGCAGGTAAAGCCGTCGTCGGCAGCTTCATTAACTTGCCGACGCAAGATGTTGCGCGGATCGACGACGGACGGGCTGCCATCGGGTTGCACGATATCGCAAAACATGCGCGCGGTCAGCAACGCATCATTGTCGCTTTCCGACGGCATGATTTTGAACGTCGAGGGATCCGGCATCGCGATGGTGTCAGATTCCGCAACGCGGGAAAAGCCTTCGACCGAAGAGCCGTCGAAACCAACGCCTTCCTCGAAAGCATTTTCCAGTTCCGCCGGGGACATGTCGACGGATTTCAGTGCCCCGGTGATGTCGGTAAACCACAGGCGGATAAAGCGCACATCGCGCTCTTCGACCGTACGCAAGACGTAATCGTGTTGGCTGTTCATGGATTCCAGTCTAGGCAACGTTGCTCACATCGGCTGGGGAGTCCACGATCTGCACGGTCTACGCCGTGCGTGACCGGCACAAAGGGCGGTTATTTTTCCCAGTCGGCGGGTTGCCCCCAGTCGTCGTCTTCGTCTTCTGCCTGGTCAGCGGCGTCGTTTCGCTTTTTTGCAATCTCGAACGCATTTTCGGCCAGTTCCTTGCTGCCATACGGCCCCATACGGTTTTTCCAGCCCGTAACCTTACCTTCGGTGACCTCGCCCGTCGTTGGGTCAAAAAACCATTGCTCATTCGAGTTCGCCATGTCTTGCTCCTTCTCTTTCACAGCGCCACCGCCGCTATCTCTCACAGCGCCGCCGGTATCTCTCACGGCGCCATCGCCAGTATCATTGCCCGTGGCTTTACGGGGATGTTGCGTGCACACGATAGTAATTCCGCAATTATCCTGCGCAGTTTTACTATAGGTCCGGCTACCCACCAGCACCGGTAAACAGGTAAAATCGCCGAAGATTACTGAAACAACTGCCCTTCCCGTGATTCACCGCAGTTTCTCTCATCCGCACGATTGCACGTACTCGAATTCCCAAGGAGTTAACTTCGCCCATGCCTGCTGCGCCCCAGCCTGACGCTTTTGCTGATGACCTTTCGCCTGCCGCTGCAGCCACCGCCTGGCATACAGAGCTTTATGGCAGCGCGCCGACCCAGCAGGCCGAAGCACCGGCGACGTGGCCGGTGATTGGGGAACACGTCGATCATGCTGGCGGCGTCGTGATCATGAGCATCGCCCAACAACGCGCTGCCGTGGCGGTATCTCCACGCGATGACCAACAATTTCACATTCATTTCCGGCGCACCGCCCTTGGCGACGATTCTCCTCATGCCGCCGAGAGCACCGTCGTCAGTGTCTCCTCCAGCATCGACGAGGTTGCCGAGCTTTTTTCCCAGCAGCAACCTGGCATCGACGAAACCGGCAAACCCACGACTCCGCCCCTGCCCCGCGGGGGATTAGCCCAGCGCCTCGGCGGAATCGTGTGGATGATGATTCAGCGCCAGCTGTTATCCCGGGAAACCGGCGGCATGAATATCATGGTAGTTTCTGCGATCACCCCAGAGTCTGGCTTAGGGGAAGATGCCGCGATTGATGCTGCCCTGGCATTGGCTTTGCAGTCGGATGCTGCCGACGTCAACGACGCTCCATTGCGCGCCCGATTAGCAGAAGTATGCGCACAAGCTGGCGAACTGTTTTCTGGAACGGTGACGCTGCGTGCGCGGTATTCCACCGCGCTGCGGGGTGCGGGCACGCAGGTGGCGGTGATCGACTATGCCGATGGCTCGTTGACTACCGCTGTACACCCCGTCAGCCGTGACCTTGCTGCTTTTGCCGTCACGGTTCCGCATAACAGCGGCGAGAACTCCACTCCCGCGCTCCCCGAACAGTCCGATGAGATCCGCAGGCGGAATCGGTTTGTGGATTCCGCCCGCCAGGCTTTTGGGGCACAGTCGCTGCGCTTGCTTCCCGATGCTCCCGCTCGCGTCACACAGTGGCTTGCGGCAGTACACCAGGTGAATGGCACTGACGGTTTTCCGGAGTTGCATGAGGCGCGCACGTGGTTGGATTTTCATGCCACAGAAACCGAGCGCGCGCAGCGGTTCGCTCATGCTCTGCGCTCGCAGCGGGCACGGGATATCTGGACACTATTACAGGCTTCGCAGCAGGCTATGCAGCAAGATTACGCGTTAGATGCCGCCGCCGAGCTTGCACAGCTCTGCCAGGTGCGCGGAGCAATTAGTGCACGTGCAGCGGCCGCTGGCACCTCGCGAGCTGTCATCGCATACGTCGAGAAGAAAAAGGCAGCTAATTTCGCCAGCGATCTGGCTGCAGATGGTCTCGTCGTCACGCAACTTTTGCCGGGTGAAATCGCGCAGGTTGTCTAAGCTCTGACGAAGATTGTGGTATTGCGGTTTTCGACGTTGCCGCTCACAACTTAGCTGAACTCGAAACTTAGGTGAATGAGCCAGCCTATAAGCCGGATTCTGTCCCGCGCTGTAACAGCGCGTGGGCGATCATCCATCTGGACCAGCCATTGCTGGTGGCCTCAAGCAGCTACCTTCGGATTTCGGGCGAGCAGCCCTCAAACATCCGAGCAAGCGCGCACCGTGGCGCGCCATGATGCCTTGCTCCCGATGGGGTTTACCTAGCCACGCCAGTCACCTGACATGCTGGTGCGCTCTTACCGCACCCTTTCACCCTCACCTGCACGCCCGACACAATTACTTGCGACGGGCGCGCTGGCGGTCTACTTTCTGTTGCACTTGCCCGCAGGTCGCCCTGGGTTGCTGTTAGCAACCATCGTGCTCTGTGGAGTCCGGACTTTCCTCGACCTTCACTTGCACTTGCTGGTAGCAAACGCAGTTTGTCGGCCGCGACCGCCCGGCCGGCTCATTCACTCGCTCTATCTTCGTCGATAGTCGCGCACCTGTGCAAATGTGCAGTGTTTGGCTGCAACCTGGTCGTGACCGACGCTTGGCACACGTTGTTTCAACGTTTTAGTCGTAGCGGATAACTTTTCGGCCGTCAATGCTGCCGTCGAGAAGCTGCTTGAACACATCATTGACATCATGGATACTGCATTCGCTGACATCTGGTTTCACCTTGCCGCGAGCATAGAAGTCGATCGCTTCAGCCAGATCTTGGCGCGTGCCGACGAGCGAGCCGCGGATCGTCAATCCTTTCAAAACAATATCGAAAATGGATGCTGGAAATTCCCCTGGCGGTAGACCATTAAAGACAATGGTTCCGCCACGTTTGGCCATCTCGATCGCCTGCCCGAATGCATCAGGGTGCACCGCAGTAACCAGCACCCCGTGGCTGCCACCTGCGGTGAAATCCTGCACCGCCTGCACAGGGTCTACTTCGCGGGCGTTGACGGTGAATTCTGCTCCGTGACGTGTGGCGAGATCCAGTTTAGAATCAGAAATATCCACGGCAATTACTCTCATGCCCATCGCGGCGGCGTACTGCACGGCTAGGTGTCCCAGACCGCCGATTCCGGAGATCACGACGTACTGGCCAGGCTTGGTTTCCGTCATTTTCAGACCTTTGTACACGGTCACACCCGCGCACAGAATCGGCGCCACCTCCACCGGGTCGCTGCCCTCGGGAATGCGGGCGCAATAGCGTGTATCGACGAGCATGTATTCGCCAAAGCTGCCATCGACGGTATAGCCGCCATATTCTGCATTCACACAGCGGGTTTCCCAGCCTGTTAAGCAAGATTCACATTCACCGCATGCGGACCAGAGCCAAGCGTTGCCGACAAGGTCGCCTTCTTTGACGAATTGCTCGCCCGGGCCCAGCTTGACGACGCGCCCCACCCCTTCGTGTCCGGGGATAAACGGTGGTGTTGGTTTCACTGGCCAATCGCCTTCTGCGGCGTGGAGGTCGGTGTGACAGATGCCGGAAGCTTCAAGTTTCACGAGCGCTTGGTGCTCGCCGGGTTCCGGCAAGGTGGATTCGCGAATCGTGACGCTGGGGCCGAATTCCTCCACGACTGCTGCTGTGAACTCTTTTGGTGTATGGGTGGGTTGTGTTGCTCTAGTTGGTGCAGACATTGCCCTTCTCCTCTGGTTGGTGAGCATCATGTTTGTCATTTTCAGTATAGAAACAAAATCGCCAAATGTGAAGCAGATCACTTATTGGGTATTATTTTCAATTCTTTCACCAACCGATGCCACCGACCACGCAGGATTTCCTTTGCTCCAAGCACTAAGCTGAAAACAATTCAACCGCAACGAAAGCTGACGCCCATGATTTTTTCCGGCTCACGCACAGCCCCGATCCTCGCCGGCATCGTCGCCATCCCGTTGATTCTCGTGGGCTGTAGCACCCATGATTCCACCCCTGCGCCCAGCCACACCACCGAAAGCACAATGCAATCTAGCGCGCCGACGGCAGATCACGGGAGCCACGATATATTGACTACCGCTGTTGCTGAAGTCACCGCTCAATTTGGTGGGACCCTCACCATCGCGGCTTATACGGCCGACGGACCTGTTTCCGCTGGCGACAACACTGCACGTCCTGCCTGGTCCAGCAGCAAAG
Organism: Corynebacterium drakensteinense; assembly: GCF_041224285.1. Classification (NCBI taxonomy): domain Bacteria; kingdom Bacillati; phylum Actinomycetota; class Actinomycetes; order Mycobacteriales; family Corynebacteriaceae; genus Corynebacterium; species Corynebacterium drakensteinense. The sequence continues at coordinate 21,928 of NZ_JAXOFP010000015.1, forward strand.
TGCCGTTAGCCATCGCTGCGCTTAATCGCGATCCGAGCTTAGAGCCTGATGCCGCAGCTGCCATCACAGTCTCCGATAATGCAGCGGCAACACGCTTGTGGCAGTCACTCGGCACCCCTGAGCAAGCAGCCCAGGCAGTCTCTGCGGTCATTGCACAATCTGGCGTGCACGTGGAGGTTCCTGCTGAGCCTCCGCGACCAGAATTTTCCGCCTTCGGACAAACCGCATGGACTCCTGTGCAGCAAGCGCAATTTGCCGCGTACCTACCTTGTATCCCTGGATCGGAAACTGTGCGCTCCATGATGGGCGCTGTCATTCCCGCGCAGGCCTATGGTCTAGGCCGTTTAGCTATCGAGTTCAAGGGAGGCTGGGGGCCGACCCCTTCAGGGGCCTATGAAGTCCGGCAACTAGGATTGTCGGCTGGGAAAAATGCTGCAGACAATGGCATCATCGGGCTCGCACTCACGGCAGAAGCCGGTGACGGTTCCTACGAGACCGCTCAGCGGATGCTCGATGCAGCAGCCGAAAAATTACCGCCGCTGCTTGACAGCCTTCCAGGAACCACCTGCACAAAAAATTAACGCCGCTGACTGACGCCACTGACTGACTGTCTAGCGCCGCAAATGCGCCGTTTCGTTCACGCTCAGTACCGCGGATGCCACCGGCGAGTTCTCGTCATAAAACTTGACGACGCCGATGCTGGCGAGATCCAAAAACAGGTGACTAAACGTCGCAGGCCCTGCATTCAACGCCTGTCGGGTCAACGATTTAATCGGATTAACGTGGCTGACCACCGCAATGGTTTTACCAGGATGCTTGGCGACGAGCTGTTTCCGGAATTCCCGTACGCGGCGGTGCACCTGTGCAAGTGATTCCCCAGCTGGTGGCGCTAGCGACGCATCCGTAACCCAGGCATCGTGCAGCTCAGCATCGTCATCTTGGGCCTGTTGGAAGGTCAGCCCTTCCCAGTCACCAAAATTTGCCTCGATCAACGCATCGTGCGTTTCTAACTCGGCACCGGTTTTTTCCGCGATCTTTTTCGCCGTCACCTGGCAGCGCTGTAGTGGCGAGGACACCACCAGGTCAATACCACCGTGCTCAGCCACGGCTGCAGCCGAGGCTTCTGCTTGCTGTATACCGGTCTCGGTCAAAGCAATATCGCTGTGCCCGCAGTACCGGTGCTCAGCGGAGTAGGTTGTTTGCCCGTGCCGCACCAGAATCAACGTGGTCGGCTGGCAGGTCGCGCCGGTCCACGAACCGTGTGAGCCTGTACTTGCCGTGTCAACGTCCGAGGAAACAGGGCTTTCACCCGGAACATCTGTCGGATCTCCACCTTGAGAGTCCGCAGCAGGCTCAGTACCAGCACCAGCGCCAGCATCACCCCGATCCACCACACCCGGCGCGTGACCGGAGGCAGCAGCATCCATAGCCTCATTCGACAGCGCATCGGCCACTTTGTTGTCGTTTCGCCGCACCCAACTCAGGTTCACGGTTCCGAGTTGCTGCATGAGCTTCTGCGCCTGCACGCCCAGCTGTTTCATATCTGGGTGTTTAATCTTCCAGCGGCCATTCATCTGCTCTACGACCAGCCGGGAGTCCATATAAAAGTCGACGTCATCTGCGCCCAGCTCTACCGCAGCTTCCAGCCCACGCAACAGCCCGTGGTATTCGGCGACGTTGTTGCTGGCTTTTGTACCTACTACATAGACAATTTCACGCAGCACCGTCTCACCATCGGCGGCGTAGACGACGGTGCCAGAACCTGCGATTCCGGGATTTCCACGCGAGCCGCCATCGGCGTAAATGATCAGCTTCATGGCATTAAGCTCCTTAGTCTGCCTGGCCACGCACCAGGTAGGTGCCGCAATCTGGACATTCTGGCATGTCTTCAGGTTTCGCGCCGCGTACCGCGGACTGGTCGGCCGGTGGCAGCTGAATATAGCACCCGCCGCACCCACGTCCGGTAAACCGAGCTACACCAACACCGTTTTCTCCGCGGACTTCGTCGTAAGCAGCCAAGGCCTCCGGTGCTTGTTCTTGCAGTTCCGCGCGCAGCTTAGTGATGTTTTCGACCGGGTCCGGTTCCTCGGGCTTTGCTGCATCGGCAGCTTCTGCAGCGCGCTCGGCTGCTTCCAGCTCACTTTTTGCCTGGTCCACCTTTGCAGCGTGCACGTCGCGGTTTTGCCGCAGCGCGTGGATCTCATTGTGGGCTTCTTGCAGCTCACTCATCAAATCCGCGATGCGGGATTTCGTGGTGTATTTATCGTGTTCTAAGTCTTTCCGGATTTCTGGGTCTTGTTCTGTGGCCAGCTGCTTTTTGTTATCGATATTGCGACGCTTCAGCTTGCGTTCGTCTTGTTGGATGCGCAGGATTTCGGCTTCCATGTCATCCACAGCCATCTGTGCCGCCGCGGCGGCATCGCGGGCTCGCTTCAGCGTGGCTGCTGCTTTGTCGGCTTCGGCGCGTTCTGGCGTCAATGCCTTGTTCGCAGCAGCAGAACCGGCCCCAGTAGCAACGCCACCCCCGGTAACGCTGCCTGCACCCGAGTTGCCCGCGCTGGCCTGGGCGCGCTCTAAGTTGGCGAGTTCCAGCAATCGTTGTTGTTGTTTGGGAGCTAGCTTCATCATCGTTATTCTCCGTTTTCCTTCGTCATTCGCCGTGCGTTCTTAACCGTGCGCTATTCGCCTTTGTGTGCAGATACCGTCCATGGGTCTGTGCGCACATGCAAAACCGTGGTCTCCACCCCGGTTTCCCGGCGCACGATTTCTTCTGCTTGTGCCGTCCACGGAAACTCTGAGGCCCAGTGTGCGGTATCAATAATTGCCATATCGCTGACACGTAAGTGTTCATCGACGGGGTGGTGGCGCAAATCTGAGGTCACAAACACATCAGCACCCAATTTCGCAGCCACCTCGATAAACCCATCACCAGCACCAGAGGCCACAGCCACCGTCCGTACTTGTTTGTCCGGATCGCCTGCCGCGCGCACACCCCAGGACGTCGCAGGCAAGCCATCCGCGACTTGCTGGGTAAATTCCCGCAGGCTCATCGGTTCCGGCAGCTGACCCATCCGCCCCAGGCCATAAGCCTGTTCCAGCGGGGTGGCGTCGGCAAGCTCAGTGATATCGAAGGCCGGTTCCTCATAAGGGTGGTGGGTATACAAGGCGTCGAGAAGCGCCTGCTTGTCGCCTGGCTTGGCGACGAACTGTATGCGTAGCTCATCTTCGCGGTAGGTCTGGCCTATCTCACCGTCGGTCGGGTTCGCGCCCGGTTCTGGTTTAAACTGCCCAGTGCCAGAGATCTCATAGACGCACTCGGAATAATTCCCGATCCGCCCCGCACCCTCTGCAAATAGGGCCTGTTTCAGCTGGTCGACGTGTTCTGCGGGCACGTGCACGCCCCACAAGTGGCGGCCCGGCCCCGCCTTCGGTGCCAGCGGACGCCCGGGAGTAATGCCCACAAGCTCCGCCAGCTTGTCGTTAACACCGGGACGCGCGGAATCCGCATTGGTGTGCGCAGCAAACAACGCGATGCCCGCCTCAATCAGCGAGTGCAAAATCCGCCCTTTCGGGGTATCCGCGGCGACGCTGTCCACCCCGCGCAGCAGCAACGGGTGGTGGACGATCAGCATGTCGACGCCGGCTGCCACTGCTGCCTCAGCTACCTCGTCGGTGCAGTCTAGAGCAAAAGCCACCTGACGCACTGGGGCTTCGCGCCGCCCACATATGAGCCCGACGCTATCCCAGCTTTCCGCCAGGTGCGGTGGGTAAGCGCGATCCATGACCTGGCAAATATCACCCACGGTGGTTTCAGTGCTCATGTCCTGCTCCTTTATCTCCGTCCTATGCTCACCCAATTATGGCACGCAGCGTGCACATCAGGCGATAAAATAGGGCACCATGGCTGACACTAAAAATCACGACGGCACCGAAACCTATTCCATCAATTTTGTCTGCACCGGAAATATTTGCCGCTCACCAATGGCGGAAGTCATGGCGCGCCAGGCCATCAAAGATGCAGGTCTTGCCACTCGGGTAGATATCGCCTCCTGCGGGATTGATAGCTGGCATGTCGGCGAGGGCGCTGATGAGCGCACCGTGGCAGAGCTGCGCGACATTGGTTTGGACGGCAGCGATCACATCGTACAACAGTTCGGCCCGCAGGCCGGCGACACAGATTTATTCATCGCTATGGACACCGGCCACCGCTCCACGCTCATTGCTCGCGGCGTCGACGAGAATCGCGTCGCCCTGATGCGCAGCTTCGACCCGGACGCAGAAGATGAGCCCTCCGTCGCCGACCCGTATTACGGCGGTGTTGACGGCTTTAGCCGAGTGCGCAAAGAAATCGAGGCCAGCCTGCCGGGACTGATTGCGCACATCCAGGGCCAGCTGGACTAGCGAGAAACCAGGTCTATCACGGGCGTCTATCATGGGCGTTGTGAGTGCCCGATCCCAGCAGCAAGAACAGCCCGAACAGCCCGAACCGACTGAACGGCTACAGCAACCGCGCAGCAGCGCCACCAGCACGCAAACGTCGTGGTGGAAGGTTTTTGCCAAGCCCAGCTGGATCATCCTGGCACTGTCGCTCATCGCCTTTTCCATCCTGGCCTTCACGGTGCTCGCGCCTTGGCAGCTGAACAAGGATGACGAGATCGTCGACCGCAACGAGCGCATCCAGCAAGCCTACGAGCAAGATCCGGTACCGTTTGCGGAGCTTGTCGACGAGGCCGGCGGCATCACCATCGACGAGGAATGGCACCGGGTCACCCTAACCGGTGCGTACTTGCCAGAACACGAGATGTTGCTGCGCTTGCGCCCGCTGGAGGGCTCGCAAGTGTATCAATCGCTGGTTCCGTTCCAGCTGGATTCCGGCCAGACGGTGCTGGTTAATCGCGGCTTTGCGGTAGCTAACCGCGACGGCTCGGTCCCAGAGATCGCCCCGCCGGCTGGCGAGCACATCACCACCGAGGCCATGCTCCGCTTCGGCGAGGCTCCGCACGAGGCCCCGCCGATCGAGGACGCTGGTTATACCCAGGTCCGCTCGGTGAGCCCGGAACAGGTAGAAGAGTTAACGGGCGTGGAGCTTGCCGACGCCATCGTGAACGTGACCGCGGCGGATCAGCCAGAAGCACTGGAACCAATTCCGGTGCCGAAGCTGGATCGCGGTTCGCACTTGTCGTATGGCTTCCAGTGGATCGCCTTCGGCATCATGGCCCCGGCTGGTTTGGGCTATTTCATTTATGCCGAGCTGCGGGAGCGGCGCCGCGAGCGCGAAGAACGCGAAGCTGAAAACCATAACGGCCAGGCAGCTGCCGACAATCCTGCCACACCAGTAACTTCCCAGGAATCGGTGACTTCCCAGGAATCGGTGCTGGAACCTGCGGTTTCTCCATCTCAGGATTCCGCACAGCCAACCGCGGCCACGCGTTCGCGCGGTGTGCGGGATCGCTATGGCGGGGAGAACTCGGATCAGCTCGCGAAATTCCGCGGCAGGCGGCGTCGTTAAGCGCAGCGTCGTTAAGCGCGGCACCATTAAGCACAACGTCGGTAAGCACAACGTCGGCAAGCATCCCGAGAAAACCGCCGTTTCTAAAACAGATTCGCAAAAGCGCTATCACTTAATCAAAAACGCGCAAAAATTGGCCGCTGAGCTGTGCAGTCCGCTAATTACGGTGCTAGCGTTCTACAGGTGAGTACTAGTTGGAAGGTCTTTCGCGAGGACTTAGCCCGGTTATGGCAAACCCGAAAAGTCTGGGTAATCCTGATTGGGCTGATGATCACCCCAGCTTTATATTCGTGGATTAATATTGCCGCTTTTTGGGATCCGTATGAAAATACCGAGAACATCAAAGTCGCCGTCGTCAATGAGGACGAAGGCGCTTCTTCTACTATCACCGGCGATCTCGACGTCGGTGCACAGCTAGTCAGCCAACTCAAAGACAATGACCAGTTGGGCTGGCAATTCCTGGACCGGGGAGCGGCCAATCACGCGGTGCATTCGGGCGAAGTTTTCGCCTCGATCACGGTGCCGAAGACTTTCTCACGTGATTTCGTCAGCTTATTTGAAGGCACCTATTCCAAACCCACGCTGGAATACGCGGTCAACGAAAAACTCAATGCCATCGCGCCGAAAATCACGGACCAGGGCGCTTCCACCATCGATTCGCAGATCAGCTCGTCATTTAATGAGCAGGTGGCAAAATCCGTGGCCACAGAGCTGCGCGATTCGGGCCACGATCTGGATTTCCGCATCGGTGATACCGCCAATCGCGCCTCGGATACTTTCACCCGCACCGCCGATACCATCGCTGATACCCGCAAAGACCTCGGCCGTGTGCAAGCAAACCTTAACAACGCCCGCCCGGCAATCGCTCAGGCCCGCGAGGCATTGGTCACCGTCGAGCGCACCATCGACGACGCCCAGACGGCCCTCGGCCAAGTGCAATCAATCACCGATGAAGTCCAGCGCCAGCTGACTAGTTTCGCAGACGAAGCCACCGCCGCATATGTGCAAGGCACCACCGCGCTTGCCGACGGTGCTGCTTCTGCACATGCCACCGTCAATTCCGTATCGGGCCAGCTGACAGGCGCGCTCAACCGAGTTGGGGCCGCCACCGATGGTGCCCACGGCATTCTCGACCAGGCCGATGGCGCCATCAACCGGCTGGATGGTCTTACTGATCTGCCTGCTGTGCCACCGGCAATCGCCAACCAGATTCAGCAGACCGTGGATGATCTGCACGGCCGGAATGCGCAGAACCGCGCCGTGCTCGGTGAACTCACTGCTGTGCAAGACAGCGCGCAAGACACCCTCAACTCATTAGATAACACTGCCGCAGCCCTGGAAAACGCCACCCAGGCGGCGCGGGATGATTCCGCCGGTTTGCGCACATCCATCAACAACACCGTCCCGCAAATTAATTCCGCGATCTCCCAAGTTGCAGCTACCGCCGCTAACCTTTCGGCCACCCTGGGCGCGCAGAAAACCTTGCTTACCGAAACCGACGGCCTGCTCGACGGTGTCAACGTGCAGCTGGAGCGCGCGCACGAAGTCGTCGACAGTTTCGGTGGCGACCTGGACGGCATCGAAAACGGTCTGCGTACCGCGCGCACGGACATTCTTACGCTGGCTAGCCTGGCCCAGGACAACCCTGCACTGCAGTCCGTCAATGCGCTGAATGCGGACGATATCTCGTCGTTTCTAGCCTCACCGGCAGAGATGGAATCGCACGCCGTATTCCCAGTCTCGCACTACGGCTCCGGCATGTCGTCGTTGTTTATCAACCTGACGCTGTGGATCGGCGCGTTCATGTTGATGATCATCTTCCGCACCGAAGTAGACCCGCGTGGGCGCGAGCACCTGACCGTCGGCAAGGCTTATCAGGCGCGCTACATGCTCATGGGGGTTTTTGGCATCATGCAGGCGCTGATCGTGTCTATCGGTAACTTGGTCATGGGCGTCGAGCACGTCTCGAAAATTGGTTATGTTCTCACCGCCGTGATTTTGAGCCTGTGCTATCTGGCAATCATTTATGGTTTGGTCTCAGCCTTTGGTCACATTGGCCGCATCATTGCCGTGGTCTACGCCTTCGTGCAGATCCCGGGCGCATCCGGCCTCTACCCCATCGAAATGACGCCAGATTTCTTCCGTGCAGTGTCACCGTTTTTGCCGTTTACCTACGGCATCGGTGCCATGCGCGAGACCGTTGGTGGTTTCTATGGCAATCACTATTGGGTCAATATCATCGTGATCATCGGCATGGCCGCCGTCGCCTTTGTCGCCGGCATGTTGGCGCGCCGGGGCCTGTCGCACGTGAATATTCTGGTCAACGACCAACTGAACAAAGGCGGGTTGGTCATCAACGAAAAGGTGCACTTCACCGGCAGCCAATACCGAATCACCGACGTTATTTCTGCGCTGCGCGACCGCGAAGGCTACCAGCACAACCTCGATTCCAAGTGGCGTTCAAACCCGCGCAATTACACCCAGTGGATGAGTATCACCATCGGCATCGGTGTGTTGTTGGTGCTCATCCTGGGAATCATCTCACGGTTTAACCCGGAGGAAAAAGCAATTTTCTTCGGTTTGGCCTGCCTGGTCGTGCTGGTTTCGGTGGGCATCATCAGCGCGTTGGAATATGTGAAGCAATCCGTCGCCCGCGATCACAGCCTGACGGATCTCAGCGACGATGAGCTGAAAGAACAACTGGCCAAGCAAGGTGAGAAGTCATGAACAATATCCTGACCATCCTCCGCGATGACTTGCGCGCAATCCGCGGAAACGTCATGACCGGCGTGATTGTATTCGGCCTGGTAATCATCCCGCTGCTATTTACCGGTTTCAATATTCTGGCGAGCTGGGACCCTTTCAGCAACACCGACCGGCTGAAAATCGCTGTTGCCAGCAAAGACGAAGGCCACGAGTCTGACCTGGCATCGCTACGGCTCAACCTTGGCGACGAAGTGCTCTCCCAGCTTTCCCGAAACGAGCAGGTTGACTGGGTGATCACGGACTCGGACGACGCGTTGGAAGGTACCAAATCTGGTGAATACTATGCCGGAATCGTGCTGCCGGAAAACTTCAGCCAAGAACTGTTGACTTTCTATATCGAAGGTACGGAACCGGCAAAGTTGGATTTGTACACCAACGAGAAGAAAAATGCCTTGTCGACGACGATCACCGAACGCAGTGCCAGCGGTGTGATCGAGCGTATCGACGAGTCGTTTACCCACGTGGTCACCACCGTCGGCTTGGGCGTGGTGGAATCTCTGGATAACTATCTGGATGAGGGCGATACCCAGGCTGCGCTGGATAATGTTGCGAACCGGATTGATAGCGTCGGCACGCGTTTGCAGGCTTCTGCCGGTACGGTGCGCAGCCTGGCGAACTTGGTGGATTCCACGATTCCACTGGCACGCTCTGCGGATAATATTCTCAACGCTGCTGGTAACCAGACTTCTGGTGGCGCTGGCGGCGGTAACGCCTCTGCCCCTATCGACTCGCTGTCGGCCACGTTGAATGATTCCACCAGTGCCCTGGAGAATTCTCTGGGAGCTACCGTACAGGCGTATTCGGCGTTGTCGGATCAGTTCGACGAGCTGTTGAACAATGCCCAGGCGGCAACTGCGCAAACCGCACAAACCTACCGCACTGCCGCCGAACGCGTCGCCCAGCAAACCGCTGCGTTCCGCGGAGTGCGCGATGCCATGGAAGCTCAGGTGGGCAACCTGGATCTACCAGGCCCGGTGGCTGCCGGTTATCAGCAGGTGCGCGCGCAATTGGATGGTGCGATTGCCCAGTCGGATGCCTTGCATGATTCCTTGACGACGACCGCCGACCGCATTGAGTCGGGCACCGGCAGCGCCCAGCAATCGCGGCAGGAAACGCAATCGGCGATTGCTGCCGCACGCCAAGCCGTCGATAATGCGCGTACTGCTTATCAACAAAATCTGCAGCCACAGTTGACTGCGTTACGCGACAGCATCAACACCGTCGCCGCTGATATTGCTGCGGTGCGCGCAGAAATCAGCGATGTGCGTGACACGCTGTCTGCTACGTCCGGTGCTGATGGCTCCGCGCTGGTGCGTGCCCGCGATGGCGCGGACCGATTGGCCGATACTTTGTACAACCAGGCGCAACGTTTCGCAGAATTGCAGCGCAAGGTGGACGACGTCCGTGATGGTGGCGATTTGAGCCAGTTGGCGGACATCATCGGTTCTGATCCGGAGCTACTGGCCTCGCGGATTTCCGCTCCCGTCGACGTCGAGCGCACACCAGTCTTCGAGGTCGCCGCTTTCGGCGTCGGAATGACGCCGTTTTATCTAGCGCTTGCTCTGTGGGTCGGTGCGCTGCTGACCTGTGTGTTGATGCGCAGCAACGCCGAGGACAAATACTTGCGAGAAGACGGCGAGTTCACCCGCAACCAGATCTACTTGGGACGCTTTGCGACGTTCGGGCTGATCGGCATCGCGCAGGCCACCTTCGCGGTGGGCGGTCTGATCTTGTTTGTGCAGATTCAGCCGAAGCATCCGCTGCTCCTGTGGCTGGCGGCCTCGGTGGCTTCGCTGGTGTTCATGCTGATTGTGCATGCGCTCGTGATCGCTTTTGATAGTGCGGGTAAGGCTTTAGCTGTGCTGTTGCTGATCGTGCAGGTTTCTGGTTCCGGTGGCGCTTATCCATTGACGCTATTGCCGGACTGGTTCCAATCAATAAGCCCATGGTTGCCTGCCACGTATGCCATTGATGCTTTCCGCAGTGCCATCGCGGGAGTCTATGCGGGTGATATTTTCCGCGACCTGGGCATGCTTCTGCTGTTTGCCATCCCCGCGTTGGTGCTGGGATTGTGGCTGCGTCGCGCAATGGATAGCTATCACCAGCGGCTGCAAAAAGGCATCCGGGAAACCCGGGTCATGCAATAGCGCTAGCGCTAGTACTAGTAGGAGGACGCCGACGCCCGCGGTCGGCTGACTTTGCTCGCCAACACTGCTATTACTGGGTGCTATGAGTGGTGATTGGCGTGAGTAAAAATTCCCCTGACAATATCCTGCTCTATTTGCCGGAAAAACAAGAGCAGCAGATCCGCGAGATCTTCGCTGGTTTGGCTGACCGTGGCTTTCCGGTGCAAAACCAACGCCCGCATATCACGGTGACGTTTTCCGCGGCGATGGATCCCAGCGTCGTTGAGTTGGCAGCCGAGTTATTGCCCGCGGTGATCCCGGCGCAATTCCGCCGGGTGGGCAACGTCATCTTCGGTACTAAGAGCAAACAGACCGTGGCGTGGTTGTTGCAGACCACCCGGGAATTAGAAATTGCCGCCAGCACAATCAGCGCAGCTAACCCCGATGGCCACGGACCGTTGTGGACTCCTCACCTGACCATGGGTTTGCGCCTGCCCCGCAAAGACATTCCCGGCTATTTGCAGGCCATGGATGAGCTGACCTCATCGCATTTCAAAGAACTCACTGCAGTGGAAGCTGCGTATTGGCGCCCGAAGACGCAAGAAAAACGTCTACTCGCGGGTGGCTAGCATTATTTTCCAGCGCGGATTAGCGTTTCACAACCGCGCCGACGATTTGAATCCACGATATCCAAAGTCGTCGTAGCAATATGCTGGTTAATGTCGGTAGAAAGGTCAATTATTTGCTGGATCATGAAGCTAAGCTCCGCAGTGCGTATTCACGCCGATAAGCGGTATTGATATATTCCCGAGCTGCCATCATTTGCAGATTGCCGTACTTAGAATTAGACGGATCCACCAGTAATTCACATTTCTGCAGCGCTTCATAACGAGCAACAACATCAGCCAAATCCAGATTCATAAAGTCCATGGTGTCCCTAGCATCGACCCTGTATCGGACATAAAACGCCGTGGCTACGTCGAGAAGATTCGGCCTGTCTTCTTTGCGGCGAGAAAAATCAACTGAATAAGCAAGATCCAGATCCCCCGCACTGTGAGCATCAGTACGTGCACTTCCGAATAAAACCAGCAAGTCAATACCCAGTTCTAAGCAGAACGATTCCAGCGAGCCATCTTCGACTTCGCTGCGCAACCTGGCGACGATTTCTGTGGGGGTACTCATAATGCAACTCTAGCAAGCAACGTTTCTGGTTTTTGCGGCGCAGTCTTCGTGATAAAAAACATACGCCGGTCACATGCTCCTGCTTATATGATGGGGACCATAAGGTTCCGGAATTTTTATAGCACATCGTTCGTCACCATTCGTCTGATTTGCAGCCTGGCCACGCGACGGCCGCAGGCTGCGTAGACACGCGCCCTGATCTGAGGAGGCACCATGAAAGCTGCACGTTTTTATGATCGCAACGACATCCGTATCGAAGATATCGAGCAACAAGAATTACAACCAGGTACCGCCCGCATTGATGTCGCCTGGTGTGGTATTTGCGGCACTGACCTGCACGAATTCCTCGATGGCCCAATCTTCTGCCCTTCACACGGCAACCCACACCCCATCAGTGGCGAAGAACCACCAGTGACGATGGGCCACGAATTCTGTGGTGTGATCTCGGAGGTCGCCGACGATATCGACGATTTGGCCGTGGGCGATCACGTCGTTGTCGAGCCCTACATCATCCGCGACGATGTCGATACCGGCCCAGAGTCCAAGACTTACCATCTATCCGAGAACATGAACTTCATCGGCTTGGGCGGCCGCGGTGGCGGTTTGGCGGAGAATGTCGTCGTCAATCGCCGGTGGATTCACAAGATCAGCGAGAAGGTCTCCCTCGATCACGCGGCGCTCATTGAACCTCTGACCGTGGGTTATCATGCCGTGGAACGCGCTGGCGTGGGAGAGGATTCCGCGGGCCAGGTTGCACTCATCGGTGGCGCGGGCCCGATCGGTTTGCTCACCGCGGCTGTGCTGAAGGCATTTGGCGTGACGGTCGTCGTCTCTGAGCTGTCCAAAGCCCGCCGAGAAAAAGCCCTGGAAACCGGTGTTGCCGACCATGCGCTGAACCCGGAGGACGTCGACGTCGTCGCCAAGGTCAAAGAGCTGACCGACGGTGTTGGTGCCGATGTGGCTTTCGAATGCACCTCGGTTCCTGCGGTGATGACCACGCTGATGGATGCGCTACGCCCGCGTGGTGTGCTGCAGATCGTTTCGATTTGGGGCAAACCTGCTGAGGTCGATTTGAACAAGATCGTGCTGAAGGAACTGGACGTGCGCGGCACCATCGGTTACGTGAACAATCACCCGCAGGCGATCAAGCTGGTCGAGGACGGCCGGGTGGATCTGACTCCGTTCGTCACCGCACGCATCGGTTTGGATGAGCTTATCGACGAAGGTTTCGACACGCTCATTCACCGCAACGAAACTGCCGTGAAAGTCCTCGTTTCGCCATCCGGCAAGGGCTTGGAGAAGTAGCACTTTCTAGTTAATTCTCTCCCTCCCCCGGTCTTCTCTGAGCTATGCTTTATTGTGAGCTAGAGCTTGTGAGAATAATCGGGGGATTTTTATGGATACGGCAGAAGTAGTTCTGCAAGTAGCACAGTTAGTTGTTGCATTAGCAGGCCTTATAGGGCTAGTTGCCACAATCCAGCAGAGGACCCATAGCGATAACCGGTCTGAATGGTGGAAACGCTATACCTGGTCACTGGAAAACATAACCAGCGACAACCTGTACGTGCGTGAATCTGCGTGGCGCAACATCAACGTACTGAATAAAAGCGCATTAATTACAAAGACTGAAAAATCTCTTATTGCTGGCATTGCTTATGAATTCATCGACGACGATAATGAAGAGCAGCGCCCGGGAGGAGATGAAGATGTTTAGAGAAACCGAACCACGAGTACTTCGAGCAAAAGCTCAAGCGGCGGTCTCCGGCAGCAAAATTACAGGGGACATACTCCCCCGCTATGTCTACGAGTTAGCCGAAGAACCTGTCCCTCCAGGCGCCACAGATAAGCTTCAAAAGGGTACGCCACCGCCTGAGGATAAAAGCTTACGCGGTCGACTCAAACGGTGGTGGAGGAGAAATTGGAGCTCAGAAGTCATCTTCGACGACTAACTTATTTCACCACTACTTCCCCGCCCGCGCCGATGCTTACCTGTGCATTCCAGGCGCGGGCTAGATTAATTCGCTGCCAGTCCCCTTTGGCTGGGTCGCGATCATCCAGTGGGTAGCCGGACGGCAAGGCGGTGTGGCGCAGTACTTCAGCACGCTGCTCGTAGCTGAGTTCTGGGAAGCGGGTTTCCAGTAACGCTGGTGCCGCTGTGGGGACATGCACCGGTTCATCGGTCGCGAAAATTGGTGTGAAGCCGTAGGTCATGCGTCGTGTGTAATCGGCTTCTGCTTGCTGGTCGCTGAGCGCATGCGAGTCTTCGGCAATCATCTCGGCAAAAGGTTTGCCCGCGCGCCATTCCATCTCTGCGACGATCTCTTCGCGGGCCTGCAGCAAAGCATCGCGCATTTTCGGATCATTCCAGCGATCCGCCGCCGCGGCCTGCCCAGTCATCCGCCCACCAATCACGTCCAGCGGGAAGTGCACGCCCATCACCAAGCGTGATTCGCCGGCCTCAGAACCACGGGCCAACAATTGCGTACCAACTTCCGGCAGCATCATTGCCAGCAAAGTGGTAATCCACGTCGCCTGGTTGGTGTGCCCGGACGGGAACGACTTGCTGGAGCCGTCGTAAAGCGAGCGCTCCGGTGACTCATGCCGCGTGATGCGCTCCGGGGCCTGGACGAATGGGCGGTCGTTGTTGAACAGCAGCTTTTCGGCTCGCCCCCAGCTCGCTATGCCACCGGCGCGGGCGGCATAACCGTTGCCCAGCAGGAACTCGGTTTTCGGCAGCCGCTTTTCGTGCAGGGCTTGCAAGAAGTGCTGGCCAAATTCGTTGCCAAGTGCCTCGGCTGCGGTGAACAGAACGCCATCTTTATCGGCCAACGCATCACGGATGGCCTTGTCGACGCGTTCTGGCTGTGCGTTGTTGTTGTAGTCAACGACGATATCGAGGTTTTTACGCATGACATCCGGGTGATTGCTGCGCAGGTCTTTGAACTCACGCACCACCTCGTAGTAAATGCCATACTGGTAAGACGAGATATCGGAGATATAACCGGTGAGGTAGGTTGCGTCGAAAGGCTTGGGCACCGGTGCGCCGTCGTGGTGTTTCGGGGTGGCGCCGATCGAGCTCAGCGGGCTGTGTTCTGCCCCCTCGTCGTGCTCACTGGAGAGTTTCGGCGCAGGCAATTGCAGCTGCGGGATCTCGAATGGCAGGGCGAAGTGCGTGGTGCTCGCGTGAAACGGGGCTGTCTTTGCGACGGCCTCCTCCTGCGCAGGCGACGCCGCGGGCACAATTATGACGGTGCCAGCTATCAGCGCGCTCGCAAACAGCGAGATATAACGACGCGGGCGCGCGGTAATCGGGTTCATGCACATACTCCTACAAAAGCAAGCCACGGTAATTTTATTTGTTCAGAAACCACAATAGCGAGTTGGGTTCCCGCGATAGGGATATGGATCTGGAAACTAGGAAGAAGCATATTTCGACTAGCAATGTTTCTACTTTGCTTAGGCTTAGTTCTATCATTAGAGCGTTAAAACATCAGAGAGTTAGAACCAAGCCCTGCGAACACGCTGCTGCTCCGGCGACGAGTAAAAAGGATGAATGAGTGCGCAATATCTTGGCTGCCACCCTAGCTGGTGCCGTCGGCTTTATCGGAGCGGCAACAGCCACCGCGCTGACTAATGGCACCGATGTTGCCACCACCGACGCCGCTGCCCAAGGCGTGGTCCAAGTAGCCAGTTGCACTGGCACCGTGGTTGCTGCCCAATGGGTTCTTACTGCCCAGCACTGCGTGGAAGTCCCTGATGTTCAGCGCACCGTCTACACCGGCGCAACCCGCGAACAACAGCACCGTGCAGAAAACCAATACGTGGCAGATTATGCTGTGTGGGCACCGCATGGTGATGTTGCTTTGGTGCATGTGAGCACGGCGTTTCCTGAAAAGATGATTCAGAATGTTCGCCGCGACGCGGTGGAGTTTGGCACTACCGGCAGTGTCTATGGTTGGGGCGCTGGAACGGAAGAGACGCTGCAATTTGCCCAAGCTGCCGTCGGTCGCACGACGCCGGGAATCCGCCCGGGCACAAACGAGGGCGCTCATGACGCATTCGTCGTGCAGTATTTGGGTGAGGCAAAAGCAGGGCGCGGCGATTCCGGTGGCCCGTTGTTCATCGACGGTGAGGTTGCCGGGGTGACCTCGTTTAAGGCTCGCCAGGGTGGTGGGCGCTACTCGCTGTTTGCTTCGCTGCATGGGCTAGGTGATTGGATTGCGCAGACTACCGCTGCCCCAGCGCAGCCGAGCGCTAGCGACACCCCGGCCGAGACTTCCCCGACTGCCCCACACCAGAATGGCCCCGTCACCAAGCCCGAGCATCCAAGCACCGAGCCCGCACCTCCCGTCGCCAAACCCAAGAATCCACAGCCCAAGGATCCAAAACCTGAGCAACCACGCGGGCCGCTAGGCACGCCTGGTGGCGGTGGCTCCAGCCTAGGGCTGTCGTCTTCTTAGCGCCCCTGCCCCCAAAACACAGACTGCGGGTATCGCCTGCTTAGCGCTCCCGTCCCTTCGGCGCCACAGAGACCTGACGGATCGTGATATTAATCCGGCCTTCGTCGAGCCCACAGCCGTCGGGAAGCGTCGCCTCATTCACGCGCACTACCCCGTGATAAGCAAAACGCTTCGGCCCGCCGAAAACCACCAGGTCGCCGGAGCACAGCGTCACATCGTCCCAGGGTTGGGTGCGTGATTCGGTGTGTCCCATCCGAAACAGTGCTTCGTCGCCAATGGAGAGCGAAATGACCGGCGCCCGGGATTCCTCAAATTCGTCGACGTGCATGCCCATCCCGGAACCCGGCGGATAGTAGTTGACCAGCACCATCTCTGGCACGAAGGTCTCTACCCACGGGGCTAATTCTTCGGCAACCCCCGCTGCCGCGCGCAACGCCACCGGCGCCAACGCAGCTAAACTGTCTGGCACTGGCGGGACGGTAGTGCCCGCAATCTTGTCGACGTACCGGTAACTCGGATAATGCCAGTACCTGCCTAAATGCAGCTGGTACACGCTCATTTGTCCGCCGGATTTTAACGTCGGGCGCAGCATCGCCATCGGAGTATCCGCGTATGTGCGGGCAATCTCGCGGACCTCGCGCACTAGCTCTGCTTGCTTGTCGACGCCCAACCACCCCGGCAGGTGCGCCACGCCCGACGCGATGCGCTCACTCGGGCGCGGCAGAGAATCAAACAACATGCTCTCACCGTATCGGCTGCTGTGGGCTGTGTCGACGGGCGCCACCCCACAGCGGGCGGCTCCCCGGCGACGAGCGTGACCCCCGATATGTTTACGCAATCGACATTAGACATGTTTAATGTCGATTTTTCGCCTGAAAATCGACATTACTTTTAATCGAATAATTCAATCAATCGTCTGATCAGCGCAAATACTCACACGCTGCCGAGACCAACGCCCTGGTTCCGGTTTCTAGAGTCGGCTGCAGAACCGGCGCGAATTTCGGGCTGTGGTTCGGGATGTTCACGCCTTCTGGCGCCCCACCCAGTAGCCAGAAGCAGTACGGTGTGCCGAAGGCGTCGGCAAGCACGGAGAAATCTTCCGAGGCCGTCAGTGGTTCGATGCGGTGCACGTTCTTCTCGCCCAGGTCACGTCCGAAGCTCGCGGTTAACCGGCTGGCCACCACGTCGTCGTTGTCTGTGACCGGGAAGGATTCGTAATAGCGGAACTCCGGTTCCCGCGGCGCACCGGCAGCTGCGGCTTCCCCGCGAGTGATCCGCTCGATCGCCGCGAGAATCCGTGCGCGCACTGCTTCGTCGTAGGCTCGCACGTTCAGCTTCAGCCGCGCGGTTTCCGGGATTACGTTCGGGCGCGTGCCGGCCTCCACGACACCGACGGTGACCACCCCAAATTCGTGCGGGCTCAGCTCACGCGCGACGATCGTCTGCAGCCGCTGCACCACGTTGGCGGCCAGCACAATCGGGTCCACGCTCAGGTGCGGCATCGAACCGTGCGAGCCGCGCCCATGCAGCGTAATATCCACGTTCACCGCCGTCGACATGAACGGGCCTGGCACCACGCCCACATGACCGGCTGGCACCGGGCCACAAAACACATGCTGTCCCAGCACCACATCTGGCTTGTCGACGCGCTCCACCAGACCATCGGCAACCATCGACTTTGAGCCCTCGCCGGTCTCTTCGCCCGGCTGAAACAGCAATTGCAACCGGCCGGACCACTGCTCGCGGTGGCGCATCATCAACGCCCCCATCGCCAGCAACGATGCCACGTGGCAATCGTGCCCGCAGGCGTGCATGACGGGGACGGTCTTGTTTTCTGGGTTCACCACCGTTGCCGTCGAGGCATAGTCCAGCCCGGTTTCCTCACGCACCGGCAGCGCATCAAAATCCGCGCGCAACATGACCTTCGCCCCAGGCCCGTTGTCCAGCGTGCCGACGAGCCCGCCGCCGATCTTATCGACGCGATACCCCAGCGCCTCCAGCTCACGAGCGATCACCCCGCGCGTGCGTACCTCCTGCATGCTCAGCTCGGGGTTGCGGTGCAGGTCCAGGTAAATCTCGGTTTGCCACTGCTCCACCGAGGCGTAGTCGCCCATGATCGTAGTAACCGCGCTAGCAGCATCCATGAAGTTTGCTCCTTCCAAATTCAGCTATCCAGTCCTTTTTACAAGCCAGCCGCAACGGCCCGCCACGACAGTCCCGCTACAACAACACATTCGCAATCGCGGCGGATCCCACGAAGGTGCCGGTGAACACCAGCAGGGCGATCACGGCAATCTGCACACCGGATTTTTTGAAGATCGAGACTTCCGTGCGCGAGATCGCCAACCCGGAATACGTTAACGCCGGGGTGAGCAGTGCCAACATATTCAGCTGATCCGTCGCGGCAATGAATGCTTCCGACCATGGCAAAAACGGCAGCGCTGCCAGGATCGCCACCACGGAAATCCACGCCACGTTGGGCACGCCGATGCGCACGTACTTCGTAATCAGCAGCCCGCCAATGCAGCAGGCGTAGAGGATCACCATGCCTGGTGCGGCAGCCAGCGGGTTTACCCCGGATTTTACCCAGTTCACTACCAGCGCCAGCGCGCACACCCACACCAGCGCAGCCAGGACTGTGCGGATCGGAAGCTCGGTGTCGCCTTCTTGGCCGGATTCCCATTCTTCGTCGGTGTATGCGCTGAAGTTGCTTGCCGACACCTTCTGCCGTCGTACTTTCGCCAGCACCGTAAACAGGCGTTCTGCTAGCGGTAGCGCGATGAACGCGGAGACGAACAATCCGGTGCCGTAGGTAAGCAGGTTGCTGGTGGCCGCGAATGCGCTGATCTCGTTGGCGGCATCCGGCACGGTTTCTGCCAACGCCGTGGAGCACGCGCCCATCATGCTGCCGGAGCCCACGCCACAGGCCATGGCCAGCGAGCGAATATCGAATAGCTCCCACGAGGCGAATAGCCCGGCCACCAGCGAGAAGTACACGCCGCCGAAGACGGTGCCCATGACGTAGACGCCCATCACGCCGATGCCTTCGGAGGATTTCAGACCGTATCTATCCGCAACCAGCGCGATATTTGGTTCCCGTGCGATGGAATGCGTCGCACCGATGGTTTCGCGCCCCATGTTGAACAGCAGCACGGCCACGGGCATGGCGATCAGCAGTGTGGCAACGTTGCCGAGTTCTTGCAGGATCAACGCGGGCCCGGCTGCGATGATGTCGCCGATTTGCGGGCCAATGCCGATGGCGAATTTCGCCATGAACGGCATCATGCAGATGAGAATCCACCGCGGCGCAATACCTGCGCCCTGCTTGCCGACGAGATTCCCCAGACCAGAAACAATATTCGGGTTGAACAGCAGCGAGAAGAAAAACGCGTACAGCAGCGGCAGCAAAACCACCGCGCCGATGCCGATGTCGATCTGGATGATGCCGATGACCTCTGCCAGGCATGCGAGCACCAACACGACTAGGTGCAGGCGCCAATGCATCAGGCGCGCGATAGTTTCAGCCATATAAGAAATTAAACTAGATGAATAACACCGCACAAAATACTGTATTCACGCTGTGTAGGCACAGCGTTAACTGCTTTTGTTAACTTGAGTTCTGGCTATCGCCATCTTTGTCGGATCGCCATCGCGGTGCGCTCACGGGGCGTAGAATGATTCCAACCAAGCTAAGAAAACCGAGCACCCCCATGCCAGTGGCGAACGGTGTCCGATCTAAAACTTCAAGAAAAACTGAGGCGATTAAGAAAAGAATTGTAAGTGCAGCAAATATCCACTGCCCGCGTTTTAATGACGCAGCTTCACTACGGATGGAATCCGCAATCGCGTTGTTAACTTCAGCATTCGATCGTGTCGCAGATGCAGCGGCATCTGAGGATTCCTCGGCCATTCTTACGATACGGTTCGCCAGCCCCGGCGAGATATCGTCGTAGCCTTTTAGTTCTGCAGGCGTGGGCAGCGGGGCAATGCGAGTAACGCTTACTTGTCTGGAGCGTTGTGAACGATCAAGTTCTATGGTATCGGGATTGGTTAATTCATCGTCTTGGTTTTGTAGCCGTCGATCGCCTCGCGAAGATATCTCCCGGTCTCTTCCCAACCTTTCACTAAGCTCTCGGCCGGATCGTGAATCTGAGCTTCTCGAACGATTCTGCCGTCGCTCAACCGAGCGATCACCCGGCCATTCTGATTGTGCAGATGTGGAGTCCTCATCTGACATCCTCTCTCCTTCTCGGCTTTCGGGATTGATCACGGGCTAAAATCGCGTTCAGGACGAAGCTCTTGATGCGCCCATTATTACATGAACAAACTCGCCAAGGAAATGATTAGCATCACATTGGCTTCGTTAAACCTCCGCGTTTAGCCCACAGTTTAGTCGGCAGTGCCAGAAGAAATTACCTTTTTGTCGCTTAACCCATAACCCGAAATATCAATAACCCCAGCGATTTACTCCTACTTCCGTAGTGCAGGGATCGTTCCGGGGCTTTCGGTTTAAAGATTAACATTCCCAACATGAATTATCGAAGACCAGCCCCGTTACGCTATTTCAGTGGTTTTCCTCTGCGCGAATGACACGGTACGCCGACCATTCAACGCCAGAAGCGCTACACCGTTGGAATACTCATCTCTCGAAGACCTATCTTGCCAACATTGACCATCTCGAAGTGCTTCTCCGAAATTGTATCCATGATGCCCTAACCAGAATATACAACGAACGATGGTTTGACGATGACCGAATAGCTTTCAGCAAGGAAGCTTTCGATGGTGCATGCGCTACAACACACGCAGGCGGCACTCCTGGTGAAATCTTGTAGCTCCTGATTGATGACTTTGAAGCTGGGACTTTAGCTACACTGGCTAAAGCAGCATAGTTAATCCCCGCCGTGTCCACTTTCCGGGGGTAGGCCCTAGCCCGATAAATGTTCAGCAAAACAACCAAATCACATACACCCCATTATCGAGACTGCGAAATGAGTCGTTAAACAAGCTGCAGAAGCGTAGGAACCGCTCAATCTTCTAAACCTGGACGCTCTCTTCCTCTGCGAGCTGTACCCGTAATGCGTACGTAATCAGCCAGTGCGTAGACATGAAATCTGCCTCTACCAATTGATCTTCTGCAAATTTTTTCAGTCCCGGTATCCCACTCTGGATCTGTCCTTGTAGAGAACTCGAGAATGAATCTGAGAGTTCCAAAAGCATCCAAGCTCTAGTTAAAGCTAGACCAAAAAGATGTGATTGCTTACCGTCATGTAAGTCATTAACTACCGGAGCACGTAAATACTGGCCAATTACGGCAGGTTGATCTGGAAAAAATCGTCCGAGCCAATCTCTGAAATCATTATAGTCAAGCACCTCCCGCATAAGTAACGCCTCGGTTAAACCCGCTGAGAGAAAGTCATGACCGCTAAATTCCCACTGTACCGGGTAATTGACGTCATTCTCGAACCAAAGCCGGGAATATTTGCGAATCGCTGCGTTCATGTCGTGCAAGCACAAAATTTGGCCGGCTTCGAAAGCAAGATACATGCTAAACGCTGTGTTATCGTGAACGCCGTGTCTAATCGGGGCTGACATAGTCGGCAACCATTCCATCAAAAGTTCTTCCACTGTCTGGACCAGCGGCGTCAATGCCAGAAGCCAGTGCTTCGCTTCAGGCTGTTTTGAACGAGCACACTCCGCAGCGAGTTGCATCACCCAGGCCCATCCGTATGGGCGTTCATAAGCAGGGTTTGTTAGCAAATAGTGTCGCTCAGCCTCAAGTTTGTCGGTAGTTAGCCGATCATCCAGTAAGGTAACGAGCTCAGTTTTAGTCTGTTCGTCGGACAGGTTACCCAACATCCGCACCGCGGTACACTGCATGTGAACACTCGAATGCCAATCAAATGCGCCCCAAAAACTCGGATGCAATTGACTCGGCACAATGGAGACATCATCTGCCGATTCGCTAACGTGATGCATCGATGATGGGTACTCAGTTTGAAGCACATTGATTATTCCCCGAGCCCATTTATCCTCACGAAAACCCCGTACTGCTTGACTACGCATTGAACCAATCCCTTCGGTGCAGCACACACCAACATCGCTTAAACTTGTCTCGAATATCTTTAAGACAGACTACTGACAAGCCCGATTTTTGCAAAGGATATTGCAATAGTGTCTTCAAAGCCAGAACAGTGGATCCGTTCACTAATCGCCGATAGAAAGCCATCACGCGCCATATCCTCCGTACTAAGCTACCTGTCAAAACAGCCGCACGACGCTGCATTTTCCACAGTCCAAGAAATCGCTATTGCTACTAAAGTTAATCCAGCAACCGTCGTCAGAACCGCTCAATTCCTTGGATACGAAGGCTGGACGTCTTTCAGTATCGACTACCGAGCCGTATTCTTAGAAGATTTGTCCGCCGGCCAGATAATCGGGAGAACAAGCACAAACCCCCCTTTACACGGACTAGATTCCATACTTGAGGATGCACGAAAGCTGCAAGAATTAGCCGAGACCATAGACATAAAAACTATCGAACGCCTAACCTCATCAATTACCAGCTCGCAGAAAACAATAATTCTGTCTACAGGCACTTTTAGCGGAGTTGGCCAGCAATTTGTTCATAATGCACAGCTTCTCGGGATCCACTGCACTGGACATTTCGGGGCACCGTCCGAGCAGATCAATGCAATTAATGCCGTAACCTCCGCCGATACTGTAATCATCATCTCCCTTTGGAAATATTCGAAAGTTCTCGATAGTTTCGGTGAATTCGCCCGCGAAAAAACTCAAAATGTGTTCAAAATTGGAAATAGCCAAAGCCACCAAAAGTATCCAGGGTTGGAAACTATTCCGCTCCCTGTCGACAGTGGCCGCATTTTCCCATCAACGATCGCAGCAGTTGCGTTCTTACAGGCGGTATTAAGCGAAATCGTGCATGTACAGGGAAAGAGCGCGCATGACAGCCTTGAGCAGATGGAACATCTCTGGAAACGTTTCAACATCACCTAAATGCAACGTTTATTGCATTTAGGTGTGGGCTAGGGCATAGTGTGCTTAAACACGTCACACTATGCCCTTAGGAGCGACATGATTAACGTCATCGTTTGCATCTCATACCTTGCCTTAATGATTGCAATTTCAGCGTGGTTTTCCCGAAAAAAGGAAGTCAACGGTGGCGAAGATTTCGTCATCGCCGGACAATCACTGCCTAGCTTCGTCGTTGCGGGAACGTTACTAACAACTTTCGTCGGTTCCGGCTCGATCATCGGCGGAGCGAGCTTTGCTTTCCAAAACGGGCCGTTGACCGGCATATTCTTCTTCCTCGGAACTCTCGTCGGAGCACTAATTCTTGGTATCGGTGCCAAGACAATTCGTCGTAAATCATTCCACACGGTCCCAGAGCTTTTGCGTAGTAGGTTTGGAAGGCCTGCTAGTGTTCTTGGGACCATTTTGGTGTTATTGGCTTTCATCGGGATCGCCGCTACCCAGTTCACTGGAGCAGGTTATATTTTCAGTCTGATTACGCCGCTTTCTGCATCACAGGGAACTATTATTTCTCTTTTCTTAATTACGTTTATTGCAATGTCCGGCGGCCTGAAATCCGTTGCGTGGACTGATTTTCTTTCCGCCTTGTTAATTATCATCGGTTTGCTGCTCGCACTCGCATATATTTTTATTCAGGATTTCGGTGGATTCGGTTCATACGTTGACCGGTTAGAACCAAGTATGAAATCTGTAACTGGAAACCTGACTGCATTGCAGATTCTGGGATTTTTTCTTCCTACTTTCTTGTTGTGCCTCGGTGATCAAAATATGCACCAGCGTCTTGCCGCAGCGAAAAGTGAAAATTCGGCCCAGCGAGCAACAATATTTTTCTTCATCGGCGGGTTATTCATTATTGCTCCGGTCATTTTGCTCGCATCCGCTGCATCTATTATTAACCCAGACTCAGATCCGGACATGGCTGTATTGGGACTAGCAGCGGAAGATTTCACACCTACTGGGGTTGGGGCAATCATCCTTGCGGCAGCTTTAGCGCTTGTCATCACAACAGGGTCATCTTATCTACTGACCTGCTCTGGCAATGTCGTCTTCGACCTGCTCGGCCAACATCGAAATAAAAAACCAGAATCGACTGACACCTTGGACGCTGGGCAGCAATTGCGCATTGCCCGAGTGTCTGTGATCGTAATTGCAATTCTAGGCTATGTCTTAAGTAGTTTCTTTCCCACCTTCCTGTCTCTGCAGATGTACGCCTACACGGTGTACGGAGCTGCACTTACGCCGGTCATTTGGGCTGCCCTTTTCTGGAGTCGTGCATCAAGATCAGGTGCTATCACGTCGATGATCGTCGGAGTCACCGTAACGATCGGCTGGGAGATCTTCGGCGAAGGGGTTAATTCAGTAGTTGTTGCTTTGCCGTTCTCTGTGGCAGCCCTCGTCGTTATTTCTTTATGCACAAAGAGCGCTCCGATGGACGCCATTTCCAGTGACTCTTCCACTTCAACACAAAAAATGGAAAACGCATCTTCATAGCCACCCACCCCTCTTCCCC
>NZ_JAXOFP010000016.1:0-45694 GCF_041224285.1 Corynebacterium drakensteinense
AGCGATTCATGAGTATGTCGAGTTCTATAACGAACGAAGAATCAAGCTTGAGTTCGGTGGATTAAGTATTAATCAGCGTCGGCGCAAGCTGTTACTCTGAATATTCCTAAAAAATGTCCGCATCCCCTTTTTGTCGTATAACCCCAGCTGCGTGGTGCTATTAGTTTTCGGCTACCAGGTCCTGGTATTCCTCGTTTTTCTGCAGGTATTTCTCGAAGGCTGAGCAGGTTGGGACGATCTGCAGACCGTTATCGCGGGCGTGGTCAAGGCTGAATTTGATCAGCGGCTTGGAAAGACCCTTGCCCTGGAATTCTTCGTAGACAACGGTGTGATTGAATTCGCGAACTTTGCCGTTGTCTTTGTACGCGGCAAAGCCCGCTAGTTTCCCATCGACGGTGAGCTCAAACCGGGACTCAGCAGAGTTGTCGGTGATTTGTTGGTTATGTGCAGTCATAATCTCTCCTCAGGTCTTAAACCTGCGTATCGACAGTGCCGAATCATTGATTCGACGGAATCTAACACCACCTAGTATGCCAGACCTGGCATACCAGCCTGCCCGATAACCATGATGCCGATAATCATGTCTATGGTGTCTTTTTTGCAAATAGTGAACGAAAAAGGCCGGTTTCAGGTGTCCTATTTGTAAAAAAGACACAATACGCTGGTCGACGCCCCGACCAGACGCACTTTTGGGGTTAAACGACAAAAGGGGATGCGGACGAAATCTTGGAGGATTCGGGTCATACGACAAAAAGTGTGTCCAATATTCGATACCCCCATGCACAAAACCCGCCAGGCGCTGTTACCAGCACTCTGACGGGCTAAATGTGGCCAGAAGCGGGATCGAACCGCTGACCTTCCACTTTTCAGGCGGATGCTCTACCAACTGAGCTATCTGGCCAAGGAAAACATTGGACGAAACCAAGGATTTTCCTGAGCGACCCTGACGGGACTTGAACCCGCGACCTCCGCCGTGACAGGGCGGCGCGCTAACCAACTGCGCCACAGGGCCATATTAACTTTGTGTGTAGGATTTCCTGCTGTCTAGTGAAAGTTCACTGTGCAGTCTCCGTTGCGCACGATGGTTAAGATTACCGATTCTGCACAAACGGAGCAAATCCGCACTACAAATGGCATAAAAGCTACATATAAGAACCACCGCTAGACTCACCTTATGCCCACCGAAGATCCTGCACCAAACAACCCTGCACGCCATAACCCTGCGCGCTACAGCCCTACACCAGGCACCCCTCCACCGCGTACCATCGTCATCACTGGAGCATCAGATGGAATCGGCGCCGCGGCCGCACGCACGCTACACGACGCCCGCCCGGAAGATCGACTCGTCATCGTCGGGCGTAACCCAGAAAAGACACGAAACGTCGCCAATACTATAGGCGCGGAGTATTTCACCGCCGATTTTTCTTCCCTCACCGAGGTAAGAGAGCTTGCCGACGAACTCAGCCAGCTCGAGCACATTCACGCCTTGGCGAATAATGCCGGTGGGATTTTTGACGGTCCTGTAACCACAGCTGATGGTTTTGAACGCACCTGGCAGATCAACGTCGTTGCCCCTTTCCTGCTGACTTCCCTCTTGCAAGATAAACTCCGTGCCAACGATGCCACCATCGTTCAGACCGCCTCAGTGGCGCATTTGCTGATGTCTTATTTCCGGCCAGACGATCCGAACACTTTCCAACACTTCAGCTCCTCCCGCGCTTACGGTAACGCGAAACTCGGCGATATGTTGCTCACGCGCTATCTCCACTCGCATGGACTGACTGCGGTGTCTTTTCACCCTGGAGCACTCGCAACGTCGTTTGCGCAGACGTCATCCGGCATAATCTCCCGGGTGTATTCCAGCGTTTTGGCGAAAGCCCTCAGCGCACCTTCTGTAGGGGGCGATAACCTGGCTTTTTATTTGGCCGGAACTCCAGGTATTCATTTTGAATCCGGTGAGTATTACAACGAGAGGCGCCGCCCAGGCAAGCAACGCCCGATCGCGAAAAACCTGGGGGTAGCTCGCCATATTTTCGACGATTTAAGTGACAAGCTGGGCGTGTCTTGGACATAAGCATAAATATGAGCTTAGGCCTAAGCTTGCTGGCAAGTAGTTAAAGAAAAAATCTCGAGGCACCGTTTCGATAACGATGTCTCGAGATTTCACATGGCGACCCTGACGGGACTTGAACCCGCGACCTCCGCCGTGACAGGGCGGCGCGCTAACCAACTGCGCCACAGGGCCTTGCTGCGAAAGAGATTAAGAAAGCTCTTTGTACCCCCAACGGGATTCGAACCCGTGCCGCTGCCGTGAAAGGGCAGTGTCCTAGGCCGCTAGACGATGGGGGCTAGCGTGTTCAACACCTTGTTTCCTTGGTGTCGGCGACTTGCAATACATTAGTACATGTCTTGATATTCCACAAAACAGCAGGCAGAAGGCAGTTTTGTGCGGCTTGTATGTACGTTATAGCAAGCAGTAATCTACACACCATGAACGCCGCGAAGCCTGCAGCACAGCAATCCGACGACAACTGCCCATGCACCCACCATGAACACGGCTATAGCGTCGACAAGCCCCGCTACCTTTCGCGCTTGCGTCGCATCGAAGGTCAAACCCGCGGCATTCAAAGAATGATCGACGAGGATCAGTACTGCATCGACATCATCACCCAGATCTCCGCGATCACCTCTGCGTTAGAAAATGTCTCGCTGGATCTACTCAACGACCACATCCATTCTTGCGTGGCGGATGCTGCCACGCAGTCTGGCCCGCAGGCAGAAGCAACACTGGACGAGGCCATGAAGGCCATCCGCAAGATCGTAAAGAGTTAGCTAGTTCAGCAGCGCGGCAGCTTCGGCGTCGTCAAGTTCGACGATCGTGGTGGTCTCATCAGTGGTCAGTTGCGGTATGGCAGCGTCGTTAGGAGCCACCTCGGTAACATCCAGGACTTCCGCATCGAACGGCGCAACGTCTACATCTGGCACCGGCGCCGAACGCAGCGCACGTGGCTGTATTGTGTTAGCACCCTCAATGCCCTCAGTGCCCGCAATGCCCTCAATACCGAAGAATTTATCCAGGCCGCGCACATTGAATTGCGTGGAGTTATAGCGCGAATTGTTCGAGGTGTTCCATTGCGAAATCACCAAATCCAGGTTATCCAGGGTCGAGCCGGGCGTGATGTAGCCACCATACGGCTGCGAGAAGTTATCCGGCCCCTGTGGCTGACTCCACGGTCCGTTGCGGACGATGGTTGCCACCGGCACACGGTTCCAGTCGGTCGCCAGCTCGCGGGAAATACGGACCTCCACGGCCAATGTCTGCTCGTTGAACATTGCGAGCACCCAATGACCTTGGATATAGCGCAAAGACATTTCTCCGGCCTGTACAGGCTCGCTGAGTACCGGGTGCAGGGTTCTTGTCGACGCCGACTCCCACTGCCCCGTCCGCGGGTTGAAATGTTGCCAAGCGCGCGGGTTGGTGAGCTCGCCAGGCTGCATGCGGCTCAGGTACACGTCGTGCTTGCGGCCAAATCTCGTCGACACCTGATAGATCCAGCCATCCGGGCCTTGTTCCCAGGACAGCAGCTGCATTAGCCCACCCTTGTAGCCGCCGTCGATCGTGCCGACGGATTGCCAGGTCGCGCCGTGGTCGACGGATTTCCAGATTTGTGTGTGCGTGACATTTCCCAATGGTTTATTCCACATGCCCTGCATATACAGGGTGCCATTGAGGTTAAGCAGATCGGATGGAATCACGGTCAGACCGTTATTGCCGTGGGAATATTGAATCAGCTGTTCAGCTTTGGCGCCGTCATTCAGCGGCTCCAGGATTTCGATGCGGCCATCCTGGGTTTTCTGCGCGACAACACCAACCGGGCTCATCCATTCACCTTGCCCAAAACGCTGGCCACGGAAAGAATCACCAAAGACCACCGCAAATTTCTTACCCGGGGTGATTTCACGCATGATCCCCAGGTCGCCGGAATAAAAACCGGCGGCATCGGACTTGCCGACGCCCAGCAGATCGCCCAACATCGTGACGTCGAAATCTTGTCGTGGTTTATGCGGTTGCCCTGGTTGCCCCGGCTGGCCAGGATGTTCCGGGCGTTCTGGCTGTGGTGCCGGTTGTGGAGCTGGCCTGCTACCTTGCCCACCTCCATTGGAGGAACTGAACGATGATTGCGCGTGGGCTGCTACCGGACTTACACCAGATCCAACCCCAAAGCTGAAGCTCAATCCCAGTGCGGTGAACAGCACATATGTCCGTATTTTGCATGAAGGCCGCTGTGCGCGGCGTGGTTTTGTCATAACCAGCAATGTAGACCATCACCCACCCTTGCCACATACCCCGTGGGGGTATAATATGAGGAGTATAGAGTCCCGCAATGATTGCTCCAACAGAAAGGCTCATGATGTCAACCGAAAACGCATCCAATCCAGCAGCAACCTACAAAGTCACCGGAATGAGCTGCGAGCATTGTGAAAAAGCCGTACGCGAAGAAGTATCCCAACTGTCCGGAGTTTCCGGCTTAGATGTCAGCTCCGCCAGTGGCGTACTCACAGTGCACTTCCACGAAGGCGCAGAAAACCCAGCTACTGATCAAGACATTATCGCCGCTGTCGATGAAGCCGGCTACACCGCCGAACGCGCATAACTCTGCACATAAAACTGCGCACTCGACACCGCGAAAGCAATGCACAAACAACGCGCAAAGGAGCATGTCCCACTATGACCACTCCGACACCATCGTCACCGTCCCCGACCAACGCTGCGTCCACAGCCAGCACTGTCTCCACAACCAGCACTGCAGCCACATCCAACTCTGCGGCCACTATGTCCACTATCGAGCTGAATATTTCCGGCATGACGTGCGCATCCTGCGCGGCACGCATCGAAAAGAAACTCAACAAGCACGACGGCGTGCAGGCACAGGTCAACTACGCCACGGAAAAAGCCACCATCACCGGCGCCGCAAACACCCTAGACGCCGACGCGCTGATCGCCACCGTCGAAAAGACCGGCTACGGCGCAGAACTCATCCCGGATACCACTACGCCGGGCTCACAGGCTCCGCAGGATGCGATGGCCGAAGCCGAGCTGGATTCTTTACGACGCCGCCTCATCGTCTCAGCGGTGCTGTCGGTGCCCGTCATCGCGCTGGCCATGGTCCCGGCCTGGCAGTTCGACTACTGGGGCTGGGTCTCCCTGGCGTTGACTCTCCCAGTCGTGCTGTGGGCCGGGTGGCCGTTCCATAAGGCGACGTGGCAAAACCTCAAACACGGCAGCGTGACCATGGATACGCTGATCTCGCTGGGCACCTCCTCGGCACTGGCATGGTCGATTGTCGCGCTGGTTTTCGGTTCCGCGGGTGCGGCCGGGATGCGCCACGGCTTCGATTTCACCATCTCGCGTGGCGACGGGCTCAGCCACATCTACCTCGAAGTCGCCGCTGGCGTGATCACGTTCATCCTGCTGGGACGTTATTTTGAAAAGCGTTCGAAGCGCAGCGCTGGTTCCGCCCTACGTGCGCTGCTGGATCTGGGTGCCAGTGAAGTCACGGTGCTGCGCGATGGCAAAGAGACAACCATCAGCATCGATGAGCTGGCCGTCGGCGATGAATTCGTCGTCCGCGATGGCGAAAAGATTGCCACCGATGGCGTCATCGTATCCGGCCACAGCACCATTGATACCTCAATGCTCAGTGGCGAATCCGTTCCGGTGGAAGCCGGCCCGGACGATACCGTCGCCGGCGCCACCATCAACGTCGGCGGCGGCAAGCTGGTGGTGCGCGCAAGCAAAGTCGGGAAAGACACCCAGCTGGCGCAGATGGCGCAGATGGTCGAAGATGCCCAATCAGGCAAGGCTTCCGCGCAGCGTCTCGCCGATAAAATCGCCGGCATTTTCGTCCCCGTCGTCATCGTGGTCGCGGTGATCACGCTGCTTGCTTGGCTTGTCATCGACGGAGACCCGGCCGCGGCGTTCACTGCAGCCGTCGCTGTACTGATCATCGCCTGCCCGTGCGCGCTGGGTCTGGCAACCCCCACTGCCTTGCTGGTGGGCACCGGCCGTGGTGCGCAGATGGGTGTGCTGATCAAAGGCCCGGAGGTACTCGAACAGTCCCGCGGCATTGATCGCGTAGTCCTAGATAAAACCGGCACCGTCACCACCGGCGTGATGGAGCTTGCCGACGTCATCGTCGCCGAAGGAGTCGACCGCGGCGAGGTGCTGCACCTCGCCGGAAGCCTGGAGCACGAATCCGAGCACCCGATTGGCCGCGCGATCGCCCGCGCAGCAGCAGACAAGCGTGCCGACGGTCGCCTCAGCGAGGTCAGCGATTTCGAGTCCATCCGCAGCGCTGGCGTGCGCGGGGTCGTGGACGGGCGTACGGTAGCCGTCGGCAAGCCGAGCCTGGCAGATAAGGAAGACCTGGGTGTGCTGCAGCAGCCGTTCGTGCAGGCGCAAAAGCAGGGCCACACCGCGCTAGCCGTGCTTGTCGACGGCGCCCCCGCCGCCGTGCTCACCGTCGCCGATCAGGTCAAAGACACCAGCGCCGCCGCGATAAAGCAATTCCGCGAGCTCGGCATTGAGACGATGCTGCTGACCGGCGATAACCAGGCGGTGGCGGAGACCGTGGCACGTGAAGTTGGGATCGACCACGTGAAAGCCGAGGTCATGCCGGAAGATAAGGTCGCGGTGATCGAGGATTACCAAGCTCAGGGTTATCAGGTTGCGATGGTCGGCGATGGTATCAACGACGCCCCTGCCCTGGCGCAAGCCGATCTGGGCATGGCGATGGGCACCGGCACTGATGTGGCTATGGAATCCGCCGATATCACCCTGGTGCGTGGAGATCTGCGGGCAGCCACCGACGCCATCCGGCTTTCCCGCCGCACGCTCGGCACCATCAAAGGCAATCTGTTCTGGGCTTTTGCTTATAACACCGCCGCAATCCCACTGGCCGCACTCGGTTTGTTGAATCCGATGCTGGCCGGTGCAGCGATGGCGCTGTCGAGCGTGTTCGTGGTCAGCAACAGCCTGCGCTTGCGTGGTTTCCAATCCACCGCAGGTGCCGACGTGAGTGCCTAGCCCACACTCGTCGGTGCCGAGCCCGCTTAACCCATCGCCGGTAATCATGTCTATGGTGTCTTTTTTACAAATAGTCCTACTGAAACCGGCCTTTTTCGTTCACTATTTGTAAAAAAGACACAATGCTCTGGGCGACGCCCCCACCTTCAACCCACCCCGAGGATCACGAGGATCACGAACAAAGCAGATACAGCAAACCCCCTGATCAATTTCCTGACCAGGGGGTTTAACTGTTTTGTGGGCCCTGCGGGGGTCGAACCCGCGACCTTCGGATTAAAAGTCCGCAGCTCTACCAACTGAGCTAAAGGCCCAACAGCTCACCATAGTAATACATGCCAAACATAAATAAAAATCACCCCGGCCAGGTGCAGAAACTGCATCAGCAGGGGTGTCGAGCTGTCACGCCAGGCTAGAAACTGTCACCCCCACCAGGTGTGCACACACTGGCAGGGGTGTCGAGCAAAAGCTCAGTTTGGTTCAGGGATTAGTCCTGCTTACCACGCATATCGCCGTACTCTTCGAAGTTGCGCTGGAAGTTAAACGCAGTTTCCAGATCAACCGGGGTGTGTACGTGCTGCTGCTTCATCGCGCGGTCGAAGTACGCCTGCAGCTCATCGCGGTAGTCAGGGTGTGCGATCGCAATCATCTTCTCGGCACGGTCACGTGGGGTCAGACCACGCAGGTCGGCATAGCCGTACTCGGTGATGAACACCATGGTGTCGTGCTCGGTGTGGTCAATGTGCGAAGCGAAAGGAACGATCGCGGAAATCGCGCCACCCTTAGCCTGGGATGGGGAGATGAACGTCGAGATGTAGGCGTTACGGGTGAAGTCACCGGAACCACCGATGCCGTTCATCACACGCGAGCCCATGACGTTGGTGGAGTTGATGTTGCCGTAAATGTCGGCCTCAATCGCACCGTTCGACGAGATCAGGCCCATGCGGCGGATGACCTCTGGGTGGTTAGAGATCTGCTGTGGACGCAGGATGATGTGCTCGCGGTACTTGTCTGCCTGGTCGTTCATCTTCTCTGCATACTCTGGCGACAGAGCGAACGAGGTAGCCGAGGCGACGGTCATCTTGCCGGCATCGATCAGGTCCAGCATGCCGTCCTGGATAACCTCGGTGTAGGCAGTGATGTTTTCGAACTTGGAGTCCAGCAGACCCGCCATCACAGCGTTTGGCACGTTACCGACACCGGACTGCAGGATGAACTGGTCGTATTCCAAACGGCCAGCCTCGACCTCAGCCTCAAGGAACTGCAGGAAGTTCGCGGCGATCTTCTCAGAGATTTCATCTGGCTCGCTGAATGGGGCGTTGCGGTCTGCTGCGTCGGTTTCGACAACAGCGACAACCTTTTCCTTGTCGATCTCGATGTATGGCGTACCGATGCGGTCACCTACGTTGACGATTGGCACTGGGGTGCGGTTCGGCTTGCGTGGAATCTGGTAGATATCGTGCATGCCCTCGAGGTTTTCGGACTGCCAAGAGTTGACCTCGATGATGACCTTATCGGCGTTATCGATCCACTCCAGGTTGTTACCCACTGCCGAGGATGGCACGATCTTGCCGTCTTCGGTGATCTTGGTGGCTTCAATGATGGCGACCTGAAAGCGGCCGAAGAAGCCCTGCTCTACCTGCAGACCCAAGTGGGACAGGTGAATGTCCTGGTACTTGGCCTCACCGGCGTTGAATTGCTTACGCAGGTTTGGATCAGAGTTATACGGGGTGCGGTAGTTAATCGCGTTGGCCTCTGCCAGAACGCCGTCGCACTCCGGTGCGGTGGAAGCACCGGTGAACATATCAATCTTGAACTCTTCACCTTTTTCGTGGGCAGCCTTCGCCTTGTTAGCGATCGCAGTAGGCAGCGCCTTCGGGTAGCCGGCTCCAGTAAAACCGGACATACCGATCTTGTCGCCATTGTTGACGTGCTCGGCAGCTTGCTCAGCGGTCGTGATCTTGTCTTTAAAGAATTCGTTAAGGATACGGTCAGCCACGTTATCTCTCCTTGTTCGGAACTTCTCGTTCGTTGTCTAGGCACGCCGTGCAGTTGCATCCGAATCGGGACCACTCATGGCCCCAGGACGCAATTGCTGCGTAGCGTTTCTACAATGACAGTATAGCGGAGATCACTGTGATTGTGTTCATGTTGGATACTAATCCAGGTCATAGCCACAGCACGCTCACACCACATGTGTCAGCACACAAGCACCTGCGTTTGGTGGATTCATCGTCGTTAGCGACAATAGGGCCTGTGAGCTTAACAATTGGCCCCCACCGGCTGTCTTCCCCCGTCGTCCTCGCCCCGATGGCCGGGGTGACCAACGTTGCTTTTCGACGCCTGTGCCGGGAACAAGAAATCGCCAAGACCGGCACCGTTTCTGGTTTGTACGTCTGCGAGATGGTCACCGCACGTGCACTCGCAGAACGCAACGAAAAAACGTTGCACATGACCACCTTCGCGCCAGAAGAATCGCCGCGCTCACTGCAGCTTTATACCGTCGATCCGGAGTGGACGTATGCGGCCGCGAAGATGATCGTCGAACAGAACATGGCCGATCACATCGACATGAACTTCGGCTGTCCGGTACCGAAGGTCACCAGACGCGGTGGTGGCGCTGCCCTGCCGTATAAACGTCGGCTGTTTGGCCAGATTGTGGCAGCGGCGGTCAAAGCAACCGAAGGCACTGATATTCCGGTCACGGTGAAATTCCGCGTCGGTATCGACGATGCACACCACACCCATTTGGACGCCGGGCGCATCGCCGTCGACGAAGGCGCTCAGGCTGTCGCGCTGCATGGCCGCACCGCCGCGCAACGCTATTCCGGCACCGCAGATTGGGAACAAATCGCCGCGCTGAAACAACATCTCGCGCACACCGGGATCCCGGTGCTGGGCAACGGCGATATTTTCAAAGCCTCTGATGCCTCCGCAATGATGGAGCAAACTGGTTGCGATGGCGTCGTTATCGGCCGTGGCTGCTTGGGGCGGCCATGGCTTTTCGCCGAGTTGTCTGCCCACCTGCGCGGCGAGGAGATCCCGAGCCCGCCGACGCTAGGCGAACTGACCGGCATCATCACCCGCCATGCCCAGCTGCTCGCGGAGCACCAAGGCGAAGACCGTGCCTGTCGCGACCTGCGCAAACACATGGGCTGGTATCTGCGCGGTTACCCAGTCGGCGGCGAGGTACGCGCACGCCTGGCTAAAGTGTCGACGCTGGCAGAGCTTGCCGACGAGCTCGCGCCGTGGGCAGATTCGCCCGCGCTTGCCGACGACGCCGATGGCGCTCGTGGCCGCCAAGGCTCCCCGTCGAAGGTGGCGCTGCCGGATGGCTGGTTGGATGATCCACAAGATGATGCCCGCGCGCTTGCCGGTGCGGAGTCGATGAACTCGGGCGGTTAGTGCACGCGGCAGGTCTGCGGCGTGGCTACGGCGAAGACTGGCAAGGCGAAAAGCACAGCGGGGGAAACCAAGAGTTTTCCCGAACTTCATTTTCTTCCAGTCTCACCGCAACCTGGCAGCAAGATTGTGTCCTTAGTCTCGAATTTATGCGTACTGCATATCGAGAAACCCTAGAAAATTTCGCCGAAGACATCATCGAACTCAGCGATACCGTCCACCACGTCATGGAATCGGCGTCTCAAGCACTACTCGCAGAACCTACAGCTGCCGGAGAACCTGCTAACCAGGCCATAAAATACGCCACAGACCTCGACGTGATTCGCGAACGCAGCGAAGCCCGAGCTTTCGAGCTGCTTGCCTTAGAAAACCCCGTTGCTTCCGAGCTGCGTCAGGTGGTCTCTTCGATTTATATCGTGGAGGATTTCACGCGCATGGCGGCGCTGGCGACCCACATCGCCCGGGCTGTGTTGCGCCGCGCCCCAGAACGCGTGCTACCAGAATCTGTGGTGGCTGATTTCGCGCAGCTAGCCGAGCTTGTCGACGACATGGCGAAGCAGACTAACGCTGTGCTCAAGGAGCCACAGGGTGGCCTGAACACCGCTATGAATAACGACGACGATGCCGTCGACAAGCTCAACGCCAAGCTGTTGGACGTCACCACTTCCGAGGGTTGGTCGCACGGCTCGCGTGCTGCTGTGGATGTAGCAATGCTGGCGCGGTATTACGAACGCTATGCCGACCACTGCGTCAATGTGTGCGCGCGCATCGTGTTCTTGGCTACTGGGAAGCTGCCCGACGGCTTCCTGAATTCGCATTTCCACCGCTCTCAGTTCAGCGACTAACAAGTTCAGCGACTGACAGAGTTCAACACCCGGGAAGTTCAACGCACGGGAAAAATTCCACGCACGGAAAGTTCAACGCACGGAAAAAGCCGGTGCGGCACCAAATTGGTACTGCACCGGCTGCAACTAGTACTGCACCAGCGGTTACACCACGCGGCAATTAACCGAAACGACCTGCAATATAGTCTTCGGTCTCTTTCTTTCCAGGGTTTTCAAAGATCGTTTTCGTATCCGTGAATTCCACCAAGTGCCCAGGCTTACCCGTCGCTTCCAGGGAGAAAAAGCCAGTTTTGTCGGATACGCGAGCGGCCTGCTGCATATTGTGCGTGACCACCACGATGGTGTAATCCTTTTTCAGATTGTGAATCAGGTCTTCGACCGCCAGCGTGGAAATCGGGTCCAATGCCGAACACGGCTCGTCCATCAATAACACCTCTGGCTCCACGGCGATCGCCCGCGCGATGCACAAACGCTGCTGCTGACCACCAGACAAACCACCGCCGGGCTTATGCAAACGATCTTTCACCTCTTCCCACAGGTTCGCCCCGCGCAGCGATTTTTCTGCAACCTCGCGCAAACGCTTCTTGTCTTTGACACCGGCGAGCTTCAACCCGGCCACCACGTTTTCTTCAATCGACATCGTGGGAAAGGGGTTGGCTTTCTGGAAAACCATGCCCACGTTCATGCGCACCGCCACTGGGTCGACATCACTGGCGTAAATATCCTGGCCATCTAACAAAATGTGACCTTGCACGCTCGCGCCGGGGATGACCTCGTGCATGCGGTTGAGCGTGCGCAACACCGTGGATTTACCGCAGCCCGACGGCCCAATGAATGCTGTGACTGCGCGGGAAGGGATATCCAGGTTGACGTTTTGTACCGCGTGGAAATCGCCGTAATAAATGTTGACGTCTTCTAAAACGAGTTTGGAATCTTGCTCTGGCTGTGTGGACATAGTTTTTGAACACCTTGTGAGTTGAGCGGTTAACGGCCGGTCTTGACGGAGAATTTGGCTGAAATTGCCCGGGCGATGACGTTGAGCACAGCGACGAACAGCACCAGTGTCAACGCTGCGCCCCAGAGTTTGGCGGCGACTTCATCAGAAGTGCCGGCTTTGTACATATCCAGCATCATCAGTGGCAGCGATGACTGCGGACCACCGAATGGGTTGACGTTCAAGGAAGACGTCGAACCCACCAGAATCAGCACAGGTGCGGATTCGCCCATGATGCGAGCGATTGCGAGGACTATCCCGGTGCCGATACCCGACATTGCTGTGGGGAGCACGATGCGCACGATGGTTTTCCACTTCGGAACACCCAGCGCGTAGGCAGATTCACGCAGCTCCATCGGCACCACACGCAGCATTTCTTCGCAGTTACGCACCACGATCGGGATCATCAGCAGCACCAGCGACAGCGCCACCGCAGCACCAGAGCGTTCAAAACCGAGCACCGTGATCCAGAGGGCGTAGACGAACAGGGCGGCGACGATGGAAGGAACTCCCGACAAAATGTCCACCATGAACGTCGTCAAGCGTGCCAGTGGGCCGCCGCTAGAATATTCCACCAGGTAGATCGCGGTGAGAATGCCGATCGGGATGGAGATCACCGAGGCGATGGCGACCTGCACGAGAGTGCCGACGATGGCGTGCATCGCGCCTCCGCCGAAATCATGCAAGCGAATGCCGCGCTGCGAATACTGCCACCAACCGGCATCGAGGATCGTCGGTAAGCCGCGAGAGACAACCTCCCACAGCACCCAGACCAGCGGGATAAGTGCAATCGCGACTGCTGCCCACACGCAGATGGTGGCCATTCTGTCGGCAGTGCGACGTTTGCTGGGCAGCCCAGCGTTTTTTAGCTTCATCATGCGTCCTTCTTCGTGGTAGCCACTGCCTTTGCTGCTTTCGACTTCGGAGCTTTTTGCCCTGAGTTTTTCACCACCAGCGAGCGTGCCGCTGCGTTGACGACGAAGGTGAGCAAGAACAGCACCAATCCGGCGGAGATATATGCCCCGGCGCGCAGCGGGTTGGAGAATTCTGGGGCGGCATTCGCGATCAGCGTGGCGAAGGTGGTGCCGCCGTCGAAAAGCGTGAATCGGAATTCGGTCAGTGGCGAGACGATCATGTACAGCGCCATCGTCTCGCCCAGCGCGCGACCCAGCCCCAGCATGGAACCGGAGATATAGCCGGAAAAACCGAAAGGCAGCACGGTCATGCGCACGACTTCCCACCGGGTGGCGCCCAAAGCTAGGGCGGCTTCGATCTGGCCCGCTGGGGTTTGGTGAAAGATTTCGCGGGTGGTGGCGGCGATGATCGGCAGGATCATGATTGCCAAGACGATGGCACCGGTGAAAATATTGCGGCCCGTGGCGAAGGACGGCGAGTTCGGGTACACGCTGAACAGGAAAAACCCGCCCGCCCAGCCGTGCAGCCATTCGTAGAACGCTGAAAGCTTCGGCCCCAGCACCTGCCAGCCCCACAGGCCGTAAACAATCGACGGGATAGCGGCGAGCATGTCCACCAAAGACCCGAGTGGTTTGATCAGGCGCGCGGGTGCGTAGCTGGTCAGATAGATCGCGATGCCGAGTGCGATGGGCATCGCGATCAGCAAGGCGAGCGCGGAGATCAGCACCGTCGACCCCAAGATGGAAGCGATACCGAATGTCATCTCCTGCGGATCGGAGGTGTTCCAGTCTTGGCCGTAGGTGAGAAAGCCGAGATAGCCTTCGGTGTTGCGGTTCAGGGCGGGCACCGCTTGCCACACCAAGAATAGGCCGATGGCGGCGATCATCACCGTCATGGTCACTGCCGAGGAAGATGAAGCGATGCGGAAGATGCGATCGCCGAGTCGCGTGCGTGCTGGAGCTGCCTGTGGGCTAGACATTGCTGGGCTTTCCTTTATTCCCGTAATTCGTCGTGCGTAGTCCCGCGAAAATCAGCGCTTAGGATGCGCTGCCGATGGCTTCGACGGCAGCCTGCAGGCGTTGCAAATGCTCGCCGGTCACTGGGATGTAGCCGGAATTCGCTAGCTCGTCGTCTTGAGACTCCAGTACGACGTTCAGGAAGTCCTTCACTCGGGTTTCGGTCTCTTCGTCGTAGCCGGCGGAGCACACGATTTCGTAGGTGGTCAGGATCAACGGGTAAGCGCCGTCGTCCGCAGACGCGAACAGAGCTTCGGTGTCAACGACCATGTCGTGCTCGCCTGCGGCATCATCGGAGAACTGCAGATTGTCCAGGGCCACGCCAACCGAATCCGCGTTGAGCTCTACTGGGCCAGAGCCGAAGTCCAGGTTGGCCATGGCCAGGCCGGACTGCTCGGCGAAGCCGGATTCCACGTAGGTGATAGCACCATCGATGGATTGGGTCTGGCTGGTGACACCGCTTGAACCGTTAGCGCCCTCACCGACTTTTTGCGGGAACTGCTTACCAGTGGAGTCCCAGTGGCCAGTTGAAGCAGTCAAGAACTTTTGGAAGTTATCGGAGGTACCGGATTCATCCGAGCGGTAGACGACGGTGATATCAGTGTCTGGCAGCTGCGCATCTGGGTTGGCGTCTGCAATTTCTGGGTCATTCCAGCTGGTGATTTCACCGGAGAAAATCTTGGCGACGGTGTCTACCGGCAAGTTCAGCTCTTGGTCGAGACCGTCGAGGTTATAAGCGATGGCGACCGGGCCGATGACCATCGGCAGGTGCCAAGCGTCGTTGCCTTCGCAGCGATCCGCGGCGTCTGCAATTTGCTCGTCTTTCAGCGGGGAATCAGAACCTGCGAAGTCAACATTTCCGGCGATGAACTCGGTTTGCCCGGAGCCGGAACCGGTTGGGTTGTAGGCGAGCGTGGCGTCGGTCAAGGTGTTGAAGCGTACGCCGAAGTAGTCCATGGCGTTTTGCTGTGACGATGCACCCTCGGCGATAAGTTCGCCGCTCGCGGTGTAATCGCCGGAGCCGCCCGCAGCATCACCGGCATTGTCTGCATTGCCTGCTGCATTGCCTGCTGCATCACCAGCGGTGCTGGCGGCTTCGTCTACTTCCGAACACGCGATCAATGATGCTGAAAGCGCAACCGCTCCCACTACTGCAGAAGTTGTGCGCAGTGCGTTACGGGATAGACCAGTGCGGTGGGTCAGAGTCATGGGAACCTTCCTGGAATTACGAATTCTGCTTGCTCAGCGTTCTGTGAGTGCCCGTTAAACATGCCGTTTGAACATGCCATTGGTGCGTTGTTGCATTGGTGCGTTAGTGCGTTAACGCGCTCACAAAAAGCCACAATAAGAGTCGTATGTAACCAGGACGGAACATCACTGTGGACTTCACATGAAGTCTCTGTAAACCTTTATGGTCGGGTTAAAAACCGGGCACAACTGCTAGTTTTCAGCATCGTTGTTGCTGCTTGCGGCATAAACCACGTGGTTTTCCGCGATGTCGAAACCAGATTTTTCATAGACCCGCACCGCGGATTCATTATCTTTTTCGACATACAGGATGACTTCTGTTGCCCCTTTATTCACCATTTGTTTAATGCCGCGTCGCAACAGGTAACCAGACAATCCGCGCCCCTGGTACTCACTCGCCAGCGCGATCACGTAGACCTCGCCGGTAGCGGTATCGGTCTCTGCAGCGACACCATGCCATTTCGTCCAGTGGAAGCCCGCCAGAACAGGGCGCTTGTCGACGGCTGCGCCTGGAGCGTCATCCGCACCAGCACTAGAACCAGCAGCACCAGCACTAGAACCAGCAGCACCAGCACTAGAACCAGCAGCACCGACATCCCACAGAAAAATCACGTCCTGCGGATCAAACCACTCGGCTTCCATGGAGCGATGCAACCGGTCGCGATCCCAACCGCCTTGTTCTGGGTGCCAGGAAAACGCCTGATTATTCGCCGCAATCCAGCTTTCTTCGACGTGCTCGGTGCCAAAAGCCTCCACCGATTCGCGATAATTCTTCGCCACATAACCGTCCGGGCCTTCCCCCGGTTGTCCGGCCTTCTCCAGCGCCTGACCGGTCACTGACATCACCAACAAGTGCCGCACGATCGCCAAGCCACGCTTTTCTGCAATCGCTTGCGCCGCAGGCAGCTGCCCATGCGCCCATGCCTGCAACTTTTTGCCTTGCTTGTCGACGGCTTCTGCCAGGTGCTCATACAAGCAGTTGCCATAGCCCTGCCGACGGTGCCCCGGCGCGATCACCAGCTCCGCGGAGATCTCCCCATCGGATTCCTCAAGCCCGGCAAGCCCAACAAGTTCGTCGCCGTTAAAAACCAGCACGTGCTGGTGCCCAACTCGTGGATCGGTCAGCCCTGCGACGAACTGCTCAGACAGCGCAGCGAAACCGTCGGCAGATTCTGCCTGCTGCAAGATCTCTTCTGCCGCCGCGACGGTCTTCGGGTTCGCCTCGCCGCTGGCAAGGTCGGTGTGCTGAAAACGCAATTGTTCACAATTAGCCATGCCCCCACTCTAATGCGGTATGAATGAGGAGTGTCATCGATCGTCGTCAAGCGCAAAACCGCCCGCCTGGCAGCCGGGGTCCTCGGTATCGCCGGTGTCGTTGGGCTGGCCTGGGCAGGTGATACCGCGGTGGCCTCCAATGTAGAACGCAAAATTTCCGATGCGGTGCATGAAACTTATGCTCCGCAAGCAGGGACCGCGCTAGAAACTACCCCCTCGGTGTATGTCGGGGGAATCCCGTATTTGCAGGCGCTGCTGTCTTCGCAAGTGCCCGTGGTGGGGGTTTCCGCGCTGGATGTTGAGGTCGATGGCGTGGGCATGGTGAACACGGGCGTGACGCTACAAGGGGTCAAAGCTGAGGCCAACCAGGTGTGGTCCGGTGATTTCGTCGGCGCGAACGCGCAATCCATGCGGCGCACGCTGCGTCTTGATGGCGTGGCCATGGGGCAATGGCTGGGCATGAGCGATCTGACAATTTCACACCCGAAAAACATCTCGCCTGGCGGTGGCACCGCGACCGAAGCAGTATTCCAGGGGCGTCCACCGGGGTTTCACGAGCCGGTATCGGTCTTGGCGACGCTGCGTCTGGTCGGCGATGAATTTCAGCTGCGGCCAACCAAGATCGTGCAATCCTCGGTGCACCCGGAGGATGCCGACGATGCCGCCTTGGCCGCGTTTGATCTCACCGTCGATACCACGCAACTGCCATTGGACCGGGCTGCGGATGCCGTCTACCTAGAAGGCGGTTCGATCGTCTTCGAGGCCGTGCGCAACAACGTCATCGTGCAGCCGGAACACCTCTCCCCGGTCGGCAACGCTGCGCAGCCGGGCAGCGCGGCTAGAAAACCCACTGAGAGCGGCTAGAAAACCCGCTGAAAGCTATCACTAAATCCGGAACAAGTCGCGCAGTACCGCCCACACACCGCGCTGTTGGACGGGGATGATCTCTTCCGGCGAGAACACCTCGATCGCATCCGGAATGCTGTTCAGCTCCACCGTTGCCAGCTTGCCCTGGGTTTCGCCGTCGGCTTGAAAGCGCAGTTCATCCTCACATTCCAGGGTGATGCGGGTGGCGTCGTCGAAACGCAGCGTGCGAGCATCAGTGAACTTATTCAATCGGCCTGCGCTATCTGCTCCGAACAAGTGCAGTAGCCCAACGAATCCACCGAAACCACGCAGGTCGGTGAGCCCAAAGGTGCCCAGCCCCTTGTCGAAGGAATTACGCGGGTTCGTGACCACCGGCAGTGGGCCCAAAAACGTCCACGGATTCGTATTCGAGGCAAATACCAGCGGGGCTTCGTCGATGCGCTGGGTTTGCCCGTCGGCAGATTCTGCCTCCGCGGTGATTTTCGGTGGGGCGTTCAGAATGCGTCGCCAAGCCTGATACGAGATGCGCAAATACCGCAGCGGAGTGGCCGCGAAGCCTTGTTCACGCAGGCGATCGATGCTGTGCAAAACGTCCGCGTCTATGCCAATTCCGGCGTTGATGGCGAACCAGCGATCATTCCAGGTACCGAGACGAATGCGGCGCCGCAGATTCTTCTTAATGTGACTGACCAGCAGCTCTGTGGTGTGTACCGCATCGAGCGGGTAGCCCAGCGCGCGCACGAAGACGTTCGCCGAACCGGTGGGAATCACCGCAAGAGCTGGCACCTGCGATGCTTTACGACGATCATCGCCAACCTTGCCCAACAAACCATTAACGACCTCATTGACCGTGCCATCGCCACCGACGGCGATCACAACGTCGTAATCCTCCCGGCTAAGCCCGCGCGTCATATCTTCTGCGTGCCCTGCATAATGGGTGAACTTGGTGATCAAATGCGAGTCATCGATGCTGCGCACCAAAGGGATGATGCGTCGGAACAACTCGTTGGTTTGCGAGGTCGAATTCGGATTAGCAATTAACAAAATGCGCACGAATTACTAGGTTAGCCCATGACAGCCGCTACCTGGGCATGTTCTGCCCATTACACGCGGGGGCAGGCCACGGTAGAATTTACAATTATGACTTCCGAGGAGCAGAACAACCCGAAAGACCAGGTAAACCCAAATATGCGCCTGGATGGCAACGAAGCCGTCAACCTGGCCGAGCAGCAGGCGAAAAAGACCGCCCACAAGAACATCCCACAGACCGGGTTGGGCGCGCTGCCAGTCCCTGATGACACCGCGAACCTGCGTTACGGCCCGAACCTCAACGACGGCTTGCTGGGAGTGCTGCCACTGATTGGTGTGTGGCGCGGCGAAGGCCAGGCCGTGACCGCTGATGGCCAGCACACCTTTGGCCAGGAGATCACGTTCTCCCACAACGGCGAAAACCACGTGAAATACGATTCCCGCACCTGGATCATCGACGAAGATGGCAAGCCAGCGGGTGCTTCGCGACGCGAAACTGGTTACCTGCGCATCGACGGCAAAGACGCCATGGAACTGACCTATACCTCCTCCGACGGCATCGTGGAGATCATGTACGGCCAGCCACACAACGAGCGTTCCTGGGAGCTGGAATCAGCTTCGACCATGGTCACCGAAACCGGCCCGAAGACGCTCGGCCCCGGCAAGCGCCTCTACGGCCTGATGCCGAATAATGATCTGGGCTGGGTTGACGAGCGCGTCACCGACGGCGAGCTGGCTCCATACATGTCTGCGCAGCTGCAGCGCGTCGCTGGTTAATTGCACGCGGCTGTTAAGCGCACGCAGCTGGCTCATTGCACGTAGCAGGTCACTTGCTTGACCCGCTGAGCCCAGCAATTATGCACGTAGCCGGGCTAGACGCTCAACGCGTGCACAATGAGTTCCCGAATTTCTTCGTGGTTGGCAGGTTCGGGCAACACCGTGCCACCGAGGTCGGTCACTCGCACCGCGATGCGCACCGAAGAGACCAACCACACCGATTCCGCCTGGTACAGTTCCGCGACTGTGACCGGGCGGTTTTCGCATGCCCACCCACACTCCTGCGCATAGTCGAATACAGCAGCGACGGTGGTACCAGCCAGCACATCGCCTTCTGGGGTTACTAAGCTGCGCTTCCCGCTCGTCGTATCCTGCACGACCATCAGTACCGTCGAGGTCGCACCTTCCAGCACGCGCTCGGTTGCCGGGTCCACGAAAATGACGTCGTCGAAGCCGCGAGCTTGGCGCAGCGCAGACATCGTGGCAGCGTAATTGACCGTTTTCGCCCCCACCGTCGTCGACCAGCCGCGCGGTGCTAACTGCGCGCGCACACCATCGCGGCGTTGCTGGAACACAGAATCTGGCACCGGGGTGATCACCAGCCAGGCGGTCGGGGTGGGATAGCTGCTGTGGGTCGCGTCGTTATGGGCCTCGTCGTTATGGGCCTCGTCGTTGTTGTCCCTGCTGATACGGGCGGCATGCTGCCGACCACGCGAATACGTCCAGGTGCATTTCGCATCCGGCACCTGTACACTCGCCGGAAACTGCTCCTGCCAATCAGCAACGGCCGCCGCGGTCGCTTCCTGCCACAAATCACGTTGCGGGACCGGCAAATCCAGTCGCTGCGCCGAACGCTGTAACCGATCC
The DNA here is from genome assembly GCF_041224285.1 of Corynebacterium drakensteinense. Lineage (NCBI taxonomy): Bacteria > Bacillati > Actinomycetota > Actinomycetes > Mycobacteriales > Corynebacteriaceae > Corynebacterium > Corynebacterium drakensteinense. The sequence continues at coordinate 20,320 of NZ_JAXOFP010000016.1, forward strand.
AGGTGGCGCCGCAGATTCGCCGCGCGCCCTGCGCGCACCAGCACCGATTCAAACACGGCCTCCCCGCGGGTTACTGCAGCATCATCCCAATACACCACGGGCTGGCTGGGGTCGTGACGATGAACCGTTTCAGCCTGCACATCCAGGGTGTAGACGATGGGCTGGGCGCTAGCTGCTGGCGATTGCTCACACATGTCATGGATTATGCCAAGGATCTGGCGCTACCATGGTGGTGTGACTACGCAATACCGTTCTGTACTGCTCGAGCGCCCGAACGCTATGGCTTATCAGGAAGATCCCCCGCACGCGGATGTAGCCGGGGTGGCCTGGCATTATGGCGAACCGCTGAACGAGCAACGGGCAATAGAATCCACCGGCGCGATCATCGACCGCTCACATCGGAGAGTATTAAAAGTGACCGGCCCGGAAGCCGCCGCGTTCTTGCATAACCTGCTTTCGCAAAAGCTTGACGACGTCAGCGCTGGCTGGTCTGGCTCTGCTTTGGATTTAGATACCCAGGGGCGCATCCTGCACACCATGGATATCACGGTGACCAGTGATGATTCCGACGCTGCTGGCGACAACCTGGCATTTTACCTCGATTGCGAGGCCGGCCAATTCGATTCGCTGCGGGATTTCTTGCAGAAGATGATCTTCTGGTCGAAGGTCACTATCGACGAAGTCGAACTCGCGATCCTGACGGTTCTGGGCGGGCCTGCCGAGCTCACACTGCCATCGCAGGCGGTCTATTCGCGCAAGCTTTCGACAAAACGCACCGCTGGTGCCGCGAATGCAACCGCTGGTGCTTCCGGTTCTGTGACCACCACCGGCCTGTGGACAACCAGCCGAACCGATATCGCGGTGCCCCGCGCAGAACTCGAGGCTGCCACCGCGGAGCTGGAAAATTCCGGGCTGCAACTGGCTGGCTTGATGGCCTATACCGCCGAGCGCGTCAAAGCCTTGGAAGCGGAATCAGTGGATCTGGACGAGAAATCCATCCCGCATGAGATCCCGCATTGGATTGGCCGCGGCGATCGCATCGGTGCAGTTCACCTAGAAAAAGGGTGCTACCGCGGGCAAGAAACCGTCGCCCGGGTAGAAAATCTGGGCCGCAGCCCCCGGCTTCTGGTGTTGCTGCATTTGGACGGTTCGGCGCCCTTCATGCCCACCCCGGGTGCGGATATTCAAGCGAAAGGTCGCCGCGTCGGCAAGCTCGGCACCGTGATCGATGATTGCGATTATGGCCCGATCGCACTGGGCGTGGTCAAGCGCTCCGCGTTGGATGCTGGACAAGTCAACATTGGTGATGTTGCGGCAAGCATCGACGCAGAATCCATCCCAGTAGAAGAGGGAGAAAAGGCAGGTCGCGCGGCGATTAACAAGTTGCGTGGACGTTAATTATCCCCCGTTGCAGAATTTTTCGCGGTTTTGCTCTATCCTGTAACACAGGACGAATAAAAAGCAGATGGGGCATCCGAATTCCCTGGATTGCCCTTAACCCAAAGGGGGTCATGGCTATGGGTCGAGGACGCCAAAAGGCAAAGCAGACTAAAGTTGCCCGGGAGCTGAAGTACAACTCCCCAGCAATGGATCTGGACTCGCTCCAGAAAGAGCTCGCCTCACAACCACCGGGACGTGGCTGGTCGGAAGATTCCGATGATGACTACGACTCGGATCGCTACGAAGACTAGCCATTCGGCTTCCCGCGAAACCGTGGTAGCTGGGCTGTAGTTTTTCTACCCCGTTCACACCCCTTCCGGATATAGCAGGAAAACCACCTGCATTTCCGGGAGGGGTAGTTGCGTGGATACTGCAAGCCCGGGGCTAGGCCAGAACTCCGGCGAGGCCACGGCCAGCTAGCCCCGTGACCAGCTAGAACTGCGGGTGCTCACCGTGCATGACGACGCGCGGTGCATCGCCATCAACTGTGCGCACGGTACCCAACTCCCAGGCGTCGATGTGGCGAGCAGTCAGCATTGCCAAAGCGCGGTCGCGGTCTTCCGGTGCGACAATTGCGATCATGCCCACGCCCATGTTGAAGGTTTCTTCCATGGCTTCCAGGCTGACATTGCCGGTTTCGGCGATCTTGCGGAAGATCGGGCCCGGAGTCCAGGTGGTGCGGTAGACATCGGCAGCCAAACCTTCGGGGATGACCCGTTCCAGGTTTTTCGCCAAGCCACCGCCAGTGACGTGGCAGAATACCGATACCGAGCACTCGGACATCAGCTCGAGGCAGTCCTTGGCATAAATTCGGGTCGGCTCCAGCAGTTCTTCGCCCAGGGTGCGGCCAAATTCTTCGATGTGGCCGTCCAATGGCAACTGCGCTTGTTCCAGCAAGACGTGGCGCGCCAGCGAATAGCCGTTGGAATGCAGCCCTGACGATGCCATGGCGATCACCACGTCATCTTCGTTGACTTTTTCTGGCCCCAGAACCTCGTCGGCTTCGACGACGCCGACGGCGGTGGCGGAAACGTCGTAATCGTTTTCCCCCATCACACCTGGGTGCTCCGCGGTTTCGCCACCGAGCAATGCGCAGCCTGCGGTTACGCAGCCTTCAGCAATGCCACCGACGATATCCGCAACCTTCTCCGGGTGTACCTTGCCGATGGCCAGGTAGTCCTGCAAAAACAGTGGCTCGGCACCGCAGCAGATCAGGTCATCCACGCACATCGCCACCAAATCGATGCCGATGGTGTCGTGCTTATCCATCGCCTGGGCTACCACGAGTTTCGTGCCCACACCATCGGAACCAGAAGCGAGCAGTGGCTCGCGGTAGTTACCCAACGCGAACAGGCCAGCAAAACCTCCGAGATCACCGCGGACCTCTGGGCGGGTTGCGCGCTTGGCGTGTGGCTTAATCAGCTCAACGGCTTGCTCACCGGCTTCGACGCTCACGCCGGCATCGGCATAAGTGGGGGAATCCGGCTGTGCACCAGGCTGAGAAGAATTCGTCATAATCGTTTTTTATCCTTGTAATTTGCGCTTGAAGGTATTTTCTGGCTCAGTTGTTCGCGTGGTTGCCGCTACGCGTAGCTCTAGCTTTGCTACGCGTAGGTCTAGCTTTGCGAAGAGTGCGACGATGCCGCCGACTTCGGCATTTCCGGGGTGCCCAACAACGTACGCACCGCATCGGCGTTGCTGTTGCCTTCTGGCAACCCCAGTGGGTATTTGCCGTCGAAACACGCGGTACACAGCTGATGCGCTGGCTGCTCCGTGGCCGCCACCATCTCGTCGATAGAGACAAAGCCCAAGCTATCGGCGCCGATGGCCGTGCGAATGGTTTCAGTCATGCCTTCCAGCGAGTCATCCCCACCGATATTCGCGATCAGCTCGGCAGGGGTGGCGAAGTCGATTCCGTAGAAGCATGGCCATTTCACCGGTGGCGAGGCAATCCGCACGTGTACCTCGGCAGCGCCGGCCTCGCGCAACATCTTGATCAGTGCGCGCTGGGTGTTACCGCGGACGATAGAATCATCCACCACCACCAACCGCTGGCCCTCAATGACCTCGCGCAGCGGGTTTAACTTCAAGCGGATACCCAACTGGCGTAGTGTTTGCGTCGGCTGGATGAAGGTGCGCTGCACGTAAGCGTTTTTCACCAGACCTTGGCCAAAAGGAATGCCAGATTCGCGGGCGTAGCCCACCGCAGCGGGGGTACCGGACTCTGGCACCGGGATCACCAAATCACCATCGGCTGGGTGAGTCTGTGCCAGGCGCTTACCAATCTCCAGACGGGTGGCATTCACGTTGCGACCGCGAATCGTGGAATCTGGGCGTGCCAGGTAAACGTATTCAAAAACGCAGCCTTTGTGCGTGGTTTCCGCGAAGCGTTGGGTGCGCACACCGGCTTCATCAATTGCGATCAACTCGCCCGGCTCAATCTCGCGGATGAACTGCGCGCCGACGATATCCAACGCGCAGGTTTCCGAGGCCACGACCCAGCCGCGCTCCAAACGGCCCAGCACCAGCGGGCGCACGCCATGCGGATCACGAGCAGCATATAAGGTTTTGCCATCAGTGAACGTCAGCGAAAACGCGCCTTGCACCTTCGGCAGAAGCTGCGCGGCAGATTCCAAAACTGATTTTTCTTCGCTGACATCGTCGGCAAGCAACGCCGACATCACGGCCGTATCCGAGGAGGTATCGCCTTCAGTGATCACACCACGCTCTTCGGCCATGGTGCGAAGTTCCAGGTAATTGGTCAGGTTGCCGTTGTGCGCCAGGGCGACGTCGGTGCCGTTTTTCGAGGTGCCGAACATAGGCTGCACGTTCGCCCATTCTTTACCGCCGGCCGTCGAATAGCGGTTGTGTCCGATGGCAACGTCGCCTTGGAGGGATTCCAGCAGGGATTCATCAAAAACATTCGAGACCAGCCCCATGTCTTTGAACACGAGCAGGCGGTCTTCCCCACCGACAGCCATGCCAGCTGCTTCTTGGCCACGATGCTGGATGGCGTAGAGGCCAAAGTAAGTTAGCTTCGAGACTTCTTGCCCCGGCGCCCACACGCCAAATACGCCGCATTCTTCGCGTGGTTTGGTTTCGCCGTGATCATCGAAATCATCATGATTAGCATGGTCAGTAAATGTTTTGGCTACCACGCAGTTCATCTTAACGGTTGCTGGGATAAACCGCTAACATCTGCCAGCAGGGGTGATTTTTCGCCACCGCCGCCGGGGCCAGGCGCGTGTTCATCACTGTCTGATCGGTCTATCTGCTCGCTCTGTCTGATTGCTGTGTCTGATTGCTGATCTAATCGCTGCACCGCTTTAGAGCTTGACGACGGGCATCCACTGCGCAATCTCTCCAGCGCGAGTGCCCGACGCTGTTGTTTCTAGCGCGCCCACCAACTCGTCCCAGCCGATGTGTCCGGTCGCCAAACGCAACCAAGTATGCGGGCTGGCCTCGACGACGTTTGGTGGCACTCCCCTGGTGTGGCGCGGTCCGTCAATGCACTGCACCGCGACAAACGGTGGCACGCGCAGTTCCACGCTATGCCCGGGAGCATCGGCGGCGAGTAGACGCGCGGTGTGGCGCACGGCGTCGGCAAGCTGGGAGCGGCTGGGTTGGGCCACCCCAGCCGCACGTGCGGCCGCAGGGGAATCGGCAGCGATCCATTCTGCGATGGCAAGTACTGCCGCGCGGGCTTTGGCAGGATCAGGTTTTTTCACAGAGTTTGACCTCAAAAGCTTTCTTTTAGCTTTCTTGCGAATCTTCATGCTTTGATACGAGTCGCCGGCAATCATATCTGCCGACAATCATGTCTATGGTGTCTTTTTTACAAATAGTGGACGAAAAAGGCCGGTTTCAGCGGCCCTATTTGTAAAAAAGACACAATATTCTGGTCAACGCCCCGACCAGACACACTTTTGTCTATTAACCCGCCTATCCCATAAAAGAGATGCGGCTTCGAGTACATTAGAATTCTTGGATTCTACGCGCCGGCAACGATGATCCACACTGCCACCAAGTGGAAGATCGCGGCGATAATCGTCGCGGTGTGGAAGTGTTCGTGATAACCATAAATCCGCGCGTTCCGGCCCGGCCATTTCAGACCATAGGCCACCGCGCCAACGGTGTAGACGATTCCGCCCGCGAGCAACAGCCACACCACGGCTGGCCCGGCGTTGGTCCAGAGTTGTGAGACCAGCGGCACGATCAGCCAGCCCAAGGTGATGTAAATGGCAACATCCACCCAGCGTGGGCGGGAAAGCCAGAAGAATTTCATCACCGCACTGGTCACCGCACCGCCCCAGACGATGGCTAACAGCCACCAGGCTTCTGGCAGCACGATCAAGCAAAACGGGGTGTAGGTCGAGGCAATGAACACCGCGATCATAGCGTGATCAGCACGACGCCAGGCCTGCACGGTTTTCTGTTTGCCCCACGGAATACGGTGGTAGAGCGCAGAAACTGCAAACAGCGCTATCAGGCCGCAGCCATACACGGTCACACCGAGCGCTTCCCACCATTCCAAACGCATCCAAGAAAACGTGGTGAGAACACTGGCGGCCGCCAGCATGAGAATAGCCGCGACGGTGTGGAACCAGCCGCGAGTGACCGGGCGAGGCCCGCGATCAACCATGAAAAAGCTGCGCTGGACCAGCCGGTCGCCGTCGGTAGATTGCGAGACAGAAGAGGCGTTGTTCATCACGCCCCTAGTTTAATACGACGAGCGGCGAATGCGGGGCAAATCTTTAATACGACGAGCGGCAAATGCGGAGCAAGCCTTTTGACGCAGGGCAACTCTTTCCCTCAGCGGACAGATTCGCTCTTCCCGCATTCTGCCGATCCGTCTAGTCCAGCACCGAATTGGCGCCGGTTGCCCCACCGAACAGGCCAGGCAGCGTGGCTGCCCACACGGTGCGCAGCTCGTCGACCGATACCGAAATATCGTCTGCCACCTGCAGAGTTTGCTCCGCGGTAGTCTGTCCGATCTCTGTGGCAGGAACGCCAGCTTTCTTCGCAGCATCCAGGGTGGCGGCAACGTCGTTGGTGGCCACCAAGATGCGCGAGGCCGATTCAGAAAACAGAGCGGTGGCAGCATCAGCGTGCACAGCGGACAGATCCACCGTGGCACCGACCTCGCCGTCAAAGCACATCTCTGCCAGCGTTTGCCCCAGCCCGCCTTCGGAAAGGTCGTGGGCAGCGGTGATCCCGGCCGCTTCTGCGTTGCTCATGACCGCACCCAGGCGCTCTTCGTTGTCCAGGTCCACCTGCGGTGGCAGACCATTCAAACCAGCGCCGGTAACCTGCTGCCAGATCGAGCCGCCGAATTCTTCCTTGGTCTCGCCCAACAACACGAGTTTTTGACCGGCATCCGGACGGTGCCCAACGGACTTGCGCACGTCGTCAAATACGCCCAGCACACCGACGACGGGCGTCGGCAAGATTGGCTCCTCGCCAGTCTGGTTATAGAACGAGACGTTACCGCCAGAAACCGGCAGCTTCAGCTCCACCGCGCCGTCGGCAAGGCCATGGACGGCCTCGCGGAATTGCCACATGACGTCGGTGTTTTCCGGCGAACCGAAGTTCAGGCAGTTGGTGATCGCCACTGGGCTCGCGCCCTTCGCAACAACGTTGCGGTAGGCCTCTGCCAGCGCCAAGCGTGCACCCATGTTCGGGTCCAACTTGGTGTAGCGGCCGGAGCAGTCCGCAGAAACCGCCACGCCACGGTGGGTTTCTTCGTCGATCCGCAGCACGCCGGCATCCGAGTGCAACGCGTCCACGGTGTTGCCGCGCACGTAGCGGTCGTATTGCTCGGTGATGAAATCGCGCGAGCACAGCGCTGGCGAGGCCAGCATCTTCTTCCAGCCTTCCAGCAGCTGCGCACCGGTGGGCTTGTCGACGCCGCCGAACTGTTGCAGCTCATCTTGCCATTCTGGGCGGGCATACGGGCGCTCGTAGACTGGGCCTTCATCGGCCATGGTGTAGGCAGGGGCATCCACGACGATCTCGCCGTTGTGGCGGATCACCAGGTGCTTGCCATCGACGACTTCACCGATTTCCGCGCAGGTCACGTCCCACTTCGCGCAGATTTCGCGGAAACGATCGACGTTTTCTGGGGCCACGACGGCACACATGCGTTCCTGGGATTCCGAGGCCAGAATCTCGGCAGCGCTCATGTTTTCTGCACGCAGCGGCACCGCATCCAGGTTGACTTCCATGCCGCCGTCACCGGCTGCAGCCAACTCCGAGGTGGCGCAGGCCAGGCCGGCACCACCCAGGTCTTGGATACCCACGACGGTTCCGGCGTGGTAAAGCTCCAGACAGCACTCGATCAAAACCTTTTCGGCAAACGGGTCGCCCACCTGCACGGCGGGCAGCTTGCGCTCTGCGCCTTCGTCGAACGATTCCGAAGCCAGCACGGAGACACCGCCGATGCCGTCCAAGCCGGTGCGGGAACCAAACAGCATCACCTTGTTGCCCTTGCCCGAGGCAAAGGCCAGCTTCAGGTCTTCCACCTTCAGCTTGCCGACGCACAGCGCGTTGACCAGTGGGTTAGCCGCATAGGATTCATCAAAGACGGTCTCGCCACCGATGTTCGGCAAGCCCAGCGAGTTGCCGTAACCGCCGATACCGTGCACCACTCCGGGCAACACGCGGGAGGTATCCGGGGCTTCTGCTGGACCAAAACGCAGCTGGTCCATCACGGCAATCGGGCGTGCACCCATCGCCATGATGTCGCGGACGATGCCGCCCACGCCCGTGGCAGCGCCCTGGTAAGGCTCGACGTAGGAAGGGTGGTTGTGCGATTCCACGCGGAAAGTCACCGCGTTGCCATCACCGACATCGACCACACCGGCGTTTTCACCGATGCCGGCGAGGATCTTTTCTGCCATTTGCTCGGTCATGGTCTCGCCGAAGTAGCGCAGGTGCGCCTTCGAGGATTTATACGAGCAGTGCTCGGACCACATCACGGAATACATGGTCAGCTCGGCATCGGTAGGGCGACGGCCAAGGATTTCTTTGATGCGCGCGTATTCGTCGTCTTTCAAACCCAGCGCAGCATACGGTTGTTCCTGGTCAGGGTTTTGCTGGGCTTGCTCGACGGTATCGTTAACGACTTTATTCGCAACAGCGTCATTGGCGACGTGGGCCATAGGTGTGTCTCCTTAGAGCTTCTCGGCGCTCAAAGCGTTGAGTGCGGAACGGAAAATGCCCAGGCCGTCGACAGAAGGCCCAGTCAAAGCTTCAACAGCGTGCTCCGGGTGGGGCATCAAACCAACGACGTTTCCGGCCTCGTTGGTGATCCCGGCGATGGAGTTGATCGAGCCGTTGAAGTTGTCGGTATAGCGGAATACCACGCGGCCTTCTGCTTCTAGCTGCTCGATGGTGGCAGCATCGGCTTGGAAACGGCCCTCGCCGTGCTTGGCTGGGATCAAAATTTTCTGTCCCTGCTCATATTCGCTGGTCCACGCAGTATTGGCGTTCGCAACTTCCAGGTAAGTATCCACGCAGTGGAAGTGCAGGTGCTGGTTGCGGGTGAGCGCTCCCGGCAGCAAACCGGACTCAGTCAGGATCTGGAAGCCATTGCAGATCCCTAGCGTCGGCATGCCTTCGCGGGCTGCTGGGATCACGGCCTGCATGACTGGCGACAACGCGGAGATTGCACCGGAACGTAGATAATCTCCGTAGCTGAATCCGCCGGGGACGATGACACCATCGACGTTGTGTAGGTCATTGTCGTTGTGCCACAGCTCCACCACGTTGGCACCGGCCAGGCGGGCAGCGCGGGCGGCGTCGACGTCATCAAGCGACCCCGGGAAGGTAATGACACCGATGGTTGGGCTCATTAACGCTCACCCCGAGAGTTTTCGGCGGAGTCGGCAGCTGCAGTAGCGTCGGCATCGCGCTCTTCGATGACGATCTCGAAATCCTCAATAACCGTGTTAGCCAGCAATTTTTCGGCTACCGCCTGGATTTCGGTTTCAGTCACGGTCTCGTCGACGTCGAGTTCAAAACGCTTGCCCTGGCGCACCTGGCTGGCACCTGTCACTCCGATGCGGCCCAAGGCCTGCAATACGGCTTTGCCTTGCGGGTCGAGGATCTCGGGTTTGGGCATGACATTGACTACGACTCTGGGCATTGCACTTCCTTTAGCGACTCGGAGTGTGGGCGTGCCACGGCGTGTGGGCGTGCCACCGTTTTCGTTGCCAGTCTAGCGTGAATGTCTAACCAGTCACTGCACCAGGCTTGCGTTGCCAGGCCGACGTCGTAGTCGGCGTTGTATTTTCGGGCGCCGCCATTCGGCAATACACAATACGAGAACCGACGACACCATCGTCGTCAGCGCGGCTGGCATGAACCACCGGTCCGAATCGAGTGCTGCTAGCGGGGGAAATGCGAACACGGCACAGGCTGGCACCAAATACAGCACCCAGCCGTGCCCGCGCGCGAGCACACCCAGCAGCGGCAATGCGGCGATCAGCACATAGTGATCCCACAAAATACTGCTGGTAGCCATCAACGTCGTAAAGATCCCCACCGAGGCGATCTTCCAGGGCTCGCTTGAACGCCAGGCCGTGGCAACCACCACTGCCAAAAGACTCAGCGCGATAATCCGCGCCGTCAACGACGTCCACAAGGGCGGATCGTGCAGGATATTAACAAAGACATCCGGGAATTCGGATGCCTCCATGTTCAGCAAAGAATTAATCGCGCCATTGTTCGGAGCGACCAGCGCTGCAGCGTTGAGCTCTTGCAGAGTTTCCACCCAGGTCACAAACGTCGAAAAGCCCAGCGAGATAATCGAGATCACCACCGCGCACATCCCGAAGAGCATAGCCACCAGCCCGGCTTTGCGCGCACGAGGGAAAAGCAGGCACGTCACCACCAGTACCACCGGCGTGAGCTTGACGACGGCGACGGCCCCGAGTGCCAGCCCGGCGCGCACCGGATAATTCCGCGCGGCTGCCAGCCCGTAGGCCACACCCGCGAAAATAAACGGGCTGGTTTGTCCTAGGTAGAGTGCAGCTTGAAAAGCAGTTGTCAACCACCCCAATAACATTCCCAGCGCCAAATACCCTGGTGGGATCTCGTCTTCGAACCAAAACCGCCATGCGGCAACGATGAACACAACCAATGCCCATCCGGAGAGCACCGTCATCCAAAAGACTGCGGAATCGAAGCTGAGCACCCGCGTGACCCAGGCCATCACGTCGGCGACAAACGGCGTGTGGACGAAGGGGTGTGGGTACGCCGATACATCCGATTGTTCGTAGGCGGTATGCCACGCATCGCCGCTGATCAGTGCGAAATCGGTGTCGTCGATGGCGTACAAATTTTCCAGATCGTCATTACGCACCAGCAACCCGGCGATCCACAGCGAGCCGAGATCTCCCGGAAATTGAGACCCACGCACCAGCACCGCCACGACAGCGCCCAGCAAAAGCCCGGTGACATGGTGATACCAGCGCACGATGCCGGCGGTCTCGCCTGTTTGTTCAGCAGCTCGGTGGCGGGTGGGTTGGGTTCGTTTCCTCACACCCTCGGTGCGGTTCGCAGCCGCCGGATCTTCGGCTGGTTGCTGTGCTGCAGGCCGGTAGTGCGACCGGTTAGGTGGAGTGCTCATGATGTCACCAAATTATCAGCTGTCACATACCTGATCATAAACCGCGAGCAGATACTCCAGCGCGCTGTGCAGGCACAGCAAGCACCACCTGCAGTCGCATTGTTCACGGATACTAAGAGCAATTTATGCCGTAATGCCGGTGGCTTTATTGATGGCCCACGCGTACTCGAAAGCTGTCTGCTTCCACTTGCCATAGCGCCCGGAAACACCACCGTGCCCTGCAGCCATCTCAGTCTGCAGCAAAAACTCTCCGCCACCGGCGATCTCGCGCAATTTCGCGATCCACTTGGCTGGCTCCACGTACAACACGCGGGTGTCATTCAGCGAGGTCACCGCCAGAATGTCCGGGTACTGCTGGTCCGTGATGTTCTCGTACGGCGCATACGAGGCCATGTAGTCGTAATACTCGGCGTCATGGTACGGATCGCCCCATTCGTCCCACTCGACGACGGTCAGCGGCAGTTCTGGTTTCAGCATCGAGGTCAGCGGATCCACGAACGGCACGATCGCGGCGATGCCTGCAAACCGGTCCGGGGCCATGTTCGCTATCGCACCCATGAGCATGCCACCGGCCGAGCCGCCTTCGGCGACCATGGTTTCTGGCGCGGACAAGCCACGCGCAACCAGATCATCGGCCACATCGATGAAGTCGTAGAAGGTGTTTTTCTTCTTGTCCATCTTGCCGTCATCGTACCAGCCGCGGCCCATCTCTCCCCCGCCACGCACGTGCGCGATGGCGAAGATCATGCCGCGATCCAGCAGCGAGAGCCGGGAAATGGAAAAGCCCGGGTCCGTGCTGGATTCATAGGAGCCGTAGCCGTACAGCAGGGTTGGCGTCGGGGTGCTGGTGTCCAGGTCCGCGTGGTGGATGATCGAGACCGGGATCTCGGTGCCATCACGGGCAGTGGTCCACAACCGATAGGCGGTGTAGTTGCTGGCCTCGTAGCCACCGAGCACCTCCTGGCGCTTCAGCAGCGTAAACACTCCGGTGGCGGGGCGGTAATCGTACAAGTGCGCTGGCTGAATAAACGAGGTGTACCCCAGGCGAATCACCGGCGCATCCCATTCCGGGTTACCGGACACGCCGACGGTGAACAGCTCTTCGTCGAATTCGATTTCTTCAAAGCTTCCCCAGTCGCCGGTGGCATCGGTGACTGAATCCAGCATCATGATCGCCGCGCGTGGGATGGCGCCGCGCCGGTAAGAAAGCACCAAAAAGTCGCGGTAGGCATCAACGTCTTCGATGCGGGTTTCGTCATCGTGGGCGACCAAAAACAGCAATTCGCGCAGCGCAGGGAGGTTGCTTGACGACGCCGCGCCACCAGCTTTTCCGCTACCGCAGCCTTCCGGCACCGGCACTGTAGAAACCGCGAAGTTTGCCCCCGCGGTGTTGTGTGTGACGATCCAGTAGTCTTGGCCGGCAACGATCGCGTGATCGACTTCGTATTCCACGCCTGGTTCCCGAGCCCACAGGCATTCAAATTCACCTTCTGGGTTGTTGTAGTCCAAAACCCAGACTTCCGAGGTGATCTTCGACGAGGTGATGATCATCAGGAATTTCTCGGAACGCGTCGCACCAACCCCGACGTTGTAGCGCTCATCTTTTTCCTGGAACACCAACACGTCTTCCGACTGCGGGGTACCGATGCGGTGGCGCCAGACGGTATCTGGGCGCCAGGCTTCATCAACCCGCTGATAGAAGATGTAGTCCTCGCCTACCCAGCTGGCCCCATAAAAGATGCCGGTGAGCTCGTCGGCAAGATAGTCCCCGGTCTGCAAATCTTTTACGTACAGGTGAAAACGCTCGTCACCGGCGGTGTCCACGGAATACGCCAGGTAACGCCCGCTGGTGGTCACCGTCGAGGCGCCGAGAGAGAAAAACTCGTGGCCTTCGGCCAGTGCGTTGAGGTCCAGCAGGATTTCTTCGCCGGGCACCGGCCCGTCTTCTGGAATCGCCGGTGGTGTCCACGGGTCGGTGCCCTCTTCGACGGGGATGCGGCAGGAATAGCCGTAGTCTTTGCCTTCTTCGGTGCGCCCGTAATACCAATAGTCGCCTGCACGGGTGGGCACGGACATGTCGGTTTGTTTGATGCGCGAGGTGATCTCGGAATAAATATTGTCCCGCAGGCCGGTGAGGTGTTCGGTCTGCGCGTCCGTGTAGGCGTTTTCCGCCTTCAGATAAGCAAGCGTTTCTTCTGCTTCTTTATCACGCAACCACTCGTAGTTATCCACAAAATCCCGGCCATGGAAACAGCGGGTGACCGGGTGTTTCTTCGCCTGTGGCGGCTGCGCGGGTGCTGGGGTGTACGGAACGGTAGAACCAGAATTATCCATACCGTCACATGATACTGGTTTTAACTAGTGCGCTTGCCAGCCCGCTGGCCGGGGTGCTTGCCGACGCTTAGCCGCCCAGCCAGTCGCTGAAGTTGGCGCCGCTCAGGCGTTCGTAGGCTTCGATATAACGCGCCCGGGTTGCTGCCACGACGTCGTCGGGAAGCTCGGGCGGGGTGGACTGACCATCCCAGCCGGATTCCGCGCTGGTGAGCCAATTGCGCACGTATTGCTTATCAAAGCTCGGCTGCACCTGGCCTTCCTGGTAAGAATCTGCTGGCCAGTAGCGGGAAGAATCCGGGGTGAGCACTTCGTCGCCGAGTACTAGCTGGCCTGCGGCATCCAAGCCGAATTCAAACTTGGTATCGGCCAGGATGATGCCGCGTTCGGCGGCCAGTTCCTGCGCACAGGCGAAAATATCCACGGTGGCGCTACGCAGCTGTTCGGCGCGCTCGGCCCCCAAAGACTCGGCAACCACATCGAAACTGACGTTTTCGTCGTGCTCGCCCTGTTCCGCCTTGGTTGCTGGGGTAAAAATTGGAGTCTCCAGCTTGGAGGCTTCCACCAAACCGTCGGGCAGCGCTACCCCGCACACCTCTCCGGTTTTCTTGTATTCCTTCAGCCCCGAGCCGGTCAGGTAACCGCGGGCCACGCACTCGAAAGGCAGCATGTTCAGCTCGTGGCAGACCATCGCGCGGCCCAACACTGATTCCGGGATGCGCTCGTCGTCCAGCGGGCCAGCCAAATGGTTGCGCACGCCCATGCGCTTGGATAGTTCGTCGAAGAAGTACGCGGAAATCGCGGTTAATACCCGGCCTTTGTCAGGGATGGCTGGTTCCAGAGCGTAATCGTAGGCCGAGATGCGGTCGGAAGCGACGATCAGCAGGGTTGCATCGTCGATGCGGTAGATGTCGCGGACTTTGCCGGTGGCAATCGGGGTGTAGGCAGAAAGTTCGGGGCGCATGGGTACAGCGGGGCCTTTCTTCAACGGTTGGGTGCGAGAGACTGACTGCGGGGGTGCGAACACCTCCGCCGCTGGCAGCTTTAGAGAATCTCGCCGGGGCGGTAGTTGGCAGCATCGGGGTGCTCACTGCGCAGTGCACTGACCCGCGCGAGCACGCGCTTGACCTGCGATTCCGCTGCGCCGATGAAGGCATGCTTATCTGCCAGTGCGGCTTCCAGGTCCTGCTTGCTCAGCGGCAACGCGTCGTCGGCAGCCAGGCGCTCGACCAAGTCTTGGTCTGCACCGTTTTCGCGCATATTCAATGCAACGGCAACGGCATGCTTTTTGATGACCTCGTGGGCAGTTTCGCGGCCCACCCCGGCGCGCACCGCTGCCATGAGGATGCGGGTGGTGGCCAAAAACGGCAGGTAGCGTTCGAGTTCGCGGTCGATCATCGCGGGGAAGGCGCCGAATTCTTCCAGCACCGTCAGGAAGGTCTCGATCATGCCGTCGATAGCGAAGAATGCATCTGGCAGCGCAACACGACGAACCACCGAGCATGAAACGTCGCCTTCGTTCCACTGGGTTCCAGCCAGGTCGCTGACCATCGTCAGGTAACCGCGCAACACCACCTGCAGGCCGGATACCCGCTCGCAGGAACGCGCGTTCATCTTGTGCGGCATGGCCGAAGAGCCGACCTGGCCTTCTTTGAAGCCTTCGGTGACGATCTCATTACCGGCCATCAGGCGGATAGTCGATGCCAACGACGATGGCCCCGCACCCAGCTGCACCAGCGCGGACACGGCATCGAAGTCCAAGCTACGCGGGTACACCTGCCCGACGGAGTGGAACAGGTGTGCAAAGCCCAGGTAATCGGCGATTTCGGTTTCCAGGCTGGCGAGTTTGTCGTGCGAGCCGCCCAGCAGATCCAGCATGTCCTGGCTGGTGCCCATCGGCCCTTTGATTCCGCGCAGCGGATAGCGGGTGAGCAACTCGTTGATGCGGTCAATCGCCAGCAGGATTTCTTCGGCGGCGCTGGCAAAACGTTTGCCCAGCGTGGTGGCTTGGGCGGCAACGTTGTGCGAACGTCCGGCCATCACCAGCGACTGGTAATTCGCGGCGTGCTCACTAACCCGAGAAACCACCGCAATGGCTTTATCGCGGATGATCTGCAACGAGCTATAAATTTGCAGCTGCTCGACGTTCTCTGTGAGATCACGTGAGGTCATGCCTTTGTGAATGTGCTCGTGGCCGGCCAGCGCATTGAATTCTTCAATCCGGGCCTTCACATCATGGCGGGTGGAACGCTCACGCTCAGCAATGGAGTCGAGGTCCACGTCGTCAATAACTTTTTCGTAATCCGCAATGATGTCTGCGGGAATGTCAATGCCCAGCGAGCGCTGGGCACGCATCACGGCGATCCACAGTTGGCGCTCGTAGATCACCTTGTTGTGCGGGCTCCACAGATTCACCAGGTCTGCGGAGCCATAGCGGGAAGCGAGGACATTGCTCATAGGCATTTTTTGTTGCGTCACACTGTGTATTATCACACGAATTTCGTTGTGGCGACAACGCTTGTCGACGCTAAAAGCTAGATGCTGATCTCACCGCGTGCGGCCTTGGCGCCAATATCGCGGCGGTAGAACCCGCCGGCCATCTGAATGCCACCGATCGTCTGGTAAGCCGCCTCCCGTGCAGCCTCCAAGTCGGTGCCTTTGCCGACCACATTCAGCACGCGCCCACCGTTGGAGTAGTACTCACCAGCTTCGCGGCTGGTACCGCCGTGCAGGATTTTTGCTGGGTTTTCTAGATCCTCCGAGACAATCCGGTCGCCCTTCCGCGGGCTGGCTGGGTAGCCCTGCGCAGCCAAAACAACGGTGACTGCCGAGCCGTCTTCCCACTCCAGCGGTGCAAGCTCGCCCAACGTGCCATTCGCACAGGCTGCCAAAGCTGGTGCGAGTGGAGACTGCAGCAGTGAGAGCACCGCCTGGGTTTCTGGGTCGCCGAAACGGCAATTGAATTCCACCACCGCAGGGCCGCCTTCGCCCCAAGCCAAACCGGCATACAGCAGGCCGGAATAAGCACAGCCACGTGCGGCGAGCTCTTTGGCTACCGGACGGCCGACTTCATCGACGATGCGCTGCACACCATCTTCTGGCAACCACGGCAACGGGGTGTAGGCCCCCATGCCGCCGGTGTTTGGGCCTTCGTCGTCGTCATAAGCACGCTTGTGGTCCTGCGCTGGCAGCAGTGGCACCACATCTTCGCCATCGACCAGGCAGAACAGAGAGATTTCCGGGCCGGACAAAAACGATTCCAGCAGCACCGGGTTTCCGCCCTCGTGCACGGCGTGGATATGGGCGACGGCTTCGTCATAATCCTGCGTCACCACCACACCTTTGCCGCCAGCTAGGCCATCATCCTTGACGACGTAATTCGGCCCGAAGTTTTCCAGCGCGGCCGCGATGTCATCATCGCTAGCACCCGGCTGGATTTGCTCGGCACGCGCGGTGGCCACACCGGCTGCAGCCATTACGTCCTTGGCAAACGCCTTCGAGCCCTCGATGCGCGCGGCATCCTTGTTCGGGCCGAATACGGCGAATCCGGCTTCGCGCAGTGCATCGCCGACCCCCGCGACCAGCGGAGCTTCCGGGCCGATAACCACGAGTTCTGCATCGAGCTTGCGTGCCAATTTCACCATCGCCACGGCATCGTCGGCACTGCCTGCGTCGGTGTGCCGGGTAGCCAGGGTTTCCATTCCCGGGTTACCCGGGCACACGTGCAGTTCGTGAGTGGTTTCCTGGGCGCTGTCTTTGTGGGAATCACGCGATAGCCCCTGCAGCAGGGCGTGTTCGCGGCCGCCAGTTCCGAGTACGAGAATACGCATGGCCTATATCCTATATGCGTACGCTCACACCGACGCCATCCCGGTAGTGTGGTGGCATGAGCACAGTATTTAGCAAAGTTATCAACGGTGATCTTCCCGGCCGCATCGTCTACCGCAGCTCGGACGTCGTCGCATTTTTGAGCATCGAGCCACTCGCCTACGGCCACGTACTGGTGGTGCCGGTTGAAGAAGTAGACAAGTGGACCGATATTGCCCCAGAGCTGTGGGCCCGGCTCAACGCTGTTGCCTTTGAAGTCGGTAACGCCGTGGTCGAGGCCTTCGATGTGCCGCGCGCGGGTTATGTCATCGCCGGTTTCGAGGTTCCGCACGCCCACATCCACGTCTTCCCTGCCCGCGGCATGGATGACTTCAATTTCGCTAACGTGATCCCCGCCGATCAGACCGATGACGCGAAGATGGATGAGGCTGCGGAGAAGTTGCGCGCGCAGTTGGGCACCAACAGCGAGGGCAACAAGATCTAGCAGGGCAGCCTGCGGGCCGGGTGGCGGGGTCTGCCGGAGCAGTTTTAGGAGTCTTCGAAGCTTTCTTCGTCATCGCTTGTCGACGGCTGCACGAGCGCAGGAATGCGCACCGTGAAGGTGGAGCCTTCGCCCGGCGTGCTGTCGACGGTGATCTCGCCGCCGTGCTGATCGACGAGCGATTTCACAATCGCCAGGCCCAGGCCGGAACCGCCGCCAGCACCCCGCGAACGCGAAGGGTCTTCGCGGTAGAAACGCTCGAAGATCAAACTTGCGACTTCTTCGTCCATACCGCGGCCGTCATCGGAAACGTCGATGCACACATATTCTGTGTGCTCGCTGCCGTCAGCTCCAGCACCCGCGTCGTCAGCTCCAGTACCTGAATCACCGTCGCTGCCAGCAACGGAGCCTTGCCCAGCAGCCTCCTCATTGCTGCAACCTTTCCGCAGGGTCACCGTGACAGAGGCATCCGGGCCACCGTGGTTGAGACCGTTGGTAATCAGGTTGAGCAGCACTTGGTGCAGCCGGTCGGGGTCTCCAGAAACCACCGGAATTTCCGGGGTTTTGTTTTCCACGCGAATAGTGCGGTCAGGATAAGCCGCCCGGGCAGACCCCACCACCGCAAGCGATAATTCCAGCACGTCGACGGTGCGTTTTTCCAGACGCGAATCTTCGGCGCGGGTGAGCGCCAGCAGGTCTTCCACCAGTCGCTTCATGCGCCCAGATTCGTCGTCGATGGTGTCGAATACATGGTCCACATCGTCCGTGGCACCGGAGCGATACAGCTCGACATAGCCCCGCAGGGAAGTCAGTGGGGTCCGTAATTCATGGGAGGCATCGCCGACGAACCGGCGCATCTGTGCTTCTTTCGACTGCGCAGTTTCAATGGATTCTTGCAGCCGTTCCAGCATGATGTTCAACGCAGCCGCCAGCTGACCAACCTCTGTGTTCAGCGGCCATTCCGGCACGCGTCGGTCGATCTCACCGTCGGCGATATCGGAGGCGGTGCGCTCCACAATCTGCAGTGGTTTTAACGTTTGTCTAATCACTGCGAATGAGAGCAGTGCGACAAAAAATAGCATGAGCAGGCTGATCCCACCCTGCAGCATCGCGAGCCCTTGCAGCAGACTGTCTTCGCGCTCCAGGTTCTTTGCGACGATGGTAACCACACCGTCGTGTTGGTTCGCTAGGGCCCGCCACTCTGGTAATTGCGAGCCTTCCACGCTGGGCACGCTGCGTGGTCTGTCGCCGATCACCAAATCAGCGATTTGCGGCAGCGTATCGCGGTCGTTATAAACCCGCGACGAGCCATCCGGGAAGATGTGGATGACCGCGTAGTCTGTCGGCGGGCTGGCAGAAAGGTTGCCCGAGAAAAGCCCAGAGTTTTGTGCCCAGCCATTCATGGACTGCACTAGGTCGTCGTCGACACGCTCGTAGAAAACCCCGCGCATCACGGAATACACCGCGAACGAGCTTGCAAACAGGCCGAAGGCACAAACTAGCACCGTCAGCACCACCAGCCACGTGCGCAGGGGCAGCGGCCGGTAATTACGGTATGAATAGCGACGCGGACTTTTCGTCGTTTCTTTCGCCGCCTCTTCGGTTTTCTTGTGCGCCTGAGCCATTTGCGTCATTCTAGCGCCCAGTAGTAAGCGCCCAGTATTAGCAGTATTAACGGCGTGGTTTACGTAAGACGTAGCCCACACCTCGCACAGTGTGGATCAACGGCATATCACCGGTATCAATCTTGCGACGCAGGTAAGAGATATAGGATTCCACGACGTTGCCGTCACCGCCGAAATCATAGTGCCAGACGTTATCCAGAATCTTCGCCTTGGACAGCACTACTTCTTTGTTGAGCATCATGAAGCGCAGCAGATTGAACTCTGTCGGCGATAGTTCGATGAGTTCGCCAGCTTTGGTGACCTCGTGAGTGTCGTCGTTCAAGGTCAGATCGGCGTAGGAGATAGAAGATTCCTCGGCGGAATCTTCTTGCACGTTGCCGCGACGCAGCACCACGCGCAGGCGGGTGATTACCTCTTCGAGGCTGAATGGCTTGGTGATGTAGTCGTCGGCACCGATGGTCAGGCCGTGGATGCGCGATTCCACGCCGTCTTTCGCCGTCAGGTAGAGCACAGGCCCTTCCAGACCTTCGCTGCGCAGTTTTTGCAGCAACTCATAGCCGTCCATGCCGGGCATCATGACGTCCAAGATATAAGCATCTGGCCGGAACTCGCGGGCAATGCGCAGGGCGTCCGTACCGGAATTGGCGCTACGTACGTCGAATCCTTGGAACTTCAATGAGACTGTTAATAGCTCAACAATGTTGGCTTCATCGTCGACAACGAGGACTTTCACTGGGTCGTTATGTGCGGAATCGTCCATGGGTATCACTGACTTCTTTCTCAGATCTGGTACGCTAGTTAGATTTTGACGTGAATTTCGCGGGAATTCTGTCATGTTTCTTCTCATTATTACTGCCATCAACTTGCACCTAACTGACCAGTAACTGAATACAGTCTGTGAGCTATGCGCTGTGAGATGGACATCAGGTCTTATTTATATGAGGCATCACCTACCGGTGTTAGGCTGCTAGCATGACCTCCAAGACTGATGATGCGTTAATACGCATGCGCAATGTGCGCAAGCAGTATTCAGCGAAATCCGGGACCGTCCACGCTTTAGATGGGCTGAACCTTGATGTGCCCGAAGGCACGGTGCGCGGCTTGTTGGGGCCCAATGGTGCGGGCAAGACCACGACGGTCAAGGTCTTGACGACGCTCACCCGCCCGACTTCCGGCGAGGTCACCATCGATGGCTTAGACGTCGTCCGTAATGGCCACGAGGTGCGCAACCGCATTGGTGTCTCCGGGCAGAATGCCACCATTGACGAGGAGCTCACGGCACGGGAAAACCTCATGCTGGTAGGGCGTTTGTTCCACCTGGGCGATAAGGGTGCCAAAAAGCGCGCCGACGAGCTGCTGGAGATTTTCAATTTGCAGCACGCCGCTGACCGCCCGATCAAGGGCTTTTCCGGTGGTATGCGCCGCCGTGCAGATTTGGCGGCTTCGTTAGTTAATGACCCGCGGATCTTGTTCCTCGACGAACCCACTACCGGCCTGGACCCGGCCGCCCGTCTGTCGCTGTGGGAGGTAATCAAACAGCGCGTGCGTTCCGGCACCACGCTGCTGTTGACCACGCAATATCTGGAAGAAGCCGATTATTTAGCCGATCAGATTAGCGTGATTGACCAGGGTAAAGTCATCGCTGAAGGCACTGCCGACGAGCTGAAGTCTTCCGTCGGCGGCCAGCGCATTTCTGTGGTGCCGGTCAACCAGGCTGACCATGACGTCGTGCAGAGTCTGCTTGACGACGTCGCCGCCAACGCCAATTCCGTCACTGTGGATGGCAACGAGTTGAGCGTGTCGGTCCACGATGGCCCGGCAGCATTGCAGCAGGTCGTCGGAAAGCTGCGGGAAAACGAAATAGGCGTCCACGATGTCGGAATGTCACGGCCGAGTTTGGATGAGGTCTTTTTGGATCTCACCGGCCAGAAAGGTGCGGTCAATTAATGAGTACCCCAACTTCTACTCCAGCAATGTGGCTTGCCGACGTGCGGGCGGTAGTCATTCGTAACCTCATTCGGATGCGTCGTTCGCTCGATATTATCGTGTTCACGGTGCTGCAGCCGATCATGTTCGTGCTGCTGTTCTCACAGGTGTTCGGTGGTGCAATCAATGTGCCCGGTACCAGTTACGAAAATTTTTTGATGCCGGGCATTTTTGTGCAGTCCGCGATTTTCGGTAGCACGACTTCCGGTTTATTCATCGCTAACGATAAAAAAGATGGCCTGATCAGCCGCTACAAGACGTTGCCGATGGCACGCTCTGCGGTGGTATTTGGGCGAACGATCGCCGATATTTTCTTAGCAAGCCTGACGCTTTTGGTGATGGTGTTGACGGGCCTGGCAATCGGTTGGCGCCCAGAATCCTTCTTCGGTTTCCTGCAGGGCTATCTCCTCTTGCTGGTGTTCGTCTGGGCATTTTCGTGGTTGATGGTCACTCTCGGCTTGGTTGTTCCACGCCCTGAGGCGATGAACTCCGCGACGTTTATTACCTTGTTCCCGTTGACATTTTTGTCCAATGCCTTTGTGCCGCAAGAGACCATGCCGACACCGCTGCGGATTTTTGCCGAGTGGAACCCGCTTTCTGCATTGGTGCAGGCGCTGCGTGATTTATTCGGTAACAACGGTGGTCTGGAAACACCCGACGTATGGTCTTTACAGAACCCGGTTGCACTGGTGCTCATTGGCGCGATGTTCTTCTTGGTGGTCTTTTGCCCAATGGCAGTACGCGCTTACGACCGGAAGGCGTAAAGCTGCAGTGGCATAAAGCTGCATAATCCCACCTCAGCTTCTAGACTCGAAGTTCGAACTATAAGCCCTAGCTAATACTTTGGCTGTTTGCTCATTACCTCCGATCTTCGCGAAAGGAAGCAGTGGGAGCCTCCACACACAATTCCCAGTCCACTTTTACATCTACGCGCACAGATTCTGCTGCAGAGTTAACACCGCCTTCGACAGGGCCACGCCCGTCTCGACGACGAGTACTCCAGGGCATGGCCACCGCCGGCAGCGCCATGATGCTCGGCAGATTAGCTCCCCAGGCACGTGCTGGGATCGATCCCGAATTTGCGCACCACGTTGCTCCGACTGATCACGAAGACAATGTGTTTTTACACTCCGTGGCTTCCGGGGATCCTTTGCCCAATGGCGTCATCATTTGGACGCGGGTAACGCCCACTACCGAGGCAGTGCCTGGTTCTGAACTGGGCCCGGATGTGCCGGTGCGGTGGGAAGTTTCCACGGACCCAGAATTTTCTGCGATCGCCGCCGCTGGAACTGAAAAGGCGACCATAGCTACTGACCACACCGTCAAGGTGGATGTCACCGGCCTGGAACCGGCAACCACGTATTTTTACCGTTTTCACGCAGAAGTTCCCGCGGAGACGGCGCCAGATGGGCACGCTCCTGACGTTCGGACCACTACTTCTACTTCCCCACTTGGCCGCACTCGCACCGCGCCTGCTACCCACACCGAACTGGATTCTGTGCGCTTTGGTGTGTGTTCCTGCGCAAACTACGAATCGGGATATTTCCAGGTATACCGCGAAATGGCCCAGCGTGATGATCTCGAATTCGTCATTCACCTCGGCGATTACACCTATGAATACGAACAAGGTGGCTATCCGGGGCTGTACCAAACTTCTCCACGCCAAGTACGTCCGCAGCATAAGACCACCACGTTGCAGGATTATCGGGTGCGCCAGGGGCTGTACCACGAGGATCCAGATCTGGCGGCGCTCCATGCTGCGAAGCCGATGATCTGCATGTGGGATGACCACGAGTTTGCCGATAACAACTGGCGCGAAGGGGCTACGGCTAGCTCTTTTGATAAAGACCAAGATTATGCAGCTTTGAAGGCTGCAGCCTCCCGCGCGTATTTCGAGTGGATGCCAGTGCGGGTAGATCCAGATGCAGGTGCGGAACATCTTTACCGACGCCTGCAGTATGGGCAGCTGATGGATCTGATCATCCCTGACCTGCGCACGTATCGCGATGCCCAGTTGATCCGTACTGGTGATCACTTGTTAGACACTGACCCGGACTTTGCTCGTGCCGCCGGCGATCCGGACCGCACTATGTTGGGTAATACGCAGTTAGAGTGGTTTAGGGATGCGGTGTCTACTTCGCCAGCACAATGGCAAATCATTGCGAATGCCGTGATGTTTAGCCCGCTGACTATCCCACCGGGAATTAATCCAAAATTACAGGATTGGCTGATTGATACCGTCGGTCTTCCTGGCGACGGCGTCGGGCTGAATATGGATCAATGGGATGGTTACATGGCGGAGCGCCAGGAGATCATTGATCTAATTGGTGATACGCCAGATCGCAATGTTGTGTTTTTGACCGGCGATATTCATTCTTCGTGGGCGAGTGATATTCCCCGCGACGTGCGCGCGTACCGCAATGGGCAGAATTTTGATTCGGTCGCTACGGAATTCATCGCCCCAGCCATTACTGCTAATGGGCCGTTTTCCGCTTTGGCCCGGCATGAAGCATTGCATGAGCCTGCCCGTGCCATCATCGACGAGGGCGAGAATTTGTTGCGCGCTGTTGATCACTGGTTCAAGTGGATCGACCTGCGTTTCAATGGCTATATGGCAGTAGAAGTCAACAAACGGGGTACCCAGTGTGATTGGCACTTTGTGGAAAATGTGCTCACACCAGATACCCCGTTCTGGTTGGAAAAAAGCTTCAGCGTACAGCCTGGAAACCCCGGCCCGCGCCCGGTAGCCCACGGGTTAGACCGTGGCGCTACCGTGTACTAGCGCGGCGGCGTTGGCGTTTAACCGCGTGTTAGTTGCGGTTGAACAGCCCTTGGAACCAGCCGACGATTCCGCCAGCGTTGTCTTCTTTTGCCTCATTGCGGGCTGGTGCCTGCTCTTGTGAGGAGGAAGACGAACCTACCAACGAAGCGGATGAGGTCGGCGCTTCCTGGGTGTTCATGCAGTGCTGGAAGCTCAGACCAGCCACGGCAATGGCGGCTGCTGCCAAGCCGATGTGCCGGTTGTCATGGGCAAACTGGCCCAGTTGCTGGTTGAACTCGTTGACCCGGCCATTGATGTGGTCCATGAGCTGCAGGGCTGGGTGTCCTTCGACACCGAGACCACGGCGGACTTGCTGATCCAAGGCGTGCAGTTCGCGGTGGAACTGTTCGCGCAGCCCGTTCAGGTGCGGGTTGATCATCATCTCGTACATGTTGTGCATTGGCGAGAGGAGGATCAGTGGGATCGCGGTGACTCCGCCCGCAAAGATAGCGCATTGCAGGTGCTTCGGGATGTCGAAGTTGCTGGAACCCAAGGAGGAGCCTGGCAGTTCAGACGAACCTGGGGCACCTGGGGTCGGCACAATGACATTATCCTTGCCGACGGTCACGAGTACCTGATCAGACTCGTTCTTGTCACCGTCTTTTTGGGAAACGATGTACTGCGCTTCTGGGGTTGCGCCGCCGGTCAGATCGACAGACCAGTTGCCATTCTCTTGCACCGTTGTGGTGGTGGAGAAACCGTTTGGTCCGGTGACAGTGATGGTGGCACCTGGCTTACCAGTACCGGTGATGATGTTGTCACCCGGGTGTACTGGGTTGACCGTTGGTGCGTCGGACACAACTACGTCCGTAGTTGAATCGTCATTATCTGTGCCATCGCCGGATCCATCGACCGGTTCGGTTACCGTAACCGTAAAGGTCTCGGTATCCGTCGATCCATCCGGGTATTTAACCTCAACGGTAACGGTGACCGAGTCACCAACCTGGGCATCCGCACCTGGGATGACCTCAAAGCTGTCTGTGCCTTCAATGACTTTAAAGTCCCAGTCTTGCTGGCCCTTGTTGTGTATTCCATGGCCCATCGTGACATTGAGTTCAGTCTCTTTGTCAGCGGGGAACGGATCACCAACGTTCGGGATAATTACGGAATTCTGATCCTGTGGGACACCTGTGTCTTCCCACTTCGGATCAACATCATCCGCACCAAGCTGGAACTCAGGAACATCAACAGACGCACCAGAACCATGCTTGGAACCACCCTTACCAACAGTA
>NZ_JAXOFP010000017.1:0-41467 GCF_041224285.1 Corynebacterium drakensteinense
GGCCAGCTCGGCACCGCACTGCGCGCCGCTTACCGTGGCCAAGAGCACGTGGAATTTTGCTCACGAGAAGAATTCGACATCACCAATCCCCCGGCGCGCGACTGGCGCCAGTACCAAGCAATCATCAATGCGGCTGCGTATAACGACGTCAATGGCGCTGAATCCGACCGCGCTGGCGCCTGGGAAGTCAACGCCACCGCCCCAGCAAGACTCGCTGCGATCGCCAACGAACATAACCTCACGTTGGTGCATGTCTCCTCGGATTATATTTTCGACGGCCAACACGAGGTGCACACCGAAGACGAAATCCCTTCGCCGCTGTCGGCTTATGGCGCCAGCAAGGCTGCTGGCGATACCGCCGCTCAGACCGCCCCGCGGCATTACGTGGTGCGCACCTCCTGGGTGTTCGGCGACGGGGCCAATTTCATCTCCACGATGGCCAAGCTTGCCAACGACGGCATGCAGCCCAAAGTCGTGTGTGATCAGCGCGGGCGGCCAACCTACGCCCAGGATTTGGCGCGCGGAATCGTGCATTTGCTAGACAGCCAGGCACCTTTTGGGGTCTACAATTTGAGCTCCGATGGCGATACGGCCTCGCGCGATGAGATTGCGATGGCTGTGTTCATCGGCTGCGGTGGCGATCCCGCAGATGTTACCCCGGTGACCAGCGAGGAATATGGCCAGGATCAGGCTGCGCGACCGGCGGAGTCCACCCTGGACTTGACCAAGATCAAAGCCGCCGGGTTTAGCCCCAGCAATTGGCGTGCCAGCCTCGCACTCTATTTGGCTTGATGCGCAGCTGCAGGCCAACCCTGCGGCGGCGGTGCGAAAACAGTGGCGCATGCGATCTAGCAACCTAGATCTGGCAACATAGATGACTATGAAAGGCATCATCCTCGCCGGCGGTTCCGGCACCCGGCTCTACCCCATTACCCAGGGGATTTCGAAGCAGCTCATGCCGATCTACGACAAGCCGATGATCTATTACCCTTTGTCGACACTCATCCAGGCCGGCATTCGGGAGATTTTGCTCATCACCACCCCGCAGGATGCTCCTGCTTTTCGACGTCTGCTTGGCGACGGTTCGCAGTGGGGCCTGCTGCTGGACTACGCGATTCAACCGCGCCCCGAAGGCCTGGCGCAGGCGTTTTTGATCGGCGAAGACTTCATCGGAGACGACGATGTGGCCTTGGTTCTCGGTGACAATATCTTCGACGGCCATGGGTTTTCCGGTGCGTTGCCACAATGCCATCACCCCGATGGTGGAATCATCTTCGCCTACGAGGTCGCTGACCCGCAGCGCTATGGCGTCGTCGAGTTCGCCTCCGACGGGCGTGCGCTGTCGATTGAGGAAAAGCCTGCCCATCCAGCTTCACCCTATGCGGTAGTGGGGCTGTATTTCTACGATAATTCCGTCATCGAGATCGCCAAGTCGATTACGCCTTCAGCGCGCGGCGAGCTCGAGATCACGGCGATTAATGAGGAATATTTGCACCGGGGGCAATTATCGGTGCAACGCATGCAACGCGGTGATGTGTGGTTGGACACAGGCACTGTTGATTCTATGTCTGAAGCCGCAGCGTATGTAGAGGTTTTACAAAAACGCACCGGTGCCATCATTGGTTCACCGGAAGTTTCTGCCTACCGCGAGGGATTTATTAGCGCCTCTGCGTTGTTAGAGTTAGCGCAACCATTAATCAAATCCGGCTATGGCACTTATTTAGAGCGCGCAGCCCAGGAAGATTAGTGTGCTCGCAGGCCCAACCCGCCTGTCAGACCCCGATAGACGAAGGTTGTTATGTCCTCTTCACGCAACGCTTTCCAGCGCAAACCCGCGCTGCTCTGGACGCTTATCGCCCTGGTAGTGGCGCTGGCAGTGCTTGTCGTTGTTGCTATCGTTCGTTCTGGCGACGACGATTCCACGAGCGCGAGTGACCAGGATGCAATGCACGGCCCTCAGGCTCCTGATTCTGCTAGCTCTGGCGATTCCGATGCCCAAAGTAGCCCCATGCACGGTGGCGAATACTCCCCCGAGAAAGCCCGCGAACTTGCCGAGCAGGTTGAGCCCGGCACGAACTTCGCTACCCCCGATTCCCCGAATGCCGAAATCGTCGGACCGGGAGCGGAAATCACCTCGAATGAAGACATCCTGAACGTGCACCGTCGTGATGCGCAGGATCCATTCGCCATGGGGGCACTCGATGCCCCGGTTGTGCTCTCAGAGTTTTCCGACTTTGAATGCCCATTCTGTACGCGTTTCGCCGTAGAGACCGCACCGAAGTTGAAAGAGAAATTCGTCGACACCGGTCTGCTGCGCGTCGAATGGAACGATCTGCCGGTCAATGGACCGCAGGCAGAAGTTGGCGCGCAAGCTGGCCGCGCTGCCGGTAAGCAAGGTAAGTTCTACGACTTCCACGACGTGCTCTACAACAACACCTACGAAAACCAGTCGGGTGGCCACCCCGGATACTCAGTCGACGATCTGGTGAAATTTGCCGAAGAAGCTGGCGTGAAAAATATTGCGCAGTTCCGCAAAGATCTTGAAGACGAAACCTACAAAGATGTGGTGCGCCAAGCGCGCAGTTACGCCACCTCGGTCGGACTCAACGGCACCCCGGCGTTTATCCTCGGCGACCGTTTCATTTCTGGCGCGCAGCCCTATGAGGTCTTCGAAGACGAGGTTTACCGCCAGCTGGCCAAGGTAGCCGACGGTACCGTGCCGCGCGCGGGTGCGCAGGCCGGACCACAGGCTCAATAGTGCAAGAAAGGTTCTTACGGATAAATGATTGAAGTAGGCCTTTTTGGTGCGCTCTTGGCAGGTGTGCTTTCGCTGATTAGCCCCTGTTCAGCGTTGCTTTTGCCTGCGTTTTTCGCTTATGCTTTTGATTCGCTACGCCACCTGGTGTGGAAAACTCTGATCTTTTTGGCCGGGCTGATTACCGTCCTCGTCCCTATCGGCGCTGGTGTGGGCAGCATCGGCGCGTTCATGGTTGATCACCGCTCAACGATCATTTTGGTCGGTGGAATCATTATCATCGCCCTGGGTATCTACACGTTTTTTGGCGGTGGGTTTAATCTGCCGTTTTCTAACCTGTCGTCGAAGGCGAAGGGCTCTGGCCCCGGCGCGGTGTTCTTTTTAGGCGCTGTCTATGGCTTCGCTGGCTTCTGTGCTGGGCCACTTCTCGGTGCGGTGCTCACGACGGCGGCGGTCTCTGCCTCTGCGTGGTACGGCGCGGCAATCATGGCCGCTTACGCCGTTGGCATGGCCATCCCGCTGTTTATTCTGGCGTTGCTGTGGGAAAAACTGGATTTGGGCTCCAAGATGCGCCCGAAGCCAATCACAATCGGCCCGTTTACCACGCACATGGTGTCCATGATCTCCGGTGCTCTGTTCGTCGGCATTGGCATTTTGTTCATCATCAGCCACGGCACCTCTGCCTGGGGCGGCCCGCTGAGCACCGATGCACAGGCGCGGGTGCAGGAATGGGTCATGCAATTCGCAGGCCTATCGGACCTCACCCTGGCGATCATCGCGCTGGTAGTAGCGATCATCATCGTGTTGATCGTCGGGCTACGCAAAAAAGACAACAACCACGAAAAAGACGCCAGCAAAGCTGAATCTTCAGCTGCTGACGCCTCTCAATAAGCGTCCTCTGGACGCGACCTGCGGCTTAGATTTAATTCTTAGTAACCGCGCTCGATATATTCGTCCAGGTGGGAGAATTCTTCTCCTACCGTGGTGAAATCACCGTGGCCGGGCAGGACTTCCGTCTCGTCCGGCAGGGTGAACACCTTAGATTTCAGCGAATCAATGATGGTGCCGAAATCCGAGTACTTTTTGTCGGTGGCACCCGGACCACCAGAAAACAGGGTATCGCCGGCGAAGATCTTTGCTTCGTCTTCGCAGTACAACACGCAGGATCCTGGAGAGTGCCCTGGGGTGTGCAGAACCTTCAGCGTGCTGCCTTCGACATCGAACGTGTCGCCGTCGGCAAGACGGGCGAATGAACGATCGCCGTTGGCTTCTTCCCACAGCATCTCGTCATCTGGGTGCATGTACATTTCCACCCCGAAATGATCCGCGACCTGCGGGGCAATATCGACGTGATCACTGTGGCCATGCGTCAAAATAATGCCTTTGACGTTGCGGTTTTCCACGGCACCGACGATGGTATCGAGTTCATGCGACGGGTCGATGATCCAGCAATCCTGGTCGCCGACGATAAAGACGTTGTTGTCGACGTCCCATTCATTGCCGTCGAGTTTGAACTTTCCAGAAGTCACTAGATGGTCAATACGCATGTGTGTTACACCTCTACTACGCTGCGCAGGACTTTGCCTGCCTTCATGGTTGAGAATGCTTTCTCTACATCATTCAGGGTAATGCGTTCGTCAACGAATTTGTCCAGCGGGAAGCGTCCCTGCTTAGCCAAATCAGCGTACAACGGGAAGTCACGCTCTGGCAGGCAATCGCCGTACCAGGATGGCTTCAACGCGCCGCCGCGAGAGAAGAAATCGATAGCTGGAATTTCGAATTTCGAATCTGGCCCAGGAACACCCACCATGACCATGCGTCCGGCGTGATCGCGCGAATAAAACGCTTGCCGGGTCGTTGCGGGGATAGCCACGGCATCGATGGTGACGTCGGCGCCGAAGCCGTCGGTGAGTTCACGCACTGCTTCGATAACTTCTTCTTCCGATTTGCCGCTCGCATCAATGGCGTGGGTGGCGCCGAATTCTTCCTTGGCGCGCTCTAGCTTCGACGCATCCAAGTCGACCGCGATAATCTTGTTTGCACCTGCCAACTGGGCACCGGCGATGGCCGACATGCCGACGCCACCGACGCCGAAGACAGCCACGGATTCACCGCGAGTAACTTCACCGGTATTCACGGCCGCTCCGAGGCCGGCCATAACGCCGCAGCCCAGCAAGCCAGAAGCAGCAGCGTCGGCCTCCGAATCAATCACGGTGCACTGCCCTTCGTGTACCAGTGTCTTTTCTGCCAAAGCGCCGATACCCAACGCTGCGGTGAGCTCGGTGCCGTCGGCAAGCGTCATTGGTTTGGAAGCATTGTGGGTATCGAAGCAGTAACGTGGCTGCCCCTTCTTGCAGGCCCGGCATTCGCCGCACACAGCGCGCCAGTTCAGTACGACGGTGTCGCCAACTTTAACGTGGGAAACTTCGCTGCCGACAGATTCGACGACTGCAGTGGCTTCATGGCCCAATAGGAATGGGTAGGCATCTTCGATATCGCCATCGCGGTAAGCCAGATCAGTATGGCAGATACCACAAGTTTTCACAGCAACAACGACGTCATGTGCGCCAGGAGCCGGGATGACAATGTCGACGGTTTCGACTTCGGCACCCTTGGAGCGAGCGATAACGCCCTTAACGGTTTGTTGTGCTTCATCTACAGAATATTGATTCTGATTTTCAATAAGCGTTTCTTTATATGACATGTCTACTATTATACCGTGAATGCTTGAATTTATCCGCGGCACAATTCGCACCGTGCAGCCCTGATCTGCACGATGTAACAAGAAGTAACGGGAGGGACGATAGTTACGATGGTTATGGTGTAAGTTTTTATACAGAAACTACCCTCCTGGCATTCCCACCTCCGGGAATTCAAGCAGATTCCTCTCGGTGAATTTTCTCAGTTCCACTCTTGTCCGATTTTTGTCCGATTATTAAAGGTGTGATTTTGTGCCCCTACGTGACCAGCTCGAATACCTCGGAGCCAACGGCAAAGGACTGGTGCGGCTGCTTCCAACTCTGTGGAAATCCGGCATCATTTCGCCCAAAGACGGCATTCGCGCCTTCGTGCACGCACCCGGCATTCTCGCGCGCTATTGGCTCAGCACCGCCCGCGAAGTAGAACAAGCCACCCTCATTGAGCCGGATCGCCCCGCGCTTATCGACGACGATGGCACCCTTACGTACCGCGAACTGCAACAACAAGCCACAAATTTCGCCCGCTATTTACACCAATTGCCGGTCAACGAGATCCGGCTAGGCATTATGGCTCGCAATGGCCGCGGTATCGTCACCCCACTGATTGCCAAGGGCTATGCCGGAGCAACACTGTTTTTGCTGAATATCGGCTCCTCGGCTGAACAACTTGCCGGGTGCATCGAAGAAAACGACATCAACGTGCTTGTCATTGATAGTGAATTCGCCGACCGTCTGCCAGAACCTGACTCCGCCGCTGCAACTGGCCTGCATGTGGTGATCGCCCATGAAGGTGGCGAAGCTACCGGCTCGCACCCAGTTTTATCTGAGATCACCACCCGCAAGATCGATCAGAAGCTGCCACGCTTTCCCAAGCACGGCAATATCGTGTTGATGTCCTCTGGAACCACAGGTGTGCCCAAAGGTATTGCTCGCCCAGAGCCGAAACTCCCCACGGTATTGAGCACCATCCTCGATGCTATTCCGTGGGAAGCCGGCTACAACGTGCAGATGACCGCCTCGATTTTCCACACTTGGGGCTGGGCGATGCTCAACATCGCCTTCGCGTTGCGCTCCACCGTAATCACGCGCCGCATTTTTGATGCCGAAGCCTGTCTCAACGACATCCAAGAACACCGCTGTGAGGTTTTGGTGTCCTCGCCAGTGTTCTACAAATCCATGGTCACGCTAGACAACACCTGGGACTACGACGCTTCGTCGTTGCAGGTCATCGCCTCATCCGGCCATGCACTTTCGCCCCAGATCGCTGCCGACACCATCGAACGCTTCGGCCCAATCTTGGCAAATATTTATGGCTCCACCGAGCTCACCTTGGCCAGCGCCGCGACCGCACAGCAAATTGCCGAGGACGCAACCATCGGCGGATCCATCGCTAATGGCACAGTGCTGAAGATTCTTGACGACGACGGCAAAGAAGTTCCTCGTGGCAAAGTCGGGAAAATCTATCTGCGCAACGCGACCACGATGGTTGGCTACACCAACCCGAAGCACAAGCTCGATCGCGTGGGCATGCTGCAGTCGATCGGAGATCTCGGATACATCGATAACGACGGCATGCTTCACGTGCTGGGCCGTGCCGATGAGATGATCATCGTCGGCGGCGAAAACGTCTATCCTTCGTCGGTCGACAACACGCTGGATACTATGCCAGGCATTGCCGATCACTATTGCAAAGGCGTCGACGACGACGCCACCTTCAGCCGCATCGCAGCATGGGTCGTGAAAGATCCAGAAGGGCCAGACATTACTGCCGATGATATTCGCCAATGGGTACGTACCCGCTTGGCAGAACACTCGGTGCCGCGCGATGTGCACTTCGTCGACGATTTGCCGCGCAACGCCACCGGCAAGGTGATCCCGCGCAAACTCACTGCTTAAACGCCGCTCACGGCTAGTACCAGGGCGCCGCTGGCGATGGGGCTTGCTAGCTAACTCCGCTAGCTAGAGGTTTCTGCTTGCTATAGCGGGCCCTGCCATCACGGCCGCGGCCCGTACCGAGCTCACACTGCGGAGCCACAGTGCAAATTCCAGAACGCAGTTTCCAGACTGCAATTTTCAGACTGTAATTTACAGTGTACGTTTTACAATGTAAGCCAGTTTTGCACTGTCGTTTTACACTGTGACCTGATTTTAGGGTCTATCGATGACATATTGTCACTCGCAAATCAGAATACTCACTTTCGCCGAAGACGCCTACAGTCACAAAAACACTGGTAAAAACACCAAGGTATCATCCCGGCATCAACACTGAAACACTACTGACTAACAGTGCACATCACAGTGCAAAAGCACCCTGAGAGTGCTAGACACTTTCACATTGTGACTGTATTCTTTACAGTGTGAAATGGGACAGTGGAACTTTAATTCAAACATTGCACGAGATGCGGGAGTTTGGCGACGACTTCCTGAATGTCGAAGCAAAACGCGGCTCCTCTGTCCCAGACAATCTGCCTACAACGATCTGTGCCTTTGCGAATATGCCTACTGGCGGCACAGTCCTGCTCGGTGTCGATGAAAGCACAAACTTCAGTGTCACTGGAGTAAATGAGCCAGCAAAAATAATCAAAGCTGTGACAACCCAAGCACGGAACAGTATCGAGCCAGCACCACAGATTTTCTCAGACGTTGTCCCTATCGATGGCAAAAACGTGGTAGCCATAACCGTAAATCCGCTATCACCTGAGCATAAGCCAGCCAGATACCGTGGCAAAGCATATCTGAGGCAAAGCGATGGCGATTATGAAATGAACGCGAACGATTTGCAGCTCATCCGGAATGCATCACTCATAGCAGCAAGAAGCCACGAAACAGATTCTGAACCGGTACCTGGCACTACTCGCGCTGATTTGAATAGTGAATTAACTGCACGATATATAGCAGAAGTTCGCCAGTATTCTCGGCGTTTGTCCCAGGTAGTTAATGACACGGATTTGCTACGTACCCTGAAAGTTATTCTTCCCGACGGTTCATTAAGTGTTTCTGGCCTGTACGGACTCGGATTTTTCCCACAAGCGGCTGAGCCGGCTTTACGAGTTACAGCCGCAGTGCGAATGCCAGAAGGATTTGGTGGACCACGAAACCGTAATATCGAAACTTTTGAGGGTGCTGTTCCAGATCTTTTGGAAGATGCAGTTGCGTGGGTAGCGCGCAATGCAGACACCATCGACGAATATCAACCCAGTGGACATATGAAAAAACGTAGCGAATTTCCACTGCGCGCAATAAGAGAAACGATAGCCAATGCGTTGGTTCACCGCGATCTCAGCGCTGCCTCGTTAGGTGGTGGTAAAAGCGTAGAAATCCGATTAACTCGTGAACGTCTCATCATCACCAACCCAGGTGGGCTTCATGGACTCAGCATCGAACAATTAACAAGCTCAGACCTGGCAAAATCTGCAGTCAACCAACGTTTGTATGACCTCATGCGCCACGTCAAGACTTCAGACGGCAGCTCGGTGATCGAAGGCGAAGGTGGTGGCATCGCCGAAATCTTGCGAGCTTGCCGAGATAGCAATCTCACTCGTCCACAATTTTTCGATAACGGCGCACAATTCAAAGTAATTTTCCGTAGACAGCCTCGATTATCCGCGGAACAACGCCAGCACGCGCAAAAACTCGCACATAACCAAGAACTCTCACTTATTCAAATGGAGTTACTGCTTTCGTTAGAGCAAGGCGCGACTTGGTCAATAGGACAAATGCGGAAGCAATTTGCCCCACTCGGGCAGTCCGAAGCAGATGATCTTCTCACAGAACTAAGCTCACTCAAGCTAGCTTCCTACCAAGACGGGGTACTTCGTCCGCGAGATACTTCACACGAGACACCACGGGATAAAGGTACGCAGCAGCGTAGAACGTCAGATTTTTCATCAGTGCACGGCACGAATACCGCAGCTATCATCGCTCAGCTAAACCAGGCACCAATGAGATTTCCCGAGTTGGTAGAGGCAATACCAGAACTCAGTCCTGGCCAAATTCGGTATGCACTCAAACAACTACAAACAGCCGGAGCCGTGCTGATGGAAGGTCGACAAGGACAGCGCTCTACGCGTTATCGCATAAATCGATCTCCCAAAGAATAACCCAGCTGCGCCCCATAAAGTACATTATGGGAATCAGTCCAAGGCTTCTACGACTCAGACTTGCCCCGTGAAGTAGTCGAAGAAGACGGCGAAAAATTTCATCGTCTACGAACTTGAAAACGGTGGTGAAATTGGAACGCCGACGTCACTTACGCACGGACAATCACGTATCCGGGTTGGACCTACAATTAAGGGTCCCTGGGCTGAATTAACTCCAACGGAGCAACGAATGCTTATTGCCGGACAAGAAGCAGCACTCGTTCGCCTCATTTGTAGAACAACCCCTCAAGGTAGGGGAATATGCAGCATATCAACGGTTATTGCTTCTACAATGTTCGTATACCTGCAAGAAAATGGAGCGTGCCCAAATGACCAACGCCTCCTGATTGAACTAAATTGGGCAGGACGACTACGAGGAGCACAATGCCGTTAAAAGCTCGCGACTTTATACCACCACTGATTTTTCTAGGAATAGCACTCTATTTTGCAATCGAATGGCAGGTAATTGCAACGGTTATCCTTGTTTGGTTCGGCCTAGTGATCATTGAATATTTGGTCTCCAGAAAAAACCCAAGCCGCAACAATAAACAAGACTCTACCCCGTGAGGTTACCCCACTCAGTCCTAGCCAAATTCGGTATGCACTCAAACAACTATAAACAGCCGGAACCGTGCTGATGGAAGGTCGACAAGGACAGCGCTCTACGCGTTATCGCATAAAATAGAAATAGCCAGAAAGGAATAAACTTATAGCCACCCGCACTGCCATTAATAAGATGGGATATGTATCCCACTAGGAATGCTAGCCCCACCGATGCTACCGTATCACAGCTGTTAGCAAGCTCACAAAAATATTTCGGCTTTTGGTTCCAGCCTTCACCTTATCTTCAATGGCCACGCTTCGGCTGAAAGGTGAAAAACTCATGTCACTGCGCCAACCCCTATGGCACATGCATCAACAAAATCACAAAGGAATAAGAGTTTAAGTAGTGGAGCCATCTAAGGTGTCTGATTCCATGACATCGTTCCGCTCTGTCTCACGACATCCTTCCGCCCCTCAAGGCTCTGATGTGCCACAACATCGTTCCGCTGTTCCCACACAACCACCCCAACAGGGACAATGAGGACACACGCACCACCTTAGGATGTAGCGAGACATACTTCCGCCCAAAATAGAGCATGGGCAAGAAACACACTTCCAACAAAGTCATCGTCGAAACCATCCTCGCGACCGGCATGAGTCATAAAGATGCCGCCGCACTCTTTAACGTCAGCACCCGCTGGATCCGCGAACTACTCCACCGCTATCGAGAAGGTGGCTACCAAGCACTACAACCACGCTCCCGGCGCCCGCACTCCAACCCCAGACAGGTACCAGAGAGCACAGTCAAAACCATCCTCGAAATCCGACAACACCTTGAAAACACCGGCCAAGACAACGGCGCCCACACCATCCGATGGCATCTTCAACAACAAAAAATAACCCCACTACCAGCAGCATCGACTATCCACCGCATACTCAAACGCCACGGCTACGTCATCGAACAACCTCACAAAAGGCCACGCAGTTCCTGGAAACGATTCGAAGCAGACCAACCAAACGAAACCTGGCAACTCGACTACAGCCACTGCTACCTCAACAACAACCAACGCGTAGCCATCCTGACCATCATCGACGACCACTCACGCTTTGTCATCGCTTGCAAAGCCTTCGAACACGAAACCGGCACCAACGTCATCGACACCTTCATATCCGCAGGTAACAAACATGGATTCCCCAAATCCACCCTCACCGACAACGGCAGCGTGTTCACCACAAAGCTCTACAGAAAAGCCGACACTCGCAACGGCTTCGAACAGCTACTCCTCCAAATGGGCATCCAACAAAAGAATGGAACTCCATACCATCCCCAAACCCAAGGAAAAGTCGAGCGCTTCCACCAAACACTCCAAAAAGCCCTGCACGCAAGGCCATTCGCCCACAACATCGGCGAGCTAAACCAACAACTCGATGACATCATCGACTACTACAACAACCACCGACCCCACCGAGCACTCAACAGACAAACACCAGCACAGGCCTACAACCGACTACCCAAAGCCCAACCACTCGACATCCCCATTGGCACCGACAATCGCCTACGGCGAGACAAAGTCGACAACGACGGAAAAGTAACCCTTCGCTGGGCCGGCAACATGCGCAAACTCTACGTCGGAAGAAAACACCGCACCAAAGAAATCATGCTCATCTGCATCAACAACGACATCACCGCCATTAACCCCCACACAGGCGAAATCTGGGG
Source organism: Corynebacterium drakensteinense (assembly GCF_041224285.1). Taxonomy (NCBI): domain Bacteria; kingdom Bacillati; phylum Actinomycetota; class Actinomycetes; order Mycobacteriales; family Corynebacteriaceae; genus Corynebacterium; species Corynebacterium drakensteinense. Next base: position 11,857 of record NZ_JAXOFP010000017.1, read on the forward strand.
CCGATACCACTTAGACAAAACCAAAAAATACCACCGCAACCAACTCGGTGAAATCTAGAAAACGAACCCCCAAAACGAAGAAAATCTCGAGACACCGAAATAGGAACGATGTCTCGAGACTTCACAGTGGAGCCATCTAAGGGAATCGAACCCTTGACCTGCTCTTTACGAGGGAGCTGCTCTACCGACTGAGCTAAGATGGCACGTTGCAATACAGCAACACTCGCATTCTAACCGATAACACAACGGGAAGAAAAACCGGCTGCAATCCCGCGCTTTAATGCACGCGGTAGGCGCAGCGTAACCTGCCCACCAGCCCGTCGAACGCGATCTGCGGTGAGACGTTGAAGCCCAAAAGTTCGCGGTAATGGCTGATGGCATCTTGGCATTCCACCAGCCCCTCTTCGCTCAAATGCTCCGCCAGCTCAGAAGCTAAAGGTTGGAAATCCGGATGGGTTAGCTCCACGCCAGCGTCCAACTTGACCATCAGCGCATCACGGTAAATCCCCGCGAGATCAACCAATGCCAAATCTAAGACATCGCGCAGCCGACGCGTCTGCCGCTTTTTCTGCAACTTTTCTAGCTCGCGCACATCACCGGCGCCACCAGAGACAGATTTTTGCGTTCCTTTGCCTTTCGCCCCCATTCCCAAGGCGTTTTTCAGACGCGCTACCTCAGCCTCATCTGCTTCGGCATAGCTTTCTTTAGCCTCTTTTTCCACAGCTTTGACCAGCTGCCCGACGGCCTGGAAGCCACCGGATTCGTGAAAAATTGCCTCCGCCAGGTTGATCGCCTGCGCGCGGCGTTGCTGGATCGCCGGAGTTTTTACCAGCTTGCGCGCGCGACCGACGTGCCGCAGTGAGGTGTGTGCCGCCAAGCGGGCATGGTTTTCGCTCGCGCCTTCGTCGACAAGCATCTGCACGATGGTCTCGACGGGTAGCGCGGGAATGTACAGGTGTCGACAGCGAGAACGCAGCGTCTGCGGGAAGTCCTCTGGGTCTGTCGACGGCGCGCACAGAATGATGACGGTGTGCGCCGGTGGTTCCTCGATGGTCTTCAACAAAGCGTTGGCAGCACCGTCGGTAAGCCGGTCGGCGTCTTCGAAGATCACCACACGCCATGCCCCCACGGTGGGTCGTTTCGCCGCGGACGCGACGACCTTGTCGCGCACAAAATCCACGCCGATCGATAATTCTTGCGGAACGACGTGGACGACGTCAGTGTGCTTGCCAGACATTGCGGTACGGCATGCCTGACATTCACCGCAGCCATAGACGCCTGGGGTCTCACAGAGCAGTGCGGCCGCGAAATTCAACGCGGTTGTCGAGCGGCCCGCACCCGGTGGACCTGTAAACAGCCAGGCGTGGGACATTGCGTGGGCGTCGGCGTACATTGCGGATTCATCACTGGAGCCACTGGCGTCACTGCTACCGCTGTTTCCGTGGGCGCCGCTGTGCCCGTGCGCCGTGCTCGCCCCCAGCTGTTTCTGCGCCGCTGCACGCGCGGCAGCCATGATGGTTTTTTGCACCCGGGGGTGATCACGCAGGCGCTCAGCGATAGTAAGAGCAGATCCAGACGACGCATCCATTGGGGCCAATGGTGCAGGTGTGGCGGTTGTAGATGTGGCGTCGTCTGCCATCGAGGCTCGCGTATTACTCACGCCACTAGTCTAGCCGGGTGCTGCACCATTATTGTATTAAGTTATGAACAGATTTCTGCGTGGCATCAAGTGGCTCTGGGGCACCTCATGGCCGCTGTTTGCTACCGCAGTTCTGGGTGCAAACATCACGGGCGCCATCGCGGTGATGCTGTTCGTGCGATTTTTCATTCCGATGCCAGAAATCGCTGATTTCACCGACGAAGTCCCCAACTTGCTGTCGGTCGGCATCGCCTATTTGGTGTTCGCAGTGCTCGTCGGGATGGGCGCCACGTATTTGTTGTTCCGGCCGGTACTCGACTGGCAACGCCACCCCGAACAGCACGACAGAAATATGGTGCGTTATCTGGTCATGCGCATACCGGTCTACCAGGCCGGAGTGGCGGCCTTCGTCTGGCTGATCGGCATTTTGGTGGCCACGATTCTCACCGGCAATTTCGCCGGCCGGTTAGGCTTGGTCGTCGCTGTTTCCACGTCACTGACCGGCATGATCACCATCCTGATCACCTACCTGCAAGCCGAACGCCTCGTGCGCCCGGTCGCAGCAGAGGCGCTGGCGCGCCGGTTTGAAGACTCCACGCTGGAACCACCGATCAAGGTGCGTTTGCTCACCACCTGGGTGATGACAACCGGGGTTCCCATTCTGGGCATCGTGTTGCTGCTGTTCGCCCACCAGGCTGATTTTTTCACCGATAATGCGGCCGATCTCATCCCGCCGGTATTGATCATGGCAGCCACCGGAATCGTGACCGGATTGACCGGCACCATGTTCGCCATGATGAGCGTGATCGACCCGGTCAAGGAACTACAGGATGCGATCAACCGCGTGCGCCGCGGCGAATCCAACGTGGCGGTGGATATTTACGACGGCTCCGAAATGGGTGTTCTGCAAGCCGGTTTTAACGAGATGATGAAAGGCCTGCGCGAGCGCGAACGCGTACGCGATATTTTCGGCCGCTATGTCGGCACGGAAGTCGCCACCAAAGCTCTGGAAGAACGTCCCGAGCTCGGCGGCGAAGACCGTGAAGTCGCGGTACTTTTCGTCGACGTGATCGGCTCGACGACCTTTGCCGTCAGCCACACCCCGGAAGAAGTCGTCGGCGAGCTCAACCAGTTTTTTGAGCACGTCGTCGAGTGTGTGCACCGCAACCGGGGGATCATCAACAAGTTCCAGGGCGATGCTGCACTCGCGGTCTTTGGTGCTCCCCTGCAGCTCACCGATGCCAATTCCCTAGCCTTGCAAGCCGCGCGCGAGCTGCGCGAAGAGCTCAAAGGACTAGCCTTGCATGCCGGAATCGGGGTTGCCGCCGGCCACGTCGTCGCCGGGCACATTGGTGGTTCTGATCGTTTCGAATACACCGTCATCGGTGATGCGGTGAACCAGGCCGCGCGTCTAACTGAGCTGGCGAAAGATACTCCTGGTCAGATCCTGACCAATGCCGCCACATTACGCGGGGCCAACGAAGTCGAACGCGCTCGGTGGACTTTCATGAAATCCATCGAGCTGCGCGGGCGCGGGGAAATGACTCAGCTGGCACGGCCGGTACGGGCCACTCTCGCAGATCGTTCTTAGCGGTTTTCTGCTTGTCGGTGCCTCACACCGCTACACTTTACGGTTGACCGCCTCGGCTAATCGTAGTTTTGCTAACCTACCTTTAGCGCTTGGATGGCGCCGAAATACTCAACTTTGAAGTACCCACGCTGGGAGCCTTTATGCAGAATCAGCCTGCACCACACCCGCAAACAAGTACCCCACCGCCGGAAAACCCGGCACCACAGAACCAGCCATCGCCTACCCCACGCATGATCGCACCCGATTTCGCCCGCGGTATCGCACTGCTCGGCATCGCCTTGGCGAATATTCAGACGGCATGGACACTAGAGACCTCCAACAAACACGCTGAGGGCATCCACGATTCTTATTTCGGCGGCTACGCTGAAGGCTCACTGATTGATGCCGCAGCCACAATGTTTTCCGCCATGTTCGTGCATGTGCGTGGCCTGCCAATGTTTTCCACGCTGCTGGGCTTCGGCATCGGGCTGATCACCATGAGCCTGTGGAAGAAGTCTTTTCCCCTCGCCCGCGCCCGCCAGGTTATTCTTCGCCGATATTTCTTCCTCGCAGTCTTCGGCTTGCTGCACATGGTGTTGCTGTTTTTCGGTGACATCATGTTGCCTTACGGCGTTGCAGGCATGCTGGTCGCAGCCATGTTGTCACTGCGCAATAAGACTTTGGGGTGGATCATCACTGGGCTTTTCGCATTCCATGCCGTGACTGGCATAGCCATGGTATTCTCCAGCATCGGCTCCTTTTTCGGTGATACAGTCTCGTTCACCACTGGATTCCCGGAAGGCACCACGCACACCGGCGATTACGGCCAATATGTATTAGAAAACTTTTTTATCGCCCTATTCTCGCCATTCATAGCTATATTTGTGGCTTTCACGCTGCTTCCGGTGATTCTGCTGGGCTTTGTGTGGGCGCGTCGTGGGGTGCTTGCCGACGTCGATGCGCACCGAAAAGAACTCGTAATTTGGGCAGTGGTCGCTGCTGCAATCTGCGTCGGCATTGGCGTGCCGTGGGGCTTGGCAGAACTGGAAATCATCAACCCAGATTTGGCTAATCAGCTGATGGCTGCCAATTCTTTCCTCGGCATTTTTACTGGCCCGGGCATCCTCGCTGCCATCGCGTTGGGTTGCAACCGCGTGCAGAAGCAATACGACAAAACCCAGCGGCTACCGATCTGGCTGCGCCCATTCATCGCGCTGGGCAAACGCTCCATGTCGGGCTATGTCGCCCAATCAGTGTTCTTTGTGCTCTTAGTACTGCCATCCACTCTGAACTTGGCAGAAGGCCGTACCGTCACCGGGTTAAGCGTGATCGCATTCTTGGTTTGGTTGGCTACCTTGCTGCTGGCTTGGCTTTGGGAGGCACTGGGCTGGAATGGCCCGCTCGAAATCGCCCACCGACGCTTGGGCTATGGCCCCGGCTCGCGCCCGCGCATTGAGTCCAAGCGCGACGAACGCAAACGGATTGCCGCTGCGTCGTCTACCTCTGCGAAGACTGCGGCGCCTGTTGCCTCTGCGAAGTCTGCTGACGCTCCTGACGCTCCCGGGGGTTTCGCAGCTCCCGGGAATTCTGGCTCCGCAAGCTAACTAGCTCCGGAACACTAGCCCCTCCCGGAGGGCTAGCTCCGGCGTGATCCTGCCTTCACCACGTTTTTCGTCCCTGGTGAAGGCTTTTTGGTTGCCTTCTTCGCCGATTTCTTAGCGGTCTTTTTCGCGGTCGATTTTTTGGCAGTTTTCTTCGCCGCAGTTTTCTTGGCGCTCTTTTTCGCCGCCGTCTTCTTCCCGGCTTTCTTGGTGGTCTTCTTGCCCACCTCACCGGCTGCCTCTTTCGCACGCCGCTCAGAGAGCAACTCATTGGCCCGCGCGTCAGTCATCGCTTCTGGCTTATCGCCCTTGCGCAGCGAAGCGTTGGTCTCGCCGTCGGTGACATACGGCCCAAACCGACCGTCTTTCACCGTCATCGGCTTACCGGAAACGTCGTTATCGCCCAACTTCTTCAGCGGCGGCTGCGCGGCAGCACGACCGCGGCGCTTCGGCTCCGCATAAATGCGGCGTGCCTCATCCAAGCTCACGGTGAAGATCTGCTCTTCTTCCGCCAACGAGCGCGAGTCCGAGCCCTTCTTCAGGTAGGGACCATAGCGGCCGTTTTGCGCGGTGATCATCTCGCCATCAGAAGGGTCAACGCCAACTTCGCGCGGCAGCGACAGCAACCGTAGCGCCTGCTCGAGAGTCACCGAAGCTGGCTCCATCGACTGGAACAGCGAGGCCGTCGCCGGCTTCAGCTTGGCTTCCACCAACTCACCGATGCGTTTTTCTTTTTGCTTCTCCGCAGTCTTGGTATCCCAGTTCTTAGCGCGCTTGCCTTCTTCTTTGCGCTGCGCGTCCTCGGCGGCGCGCTCTTCGCGGATGATTTCTTCGGCCTCAGCTGCGGCCTTTTCTTGCTCGTCGTCACGCACCTGCTCGGTGACGTAGGGGCCAAACCGGCCTTCCTTCGCGACGATCACCCTGCCGTTTTCTGGGTTTTCGCCCAGTTCACGGCCACCCTGTGGGGTTGCAAACAGCTTTTCTGCCATCTGCAGGTTGAGCTCATCCGGGGTGGTGGACTCCGACAAGTTCGCGCGCTGGTACTCCGGCTCGCCGTCGGCATCTGTGCCGATGCGGCGCTCCAGGTACGGGCCATAACGGCCCACCCGGACGACGACGGCACGGCCTTGTTCGTCGTCGAAAAGGTGCAGCGAGTTCACCGCACGCGCGTCAATCTTTTCCAGGTTGACGTCGATCAGCGATTTCAGGCCACCGTGGCGCGCAATGGATTCCGCCGTGTTCTTATCGTCATCATCCTGGGCATCGTTGCCGAAGTAGAAGCCGGTGAGCCACTCGGTGCGGTCTTGCTCGCCGGTCGCGATCTGGTCGAGTTCGTCTTCCATCGAGGACGTGAAATCGTAATCAACCAGCGGCGCGAAGTTGTTTTCCAGCAAACCAACCACGGCAAATGCCACCCACGATGGCACCAGCGCATTACCGCGAGCATGCACATAGCCGCGGTCCTTGATGGTTTTGATGATCGAGGCATATGTCGACGGACGACCAATACCTTGTTCTTCCATCTTCTTCACCAGCGACGCCTCGGTGTAGCGTGCCGGTGGGTTCGTGGAGTGTCCTTCGGCGCTGACCTTGTCGACGGACAGCTCATCGCCTTTATCCAGCTGCGGCAGGCGCTTTTCGCTGCTATCAGCCGAATCATCGTCGTAAGCACGCAAGAATCCAGGGAAAGTAATGGTGCGCCCGTTGGCTTGGAACTCGGTCTTTTCGCCTGTCGAGGCAGCCCCGGCCATGGTGACTTTCATCGACGTACCCTTGGCATCGGCCATCTGCGAGGCGATGGTGCGCTTCCAGATCAGCTCGTAGAGCTTGAATTCCTCGGTATCCAGCTGATTGTGCAGCGCACCTGGCGTCGCAAAAGACTCACCAGCGGGGCGGATGGCCTCGTGAGCTTCCTGCGAGTTTTTCACTTTCCGGTCATAGCGACGCGGCGCATCGGCCACAAAATCACTGCCATAAAGCTCAGTGGCTTGGTTCCGCGCGGCGGTCAGGCCCTGCTGCGACAGCGAGGTGGAGTCGGTACGCATATACGTAATGTGGCCGTTTTCGTACAGCCGCTGGGCAATACGCATGGTGCGCTCAGAGCTGTAGTGCAGTTTCCGGCCTGCTTCTTGCTGCAGCGTCGAGGTCATAAACGGCGCGTATGGCCGCCGCGTGTACGGCTTGTGTTCCACGGCGGTGACGCTGAGCTTTGCCTGCTGCAAACCGTCGGCAAGCCGGGTGGCTTGTTGCTTGTCGACGACGGTCGCCGAACCTTTCAACTGGCCGCGGTCGTCGAAATCGCGCCCCTGGGCTACGCGCAGGCCGTCGACGGTGGCCAAGCGGGCCGGGAACGTCGCGGGGTTTTCTGCGCTGTCGCGCCCACCGGTGTTGAGCGTGGCGGATAGATCCCAGTAGTCGGCAGAGATAAACGCCATGCGTTCGCGTTCGCGCTCGACAATCACGCGAGTGGCCACAGATTGCACACGGCCTGCCGAAAGCCGCGGCATGACCTTCTTCCACAGCACCGGCGAGACCTCGTAGCCATACAGGCGGTCCAAGATGCGGCGGGTTTCCTGCGCATCAATCAGGTCTTCGTCCAGCTCGCGGGTGTTGTTCGCAGCATCCAGAATCGCGGACTTGGTGATCTCGTTGAACACCATTCGACGCACTGGCACCTTGGGCTTGAGCACCTCTAACAAGTGCCATGCGATAGCTTCGCCTTCGCGGTCCGGGTCTGTTGCCAGGTACAGCTCAGAGCAATCCTTGAGCTTGGTTTTTAAGTCCGTGACTTTTTTCTTTTTATCCGGGCTGACCACATATAACGCGCCGAATCCGTTGTCGGTGTCCACGCCGAGCCGCGCCCACGGCTCTTTTTTGTACTTCGCGGGAACATCAGCGGCTCCACGTGGCAGATCGCGAATGTGCCCCACAGAGGCTTCGACCACGTAGTCGTTGCCTAGGTAAGGCTGGATCTTTTTTGCTTTGGTTTGTGACTCGACGATAACGAGCGTCTTGCCTGCCACGGGATCACGTCTCTTTCGTGCTTTATTAGCGTGCAGAGTATGTAGTGTGCGAAGTGCTTAGCGTGTACAGTACTGCAGCTTGCGGGAGTACTGCTGCGCTAGTTCATTTACACAGTAATATAGGGCGCTTCTACGCTAAAGCAAAAACCCAGCATGCCGGGTGGCGATGCTGGGTTAATGTTTTTACGCTTCTGGACGCTTTATTCAGCGACCAGTGTGGTTTTACAAACCGACGACCTGCTGAGCCTGTGGGCCCTTAGCGCCTTCGCCGATTTCGAATTCCACCTGCTGGTTTTCTTCCAGGCTACGGAAGCCGTTGCCCTGGATTTCGGAGTAGTGCACGAAGACATCCTTCGAGCCATCTTCTGGAGCGATGAAGCCGAAACCTTTTTCAGCGTTAAACCATTTAACGGTTCCTCTTGCCATGTTAAAACCTTTTCTTTTGGCGACGGATCTGCAAAGTGTCCGCGAATCTAACCTTGCTGCGAGCACTTCTCGAACTAACCTAGAAACCGCGTTCAGTGCTTAAGTCTCGCACGAATTAGGCAAAGAAGATACTCTAGCGAAAATATATTCACTTTTAACCGGCCTAACACACCCACAAGGGGGTAGAAATGGGCGTTTTGAGCCAACCAGATGCAGTTTTTGGCCAAGAGCTTCTCGACGAACTCACCGCAACCTTCCCCAATTCCACCCTCACCCACCACCAGATAATCCCGGCGCGCGCTGCCCGCTACGCCGAATGGCCGGAGTGGGTCAGTGCCTCGCTACGCGCCGGACTAGAACAACGCGGAATCTCGCAGTTATTTAGCCATCAGGCACAGGCGGCGGCAGCGATTCATGCTGGCCGCAACACGGTGATTTCAACCGGAACCTCGTCGGGAAAATCTCTGGGTTATCAGCTGCCCGTGCTCACGCGCTTGGGTTCTGCCGCGACACCGTGCGCGTTGTACCTCACCCCTACCAAAGCTCTGGGCTCCGACCAGTTGTTGTCGATCCAGCAGCTGTTGCGTGATGTGCAGGCGCATGAGTCGGAGGCTGCGCGGGAGACTTCTCATTTGGCTTCGATCGTGCCGGCTCCTTACGATGGTGACACCCCTAACGAATCCCGCGCAGGTATCCGCGAAAATTCTCGGTTTATTTTTTCCAATCCGGATATGGTGCATGCTTCCTTGTTGGGCGCACACCAGCGCTGGGCTCGCGTGCTGCGGCACCTGGAATTCATCATCATCGACGAATGCCATACCTATCGCGGGGTTTTTGGTTCTCACGTCGCCCTGGTTTTACGCCGCTTGCTGCGCATCTGCGCCCATTATGGTTCCGAGCCGACGATTATCTGTGCTTCGGCAACCTCAGCAGATCCGGTCAACCAGGCGCAGCGGCTCACAGGTCGCGCAATGCACGGGGTCACCGACGATGGCTCCCCACAGGGTGCACGCACCGCTGCGCTGTGGGAGCCGGGTTTTCGCGAGGATGTAGAAGGGCACAACGGCGCACCGGTGCGTCGCGCGGCGTCCACCGAAGCCGCTGCCATCATGGCGCACCTGGTGGCAGCGGGTGCGCGCACGCTGACGTTTGTGCGTTCGCGTCGGCAAGCCGAAACCACGGCGTTGCGCTGCGCCGAAGAGCTCAGCTCCCGCGGCCGGATGGATTTTGCTGCACGCATCGCTTCGTACCGGGCTGGATATTTAGCAGAAGACCGGCGAGCACTAGAACGCGATCTAGATAGCGGTGCTTTGCTCGGTGTGGCCACCACCTCCGCCTTGGAGCTCGGTATTGATGTCGGAGGCTTGGATGCCGTTGTCAGTGCTGGTTTTCCAGGGACCGTGGCGTCGTTTTGGCAGCAAGCCGGCCGGGCAGGCAGGCGGGGACAAGGCTCGCTTGTCGTCTTGGTCGCCCGCGATGATCCCATGGACACCTATTTGGTGCACCACCCTCCCGCTTTGCTGGATCGGCCCATTGAAGCCAGCGTGTTTAATCCGGCCAACCCCTATGTTTTGGAGGGGCATATCTACTGCGCTGCGGTAGAAAAACCTCTCACCTCCTTCGATATTGAGCAGTGGCAAGCCCACGACGTCGTCAAGCGCTTAACCGATGCTGGTTTATTACGTGCCCGGGCACACGGTTGGTTCGCCGCCCCGCTGCCCGATGGTCCCGTGCGCCCAGATACCGCCCACGCACAGGTCGATATCCGTGGCGGTTCGGGCCAGCAGGTGATGATTGTCGATTCTTCCGACGGGCGCTTGCTCGGCACGGTGGATTCTGCGCGCGCTGCCAGCCAATTGCACCCCGGCGCGGTGTATTTGCATCAGGGCGAAAGCTTTCTTGTCGACGAGCTCAATTTCGACGACTACATCGCCTTGGCACACCCCGAGCAGCCGGATTATTCCACCCAGGCGCTTTCCGATACACAGATCCGAATCGTCACCGCCCCGCCACAGCATCGTGTGCGACAGCTTTCTCCGGATATATCGGTGGCGTTGGTTGATGTTGAAGTTATCGATCAGGTCACTGGCTTTATGGTGCGGCTTCCCGACGGTTCGATCGCAGAGCAAGTGCCGCTTGATCTGCCACGGCAACGGTTGTTTACCCAGGCTGCGGCCTATACCATCAGCCCGCGCGCATTGGCAGCAGCCGGGGTTGACGAAGCCGATATTCCTGGCAGTTTGCACGCTGCGGAACACGCCGCGATTGGTCTGCTGCCGCTGTTGGCAACCTGTGATCGCTGGGATATCGGTGGAGTCTCCACCGCTTTGCACGTGGATACTGAACTGCCGACGGTGTTCGTCTATGACGGTTACCCCGGCGGTGCTGGTTTCGCAGAAGAAGGTTTCCGCCGTTTTCGCGATTGGATCGCAGCCACCCTCCAGGCAGTTTCTTCCTGTGGCTGTGATGCCGGCTGCCCATCGTGTGTGCAATCGCCGAAATGCGGCAACGGCAATGAACCACTCAACAAAGCGGGGGCTATCAAAGTGCTCGATGCTTTGTTGATCACGATCGATGCCAGCGTTGCTGGTTCCGACGTCGAGACCAGTGCTGATGACAGCACCGGCCCGAGCATCGAAAACGGCATGCCGCAGTGATAAACCACTAGAGAGGCCCGGCGCGCGCTTTCGCGTGTGCGCTCGCGGCTGAGACACCAGCTGTGACTTCCACCAACACATCACGGTGCTCGATCCGACAAAACGATACGCGCGCATGGTTCGCTGCGGCGATCCGTTCTGCTTCCGGGCAGGCGGGATGACCACGCGCCAGGCTTTCTGCCCCGGCAACCGCTGCCATATCCGCCGCTAATTGCCCTTGGTGCCGGGCGACCACGTGGCTGGCTACCCCAATGAGAGATAAAGCTACCGCCACGATGGCCACGATGATTCCGGCCGCAGCAAGGGTGGCATAGCCCTCGTCGTTACGGATTTTCATCGCGTCTCCACGGGGTAGACAGCGCTAGCACTGCGGGTGCCGAACACCGCGGGCACTTCTGCGGTCACGGTCACCAGACCAGACGATTCCGCGATCGTTATTTCCGCATCTCCAGTCGGCTGGTAATCAACACCAATCGCATGCGCCCGGGCCGCGGCGCTCGCGGCATCAATGGCCGCGATATGTGCGCTGACCGTCGCGATCGCACCGATGATCAGCGCGGTCACGATCACCAACGCTGCGAGTGCAAACGAGGCTTCGATGGTGACAGACCCCCGATCATCGCCTATCGCGTGTGTAAACCGTCGCCGTCGCGGTTGCAGGCACCAGATGGGAGATCCCCGGCGCGTTTTAGGACGGGGTATTAGACAGTGCATCGGTGATGATCGATTCAATAGCGTCGGTGACTCCCCCGCTGCTGACCACCAAATAGAGTGCTGCGGCTAGAGCTGCAGCAGCCAGCGACCCCATGGCGTATTCAATGGTGCTCATACCGGAATCGTCGGCAAGAATGCCCCAGCCACGACGCTTGGTGGCACCAGCGGTATCTGGTGCGGTGGGGTCTGTCGCGAGGGCATCTGGTGCCGTGACATCTGGTGAGGTGGCATCTGACGAGGTGATGTCATGCCCAGCACTGTGGTGCTGAGCGGTCTCGGATGTGTGAATTGCAGTGGCCATGATGAAACTCCTTGGTCGTTTCTCGGTTTTCTCTTGACTTGAGAGCCTTAAGAAGGTTGAGAAGGTTGAAAAGATTGTGATGGTTGCGATGTGAATGTGATGATTACGCTGCGTAGCGCATTCCCCGACTGTCTTAGCCAGGGGTCGCAGCCAGCAGGTCAGTTGCCAAACTGATCACCACCGGGGCAAGCCCCAGCAGGATGAACGCTGGCAAAAAGCACACCGCAAGCGGCAGGGCGATCAATACCCCGGCGCGTTCGGCTGCTGCACGAGCATGGTCGCTCGCATCGGCTCGCACGCTGTTTGCCAGCTCGCGACACCGCGGTGCGATACGTGCCCCTGATTCGCGGGCTGATTCAATAATCGATGCCAACTCAGAAAAACCGTCGTACGTGTGCATTTCCCGGAACACTTCCCGGTCGGCGATGCCAACGGCACTCAGTTGGTGCACCGATTGCCACAGGCGTGCGGTCTCACCCGTCGCTGCTTCGGCGACCACGCTGGTCGCGGTGTTCACGGCAAGTCCTGCCTCCACACAAGCAGCGAAAAGCTCGATATCAGCGGCGATGTGCAATGGATGTGGCACTGCTGGGGGCTCCCGCGGGTTTTTCGACGTGTTCATCGACGTTGTTGGGCTAGCTAATCTGCCGACCGCAGACACGCCGGGGATGCACACCGCTGCAGCAACGATGAGTAATGCGGTGGCGATGATGCCGTAGTCAGCCATTACTGCTCACCCACCGCTTTGTTGGTGATGCGCTGCGACCATACGAAACCAGCACACGACAGCCCTACTCCCGCAACCAGGCATATGCCTCCGAGCGAGGTCGTCAACAAAAATGTAATCGGTTGTGCCCCCATCGCCATCCCCATGACGATTCCTGCCAGCGGCAAGCACGTCAGGATGACCGCGGTCGCTTGTGGTCCTTGCAAACTGGCTGCGGTCGCGCTGCGGTGTCGCAAGCCACCGTCGATGCTGCGATGTAGCGAATCGAGCAATCCAGCCAGCGCGATGCCGTGACGTCCGGCTGCTGACCACAACACCGCCAGTCGGTGCAATTGCGGAAGATCGACCTGGGCACCGTGCTTGTTGTCACTATCGTGGCTGCCGCGGCTGTGCGCACCGACGTGGCTGCCGCGGCTGTACTGGGCAAAAGCGTGTGCCGGGCTGTGCCCAAACCGAGCTTGCGCCGCTGCCGATTCTGCGAGCATGCGCACCCGCGGTGAACTATCGGCATCCATCTGGACCGCCGCGGTTTGCACCGCCCGAAAATGGTGAGCACCAGAATCAATATCAGCTGCTAGCTGCCCGATATAGCTTCCCAGTGCCTTCGTATCGGCAATCCTTGTTCGACGACGTAAATACTGGCGCACGGTAATCACGATCGTCGCTGCCGCCATTGCGCCAGCGACAGCCAGCGCTACCGTGCCAACCGCTAATAACACGCTGACCACACAAAACACCACTGCGATGGTCAGCAAAAATTCCTTCGGCACGCGAGTTTTCTGCTCGACACCAATGCGAGCGCTCGCCGCAACCGGGTGGACCACGAGCGCCAGAGCTAGTACGCATAACGCAGTGCTCATGCTGCACCTCCTGCAGATACTTCCTGCGCGCCGTATTCCCAGATGGTGTCGATCCTGAGAGGGTCGGCGTGCAACGTCCCAATTTGAGAAAGCCGACGACTACCATCGGATTGCCGTTGCATCACCAGCACGACGTCCACCGCTGCTGTCAGCTGCGAATGCAACGCCGCGCGTTCTAAACCTCCCAAGGCACCGAGTGCTTCCAGCCGTGCTGGCACCTCTGTGAGTCGGTTCGCATGTAACGTTCCACCGCCGCCGTCGTGTCCGGTATTCAACGCAGCCAGCAGGTCAACGACTTCGGCTCCACGAATTTCGCCGACGATGATGCGATCTGGGCGCATGCGCAGTGCTTGTTTCAACAAATCAGAAATGCTGATCGCACCGCCTCCCTCACTGTTGGCACCGCGCGCAGTCAGGTTCACCACGTGCGGATGGTTCGGCGTCAGCTCTGGGGTGTCTTCGATGCACACCAATCGTTGCCCAGGGTCGATCTCACTGAGCATCGCAGACAGTAACGTCGTTTTTCCGCTACCCGTGCCGCCGACAATGAGAAAGGAACGACGCTGGTGGATGAGATCGGCGAGAAAGCTGCGCGAATAATCATCCAGGCTTCCCCGACGGTGCAACGAATCTAGGCTCGCGCTGTGCGAACGCAAAACACGCAGGCTAATGCATGTGCCTTGCTGCGCTGGTGGGCTGAGCACTGCATGAAAGCGCAGAGCAACATCACCATTGCTATCGTGAGCGCGCGATATTCTGCCATCGACGCATGGTTGGGCATCATCGAGGCGTCTGCCGCACAATCCAGCCAGGCGTACTGCCAACCGGCGCACTTCTTCGTCGTCACGAAACCGGATGTCAGCCTTTTCCAATCCGTCGCCGCGGTCGAAAAACACAGCCTCTGCGCCGTTGACGACGATGTCAGTGATTCCGGAAACTGACAGCAGCGGTTCTAAAACACCGATACCAGCGGTATCGTTTTTGAGCGCCCGCAGGATTTCTAGCACGTCATAATCACTGATAACCCCGGCTTCTTCCCGGATCAGACTGGCAAGTTGCGCAGGCTCGGAGGCGAGGTCGGGTTGCGCAGCGACCTGGCGCTGAACATTTTCTAATACGTGTGCGGCAATGGTCATGGTGTCTCTTTCTGCTGGTGATTCTTTGGTTTTCGTGCGTTTTCGACGGGTTTCGTCCGCTTTTTGACGGGTTTCGTGTGGCTAGCGGTATTCCGCGAGTACGGCATGGCTGATAATCGACAACGGCTTCGGCATGTGGCTAGGCAGGCCACCGCTTTCAGTAGTTTTGGTCAGCCCGCGAATAGTGCCGATTTCGGCGATAACATCACTGCGCACCAGGTTTTCAATGTCTTCCACGCTCAACGACGACCACTGGCGGTGTCGAACCACCAGGCAGCTCGGGATCTGCTCGGCCGAAAGCTGCGCACTGAGGTGTTCTGCTCTCGCCGCGCACCTCAGTTCGGCAGGGCAGACCAGCACTGCCGCATCGATTGCTCGCGGTATATGGCTGGGATGGGCATCAACCACGCTCAAACCTGGTTCGCCTTGGAGTGCAGACAACACGGTTTCGATGATCTCGTGGTCACGAAAGCTGGTGGTTCCTTCGCTGGATCGTCGTTCTGTGAGCACGGCGATACCGTCGTCGGTAGTAGGCAGGCATGAGCGCAAATCGCTGGCTGCAATGTGGCCTTCGCCCAAGTTAAGGTCAGGCCAGCGCAGTCCGTCGTGTTTTTCAACGCCGAGTAGTAAATCAATTCCGCCGGAATAGGCCACCGTATCGATCAACGTGACTGCCCCGGCGTATTCTTGGGCGGCAACGCGAGCGATTGCGGCCGCGAGGGTGGACGCACCAGCGCCTCCGCCAGTGGCAATGACAGCGATGGTTAGATGCGGTGGCGCGGATGCTGCCGCTGCCGTGGGAACCGGTTGTGGAGATCGTGCTGCCGGGTTAAGCCTCCGGGTTGGAGGACGCACCGGGCCCGGGGCAACGCGGTGTGGATCGCGCAATGCTGCTGCCGGCGCATCCGTTTCACGTCGCCGAGCATCAGCACCCAGTTGCTTCAGCAGATTTTTATTCTGTGCGGGAATGACGAAGCACTCATCGGCATCGCATGTCTCGATAAGCTCATCGACGAAGTCGTCCTCGCTGGGCCCAGGGTCTAAAAAGAGGAGATAAGTCGAGTTCGTCCAACGTGCCGGACGGGTAGACGTCGACAAGCCTGCTAGCCGCTGGGCGTAGACAGAGTCGATAAAGAGCACGGCAGCGCGGGTCGCTAACCGGGAGATATCGCGTTCATCGTTGGCGGTGAGCACGCGATGCCCGGTGGCGGCCGCGATATGTGTGGCCTCGGTTCGCAAGGTGGGATCGGCGACGGCGATGAGGATGGACGGATCGGTTGCGTTCATGGCTTCTAGCCAAGCCGCTAACAACGACCAGCTCAACGGCCCGCAGTGCTTCTGTGGATAACACGCAGATTTTGTTGTCGAATCAACTAAGCAACTGTGAATAACTTTCCCTTTTTCTGCCGAAGCCATCGAATTCGTAACAATTCGGCACATCATGCGGATAGACCAATTAAGATGGCGACCACACCAGTAGTCAACATTGGCCTACACAAATAACACGCGTTACACACGGCAGGTCTTTATGCACGATTCCACCAGCACCGCAGCTGACCATCCCGAACAACAATCAGGTCGGGTCGCAGCCTTTTTCGACCTGGACAAAACGATTATCGCCACCTCGTCTGCCTTCGCCTACGGGCGCGAATTCCTCCACAACGGCCTGATCACCCCACAAGACGCCATGAGCCTGTCTCTGGCCAAAGCCAGTTATATGCTCGCCGGCCAATCCAGCGCACAGATGGATTCGACACGCGACCAACTGACCTCAATGGTTGCGGGTTGGTCAGAAAAACAGGTCCGTGAAATCGTCCACGACACCATGCACACCGTGCTCGTCCCCGCGATTTATAGCGAAGCACGCGAGCTTATCCAGGCTCACCAAGCCGCCGGCCACGAAGTCATCATCATCTCGGCCTCTGCGCGCCAACTCGTCGAACCAATCGCCGCAGAACTTGGCGTCGATAAGGTCATCAGCACCGAGCTGGAAATTGTCGATGGCAAGTTCACCGGGACCGTCGAATTTTATTGCAAGGGCAGCGCAAAAGCCGACGCCAT
Source organism: Corynebacterium drakensteinense (assembly GCF_041224285.1). NCBI lineage: Bacteria > Bacillati > Actinomycetota > Actinomycetes > Mycobacteriales > Corynebacteriaceae > Corynebacterium > Corynebacterium drakensteinense. Next base: position 28,572 of record NZ_JAXOFP010000017.1, read on the forward strand.
CACCGGGCTTGTCGACGAATGCGGCTACAACCTGCAGGACAGTTTTGCTTATTCTGACTCGGCAACCGACGCCCCCATGTTGGAACTGGTTGGCCACCCGGTGGCAGTCAACCCGGACAGAGCGCTGAAGAAAATCGCGTTAGAAAGCGGCTGGGAAATCCGCAGTTTCAAAGACCCTGCCCCGCTGTTCCAGATGCCCGGCGCGAAAGAAATCGGAATCGGGGCCAGCCTGCTCGCTGGAATCATCGCCTTGGTCACAGCCGGCACCGTGCTGAGCAAGCTGTACACCAACGACAAACTGCCAACCAGCAAGGCCGCAGCGAACACCCCTGCTTTGGTTGTGCCAAAAGCACTGGATTGGAAAGTCGTAGAATCCTGGTTCAAAAAATCCAGCGCCTAGCCCGATCACAACACCACGGCGTTGCCTAAGCGCCACAGGTGAGGGCATACGACGTACAATTATTGACTAGCGCTCAGTCTCTGCGATAATTCTCAGAGAGATCGAGCACACTTAAACGCAAGATTCATAGATGATAACCATAGGCACTGCTAGCTGGGTTCGCTCCAACAGGAACCACGCAGGGCACAAAGGGAAGGTATAGCGTGAGTAAGCCAGGACTTTTCACCGACGGCGCGGATGATTTTAACCCAAAAGTAGATTCTATCCCCTTGAGCGATGCTGATACCGCCAAACCAGGCGAGACTTCCATCGGAGATTTAGTATCGAATGCTTCTACCCAAATCTCTAGCCTGGTCCGCGCCGAAATTGAGCTCGCCAAGACTGAGCTGGCTGGCGAGGCGAAAAAGGGAGCTATCGGTGGTGGATTGTTCGCCGTCGCAGGTACCGTCGCTTTGTACAGCTCATTCTTCTTGTTCTTCTTCCTCGCCGAATTGCTGGCACACCTGTGGCTGCAGCGCTGGGCCGCTTTCCTCATCGTCTTCCTCGTGATGCTGGTCATCGCGGCTGTTGTCGCACTGGTTGGCGTAAAGAAAATGAAGAAGATTCAGGCACCAAAGGCCACGATCGAATCTGTCAGTGAGCTGAAAAAACTTCGCCCAGGCTCTGCCAAGAAGTCGCTGGAAGGCCCTTCCGGCATGTACACCTAAGAATTTGTTGCGGATTTAATTCCGATTCCCTGGCTATGCCACCACCCCAGGCCCCTGTGCCTGGGGTACAGTGTGTGCATGCCCAAACGTTCCGCCAAGCTTTCACCATCCATCGTCGAATTGGATGGTCCTTTCCAGCACGGACACGTTCATACTTGCGGCCTGAGATTGCACACTGTCAGTGCGGGTTCCGTTTCTGACCCACTGATCGTGTTGTTGCACGGGGCCTTTGGCGGTTGGTTTGAATACCGCCACATCATCGCTGATCTTGCCGACGCTGGCTATCACGTCGTCGCGGTTGATCTGCGTGGTTACGGCATGTCCGATCACCCGCCGGTCACCGCAGGCCAGGACATTCGCAGTGATTCCCGCCAAATCTCTGGCCTTATCACCGCTCTCGGCTACGAGTCTGCTTATATCATCGGCTACGACATCGGTGGAGCGCTCGGCTGGGCGCTAGCAAGCAAATCCCCGCAACAAGTCGACGGCTTCATTGCGGTGGCCAGCGCACACCCAGTGGACCTACGAAAAACGGTACAAACCCAGCCGTGGAATTTTTTGTGGATTCTGCTACGCGCTGCGCTCATGCGCCTGCCATCTTGTGTTTATTTGCCTTTCCCCCGTCGTTTCGAGTGGCTGTATCGGCGAAATTTATCCAGTGAAACCACAGCGGAATTCACCGATTCCCAGGCTTTTGCCGACGAGCTTCATTTGCGCGTGCAAGCCTCCAAGATTGGCCGTTCTCGGGCTGTCGCGCTACAGCACAACCGGCACTTGCTCAGTTTCGCTCCCGGCAGCTGGCTGGATCAGCCAATTTCTGTCCCGGTGACACTGCTGCACGCAGAGCAAAGCCTATGGAAGCGCCTCACCGCCCGTAGCGCTCAACGCATGCACGCACCATGGAAGGCACTAACCTTGCAGGGCTCCAAAAACATGCCCCATATTGAAAAGCCGCAGGCTTTCGCCCGCATGGTCATCCAGCAAATCGAAGAATGGCGCAGCGCGAAAAACGCTGCCAGCCGCGCCAGTGTTTCGGCAGCCTCAGCCGCCCACGATAACCGCTAATAACGTGCCGGCTACTAGGTAGTGCTAGTAGTCAGCCAGAGCTGCTGAGTGCCCCACCAGCTCCAGTAAGCCCACCAGCTCCGTAGGCTCCGGCTACTGTGCGACGCACGCTCCGGTTTCTACGGGCCCCACCAGTGCTCCCAGCTCGCCGACTTGGTGGCGTACTTCTTCGGCGGTCAAAGCATAGCCGGTATCTGAGTTGTCGACAGCGGCACCAAAGACCATGCCGATCACGCGCCCGTCGTCAGTCGTCACCGGGCCGCCGGAATTACCCTGCCGGATATTGCCCCGCAGAGTATAGACCTCACGCTCTACCCTGCCCTGTGCATAAATATCTGGTCCAGAGATACGGATCTGATCGCGCACACGCGCAGGCGAGGCATCAAACGGCCCAGATTGCGGGAAGCCCATGACGACGGCATCGTCACCACTCACGGCTGGCTGTTCAGCCCATGGCAGTGCAGGAAGCCCCAGGTTCGGCACGTGCAGCACCGCGATGTCGATATCCGGGTTGTAATAAACTACTTCTGCTTCGCGCACCCCGACGACGGTATCTGCACGCACGCTGTGTGTACCGGCAACGACGTGTGCATTCGTCAGAATGTAATCATCTTGCGTGACAAACCCAGTGCCCATCAACCGGCGGCGACACTGATCTGACTCACCCATCACGTGAATGATCGATGGCCGTGCGTCGTGAACCATCTGCTCGTTATCGACGTTGATGCGCGGGGCTTCGACCTGCTGAGATTTGTGGTGATCCTCGAAAGGCGAGACCAGTGGCGGCAGCCCGGATTCGTTGAGCATCGCCGAGATCTGGGCTGGCAGTTGTGCTGCGCGGTCCGGGGCCAGTGAATTCATCGTCGACAGCACCGCAGAGCTACGCAGCAGCTGGCTAAACGAACCTGAGGTGCCGGTCACAATCGGAATGGAGACCAGCCAAATCAAAACTGAGACCGCGACCGCTTGCGCGACCGAGCCAATGGCAGAATCCACGGTTTGCAGCGACTTCAGCCGCATGGCATCGCGAAGTTTTAAACCCAACGAAATACCTACGAGGTGGCCCAGGCCGGCACTGATAATCAGCACCCCGATGGCCAACATGAACCGCGCAAAGGTTTTTTCTGTCAGCCCCATCAGCAGCGGCGCGGCGGCACCGCCAATGATCAAGCCAGATACCACGCCAATAAACGCGAGTATCGACGCGATTGCACCTTGCCGCCAACCAACACCAATGCTGGTCAATATCACCAGGATGATGATGAGGTCAACGAAAATTGATTCAGTCACGGGAGAATTCTACTCGCTTCCAGTGCTAGCAAGTTCTAACGCAGCGCCTCATTATTGCGCGATTTTTCTAGTGCTGCCCGCAGATCAACTTCCTTGCCGTGATCCCATTCCTGCTCCCAATCCGAAAGTTGAAAAACGGCATTGAGCAGTCCTGCGGTAAAGCCCCAGACGACGTAATCGCGCACGTGAAAAGCAGGTCCGACCCATTTGCCGTGCCTGATGGAAAAACGATTTTCGGGTGCCAGCAATTCGGCCACCGGCACAGTAAACACGTCGTCGGCCTCGTCAGGGCTGGTGACATCCACTGCGGACGGCTGATCCCAGTAGCTCAAAACCGGGTGCACCTGGTTTCCGGTGACGGGAATGGCCAGTTCGCGAAACTGCTTCAACGGGGTGACATTCTGCCGGTTCAGCCCGGTTTCTTCCCATGCTTCACGTAACGCAGCATCGACCGGGGAAATATCGGTGGCATCGATGCGCCCACCAGGAAATGCTATCTGCCCAGAATGGCTACGCATTCCGGGGTGCCGGTGCGTGAGCAACACCGTGGCATCATCCGGCACGCTTCCCGCCTGGCTTGGCGACGAATCTCCGCCAAACAGCACCAATACGGCGGCGCGTTTCGTCAGTTTGGGTTGCGGCAGGTTAAATTCTTCCGGCTTGCGGTTGGGCAAAAACCGCTGCAGCCGATCGTCGTGCAGCGCAGTAAGTTTCTGTAACCACTGCGGAGCTCGTTCGGGTTGCACGGCAATGTTCTGCCCAGGACTATCAGTCTGTGCAACCACTACAAAACACCTTCTATGCTTTCAATAATCTCGTCTGCTGAGCGAAACGGTTGCGCAAAAACTTTTTTCTGCTGCTCACCGACATACACAATGGTAATCGGAATCACTCCAGGCAGCGCGAGCTGGCTGGCAAACGTATTGTGCGAATCTTGGTAACTCACAAAATCCGCGCCCATTTCTTCCAACATACCCGCGCCACGCTTCGCGTCCTGGTCCGCATGCACGCCAACGATTTCCCATTCCGGGTGCTTCTGTTGCACTTCCTCAAGGTACGGGATCTCCTCCCGGCACGGTTGGCACCACCAAGCCCACATATTGACCACGGTCACAGCATTGCTATCACTATCTGCATCACTCGCCGCAGCGTCCGCGTGCGCGTCGTCAGTCTGGCCTTCCGCAGTTTGCTTGTCGACGGCTGTCGCTTCTTCCGATAAACACGGCAGTACAACACCAGCGCCCGGTACCGCAGCACTCGGACATGCCGGACGAGAAATACCGGCTAGATTTAGCTTTTCTTCTGCTCCAGCTGCAGTGCCGTTTGCGCCTGCCTCCGTCGAACCCGCACTCGCCGTAGTGTCTGCATTGGCTTCCCCCTGCTGGGCTTGACTGGCAGCATCATTCGACGCTCCCGGGGCACTCTGAAACATCACATACGCGCCAAAGCCCACGACGACTGTGAGCGCAAGGGTGATAATGCTAATCAGTGCAATCTGCTTATTCATTAGCACTTAGGTTAATACAGCGATGAATCCAGCCAGAAACGTTGACGACGGCTATCACCACAACCACGGCCGTGAACGTGTCTTCTTTCACCACCTGCCACCCCAAAAATTGCGGGTAGACTATATCGACGCGCTCATACACAGACCGATCGAAAGTATGGTCATGGAAGTCTATTATGATGGTGCCATGATTGCTCTTACTGTCATCGTTCCCATCGCCCTGGCGATCTTCGCCATGGGAATGGAAAAGTTGGAAGCAAGTGTTTTAGCAAGTACTGCGGAAAGCCCTGGCGCCAACTCCGAAGCCTAAATATAATCAGTCTTCAGATTTGTGCCCATTCAAGCAGGCTCCCTACTAAAGTGGGATATATAACAACAGCAATCAGAGCTGAACGAGCTTAGTCCAAGGAGTTAGAAGTGGAAGACGTACACGATATCCTTTCGCGTGCAGGAATTTTCCAGGGCGTAGACCCGGAAGCAGTCGACAACCTCATCGAGCAGATGGAAACCGTGAAATATCCACGCGGTACCACCATCTTCGAAGAAGGCGAACCAGGCGATCGTCTCTACATCATCACTGCCGGCAAGATTAAACTTGCCCGCCATGCCCCCGACGGACGCGAAAACCTACTGACCGTCATGGGACCATCCGATATGTTCGGCGAGCTGTCCATCTTCGATCCAGGCCCACGTACTTCCTCGGCAGTCTGCGTGACTGAAGTCCGCGCAGCCACCATGAACTCGGAAATGCTGCAAAAATGGGTATCTGATCACCCACTGATTGCACAGCAGTTGCTGCGCGTGCTGGCACGTCGCCTGCGCCGCACTAATGCTTCGTTGGCTGATTTGATCTTCACCGATGTGCCTGGCCGCGTCGCCAAGACCCTGCTGCAGTTGGCTAACCGCTTCGGCGTCCAAGAAGGCGGAGCACTCCGCGTAAATCACGACCTCACCCAGGAAGAAATCGCCCAACTGGTCGGTGCCTCCCGTGAGACCGTCAACAAGGCCCTGGCTACGTTCGCGCACCGCGGTTGGATCCGCCTCGAGGGCAAGTCGGTGCTCATCGTCGACACCGAGCACCTGGCACGCCGCGCCCGCTAAAGCTCATTGCTGGTCATCGCCCGGCTTCGCGCTCTGCCGGGCCGGAACGATCGCAGATAGTACAAAGCGCTAACAGGAATTATTTTCCTGCTAGCGCTTCTTTTTGTCGCCGCTGCAAACTTCAGCTGCTCACACCGCGGTTGGGCAGCTAAGCAGTCTGGCTCTGCTCATCCAAATATCGCAATGCCACGCGCGTTGATTGTTCAGCGGCATGGCGCAGCACCGGATCAACGTCTTGATACATTGCGTCGATCAGTGTTTGCAGGTCAACATCGTCGCCGTGTTCTGCCCGTAGTTCCCGGATTTGTTCCAGGCGGTACTGACGCCGCTCTAAGTATTTTTCGGCCCATTCGGCAACATTGTCTTGATCTGGACCGTGCCCAGGAAGCAGCGGCACCCCTTGGCCGCGTTGCTGCAGCATGCGCAGGGTGTCTAAATATTGTCCGAGGTCACCATCAGTCTCAGAGATCATGGTGGTGTGGCGCCCGGCAATGGTATCGCCAGTGATGATGCCTTCGAGTTGTGACTCATGCGGGGTCGATGACCACACAAAAAAACACACACAGTCCGAGGTGTGCCCGGGAGTGTGTACGACCTCCACTTGTGGGGTCACGCCGGGAATGGAAATAATCTCGCCGTCCTGCAGTGCTTCGCCACCGACGCAATAGCCGGGGTCAAAGGCGCGTACCGGCGCAGAGGTTAATTGCCGGAAACGATCCGCACTATCGGCGTGATCATAGTGCCGATGAGTCAGGAGGGTAAGCCCGACTTCCCGAGCATTGCCCCGAACCACGTTGAGGTGGCCTTCGTCTTCCGGGCCGGGGTCAACAACGATTGCTCGGTCGTCTTCGCCCGCCCGGATGATCCACGTGTTCGTGCCTTCTAAGGCCGCGTAGCTGGGGTTGGCACAGAGCACCACTCCTACCGACGGAGTTACGGGGCGAAGCTGACTATAAGCAGGATGCTTCATGTTTTCTACCGTACTAGAATTTTCTGTTTTTCCGGTTAGGCTACGGTGTGCACCGCAGCTGATGTGGACCGCAGCTCAACAACCATTTCCACTTCCACCGGTGCGTTCTTCGGCAAAACGGCCACGCCCACGGCAGACCGGACGTGCACGCCAGCATCACCAAAAATCTCGCCGACCAGCTCGGAAGCACCATTGACGACGGCAGGCTGCTCATAGAAGCCCGGCGCGCTAGCAACAAAGCCAACCAGCTTGGAGATGCTAGCGACGTTGTCCAGGCCGACTTCGGCATCGACCGCAGCCAGCGCGTTGAGTGCGCAGGTGCGCGCGAGCGCGTACGCCTCATCGGCAGAAACCTCTGCCCCAACCAAGCCGGTGGCGGCGAGTTCGCCGTCGACAAGCGGCAGTTGGCCAGAAGTCCACACCTGGTTGCCGACCTGTTTGGCTGGAACGTAAGCGGCCAGCGGCTTGGCTACGCCCGGAAGCTCGATGCCGAGCTCCTGCAGGCGCTCTGAGATCGTGACAGTCGCAGCCTGGTTGTCGTTGTTATTCGCCATAGCCATGGTTTATGCCAACTCGCGTTTGAAGTAGGCGACCAGGTTTTCTGGGTTTGGCCCAGGGATGATGGTCACCAGCTCCCAGCCGTCTTCACCCCAAGAGTTGAGGATCTGCTGTGTGGCGTGAACAAGGACAGGTGCAGTTGCGTATTCCCATTTTTTCATGGCCCTGATTCTACCGTTTTGGCCACGGCCCGACTAACAGTTGTGACGCGTAGCCTAACTAGAAGCCACGGTTACTAGCAGCAGCCGCAGCGCGCCGCGACATTGTGGGCAACCAACATCGGCACAGCGCTGGCTTAAATTTCGCCGCCGTTAGACAAATAGCTCGCCCAATCGGTCACGTGCGGGTGCTTGCGCAGGATCGCGCGCCGCTGCCGCTCGGTTAATCCGCCCCAAACTCCGAATTCGACCTCATTATCTAATGCGTCTGCACAGCACTCGATCACGACGGGACAATGCTGACAGATCACGGCAGCCTTGCGCTGCTCGGCACCACGTACGAACAAGGCGTCGGGGTCGCCGTTGCGGCATTTGGCTTGGGCCACCCACTCACCTCGCTCGACGGTTGCTGCAGAAATTTTCGTAGTTTTCCGGCTATAAGCACCGCGATAGGCTGAATTGTGCTGGTATTTGCCGGGTGTGGCGGACATGGAATGACTCCTCAATGTCGGCAGCGAGGGTTTGTTTTCCGCTGAGATGTTCCGAGTAGTTTAGGCCCCAACATGAATTTTGTCGAATGTGTCACACATATAGGGGGAGTGAGTAGTTTTGTCACACACCTTTACTGCGTAAAGTATCTATCGTGTCTTATTCCAAATCGATGATCACCATTTTGCTGGCGACGCTCGGTGTATCTGCGGTGATTGCCGCGGCCATCGCACCGGTTGCTGGCATCACTGGTGCGACTGCAGCGCGCGCCGAACAGGCGATGGAATCTGACCTCACCGATATCCAGGAGGGCGGCGCCCCCGGCGTGTCCACCATGTATGACAGTGAGGGCAATGTGTTGGCGAATTTTTTCAGCCAGCGTCGCCATGAAGTCCCACCGGAAGCCATCTCGCAGACTATGAAAGACGCCATCGTCGCGATCGAGGACAACCGCTTTTACGAGCACGAAGGCGTGGACTTCCACGGCTACCTGCGCGCGTTGGCCACCAATATCGCAGCCGGTGGGGTGCAACAAGGCGCATCGACGATCCACCAGCAGTACGCCAAGAACTGGGCGTTGCTTGTCGATGCCGACACCGACGAAGAACGTCGCGAAGCCATCGAACAAACCGTGACGCGTAAACTGCGGGAAATTCGCGTTGCCGCCGATTTGGATGATCGACTGAGCAAGGAAGATATTCTCGCCGGATATTTGAACCTAGTGCCGTTCGGAAACCACGCTTATGGCATCGAAGCTGCCGCGCAGACGTATTTCGCTATCCCAGCGGCAGAGCTGTCCGTCCCGCAGTCCGCGATGCTGGCGGGAATGGTGCAATCTTCGGAATACCTCAACCCGTATACCAACCCGGATGGCGCCACCGACCGCCGCAATACGGTGCTGCAGGCAATGGTTGATCACGGTTATCTGGAGCAAGAAGCCGCGGACGGTTTTAAAACCGAACCGCTCGGAGTACTTGAATCGCCAGCCATGCTCACGAATGGCTGCATCGGCGCCGGCGATGCCGGTTTCTTCTGTGATTTCGCTCTGCAATACCTCGAAGAACGCGGCATCACCACCGATGAGCTCGTCGCTGGCAAATACGATATTCACACCACCCTGGAACCAGCAGTGCAGTATGAAGCACGGCGTGCGGTATCAACCTACACCGACCCACATGCAGGTGGCGTTGCAGAAGTACTCAACGTCATCGAGCCAAGCCCGGATTCCCGACGCATTTTGGCGATGACGTCATCGCGCAACTATGGCCTGGACCAGGAAGCCGATGAAACCATTTTGCCGCAGCCATATTCGCTGGTCGGGCACGGCGCTGGCTCGGTTTTCAAAGTTTTCGCTGCCGCTGCCGCCATCGAGGACGGCATGGGCATCGAGCAGACCTTATCCGTTCCCCAGCGGTACGAGGCCGAAGGGCTGGGCCACGGTGGCGCACCGAACTGCCCGGCCAACCGCTATTGCGTGGAAAACTTCGGTGAATTCGCTGCTTCCATGACGCTGCGCGACGCGCTGGCACACTCGCCGAACACCCCATTCGTGCAGCTCATGGAGCGCGTTGGCGTTCCCGCCGTAGTGGATCTTTCTGTCGCTCTGGGATTGCGCAGCTACGCCGAAGAAGGCACACACGACGGCGAGCGTTCCATCGCGCAGTTCCAAAAAGACGCCAACTTGGGCTCATACGTGCTGGGATCCACCCCGGTCAACGCGCTGGAGCTGTCCAACGTCGGCGCTTCCTTGGCTTCGGGCGGCACCTGGTGCGAACCGAATCCAATCGATGCCATCTATGACCGCAACGGCCAAGAGGTTTATCTGGAGCGCACCCCGTGTGAAAACGTCATGGACCACAACGCGGCCGATGCGTTGTCACAGGCGATGACCGAAGATGGCATATCGGGCACCGCTGCGAATGCGAAAAGCGCCGAAGGCTTCCCGGGCACTATGGCTGCGAAAACGGGTACCACCAACGAAAACTTCTCCGCTGCATTCTTAGCGTTCAATTCCGGCATCGCTGCTGCACCGTATGTGTTTAACGACAGCACCACCACGATGTCGCTGTGCACCAGCCCGGTACGCCAGTGCCCGAATGGCAACCTCTTTGGTGGTACTGAACCGGCTCGTTCGTTCTACAACATGGCGAATAGTCTGCCGCGCGCGCTCAACGGCGGCATCGGGGATTACGATCCAGTTTTTAACCAAGGCCTCGACGCCGCCAAACTTGACGACGTGCGTGGGCTGCGAGAGGCCGACGCACGGAGCCGCTTGGCCGAGGCTGGCTTAGAAGTGCGTACCGAACGGGTGGCCGGCAACGGCATGCCTGCTGGCCGGGTTGTTAATGCAGTATTCGATGGCCCTGCGAATAGTGTCGTGGTTTTGCGGATTTCCGATGGATCTTCCCGCCCGGCACCACCGCCGAGTGATTCGGGCGGTTCCGCTGGCACCGGTGGCGGGGGAGGCCGCGGTGGACAAGATAACCCACCGCCGGCATTCAACTTTGAGCAGGAACTAGAAAACGCAGCCGAAGAGCTGCGTAACCTGTTCAATTTCTAGCCAGAGGCCACCGGCTCTAGAAATCCGGTTCTAGGCAGCCGACTCTAGAAATCCGATTCTACCCGGCTAGTTTCCACCGGCTAGTGTTCCCCGGATAGCTTTAACCGGCTGGTTCTAACCGGCCAGCTTTAACCGGCCAGACGAGCTTTCACAGCCTCCGAGATGCGCTTACCATCAGCGCGTCCGGAGGCTTTCGCGTTAGCGACCTTCATCACTTGCCCCATGTGCTTCATGCTCAGCTCTTCGCCTGCTTCAGCAGAAATTTCGCTGACGACACCGTCGACAAGCTGGCCGAGCTCGTCGTCGTCAAGCTGGCGAGGTTGGTAGTTTTCAAAGACAGATGCCTCGGACTCTTCGGCCTCGGCGAGCTCTTCGCGACCGTTTTCGTGGTAGATCTCGGCAGACTCGCGACGCTTTTTAATCTCGCGTGCAATGACCTTCAGAGTCTGCTCGTCGGTCAGAGAAGTGCGCGTGCCGGTGGATGTCTCTTCGGCCTGGATAGCAGCCAGCAGCATCCGCAGCGCGGAGGTGGTTGCCTTGTCCTTAGATTTCATTGCCGTGGTGAGATCCTGGCGGATGCGTTCTTTCAGCGAACCGGCAGAGCCGTTCGCAGCATTGCCGTTGTTTGCAGCATTGGTGTTGTTGTCACTCATAGGCACAAACATACCCGCCAAGCGCGCATGACTGTTCTGGGGAATCGAGTCTGACTACACTCGAGCGGGTGAATATTTCGTGGAAGACAGCACTTGCCACTACAACCGCAGCCACCTTGAGTGCAGGCGTCGGCACGCTTGCCTGGGCGGTTTCGGAGCTCAATCGTTTCGAACTCAAGGAATACACTCTGCCGCTGCTTCCGAAGGGCACGCTGAGCAAAAAGCGGGGCGCGCACGGGCAGGCTGAATTTCGGCTGCTGCATGTCTCCGATCTGCACATGATCCCGGGCCAAGAAAAAAAGATTGCGTGGGTGCAGGATTTAGCGCGACTACAGCCAGATTTGGTGGTCAACACCGGCGATAATCTTTCCGACGAGCATGCCGTGCCCCACGTGCTGCGCGCGTTGGATCCGCTGCTGAATACGCCGGGGCTGTTCGTCTGGGGCACAAATGACTATTGGGCTCCACAACCGGTCAACCCTTTCCAGTACTTGACGGGCAAAAAGCGCACGCCGTCGTATGTGGATCTGCCGTGGCGGGGAATGCGGGCTGCGTTCATTGAGCGCGGTTGGCAAGATGCGAACCAAAAGCGCCTGGAATTCCGGGTGGGCAATGTGCGATTGGCGGTCGCAGGTGTGGATGATCCGCACCATGACTTCGATGATTACGACGAGATTGCCGGAGCCCCCAACGCCGATGCGGACCTTGCCTTGGCATTGCTACACGCCCCAGAACCGCGCGTGCTGCAGCGTTTTGCGAACGACGGTTACCAGCTTTCGTTGTCTGGCCACACGCACGGCGGGCAGGTGTGCCTGCCTGGTTCCAAGGCATTGGTGACGAACTGCGGTATCGACCGTGAACGCGTGCAGGGCTTACATGAATTCGACGGCATGGCCATGCATGTCTCGAATGGTTTGGGCACCTCCAAATATGCACCGGTGCGCTTGTTCTGCCGGCCTTCGGCGACGCTGCTGCGGCTTACGGAAAAAGATGATTAACGTTCGTCGCTAAGACCTATTTCCTCGCCCGTTTTTAGCGCTGTAGGCTGCAGTTTCCTTGGCGCTAAAACCACGATTTGTGTTCTTGTATGACGCTATAATAAGATATCCAAGTCGCAGAAATTAATACTTCAACGCGATGGCGGGGCGTAGCGCAGCTTGGTAGCGCATCTGCTTTGGGAGCAGAGGGTCGCAGGTTCAAATCCTGTCGCCCCGACAACAGAAAAGACCGGAAAGCTTTTGCTTTCCGGTCTTTTTGCTTGCGCTGTGACTGCTTAGGGCTAGGGCGGGTTATGGGGTTAGGGTTAAGTAGCAAAAGGGGATGCGGACGAAATCTTGGAGAGATTTTCCGCATGACTAATATTCGATACACGAATGCGCAACGACTTAAAGCGTTAGAAGTATTCGACAGGACTCAATCTGCCACCAAGACCGTCCGC
>NZ_JAXOFP010000018.1:0-40466 GCF_041224285.1 Corynebacterium drakensteinense
AATTCGCGGACGGTCTTGGTGGCAGATTGAGTCCTGTCGAATACTTCTAACGCTTTAAGTCGTTGCGCATTCGTGTATCGAATATTAGTCATGCGGAAAATCTCTCCAAGATTTCGTCCGCATCCCCTTTTGTCGTATATCCCCCGTGCGGGGCAACGCAAAGAACCCCGGGTCAGCTGGGGTTTAACCCTAAACTCAAGGAGCTACATCTCAACGCGAAAACACCCCCGCCGCGATGCTTCAGGCTGGGCCTGGTGTTCGGACGAGAGTGCCTTCTATATGGGGTTCAGTATGCCACTTATGGCATCTGCCCTCTCACTAAATGAGAGTATAGATCTATGGCGAAAAAATCAAGGAGACAGGCTCAGCGCGACCAGGATATCCTTAAGCGCATTGGCACCGACCGTATGCATCCCTATCTCATAGAAATGCAGAATAACCCTGGTCGCGCTCTTGATCTTTACCGTTGGAACACTGAATTATCCTCATCATTCTGGCCACTTATTTCGGTGACTGAAGTCAGTCTCCGAAACGCCCTCGACGAACGCCTCGGGCAGTGGTGTCAAAACAACGGCGGCCACCGTGATTGGCTGGTATATATAGATCAGGCTCCCCCTGACCTCAAAAACGAGTTTGGCGGAAAGGCTCGGACATTTAGGAGCAAGGCAGAGGACGCCAAGGAGATCCGTGATACCGGTACCGGCCTGGTGACTGGTTCACATCCTCGAAAAAATGCTCCCTTAACCAACGGCGACATTCTTTCCCAGATCACCCTCGGAGAATGGGGACATTTCATTCCTTCAGCTCCAAGGATCCGTGCTGACGGATCGAAAGCTCCGTTTCCCGATCCCACTACAGCACAGCGACGAGAACGACTCTGGAACGCGGTGATCCGGCACGCTTTTCTTTCTAATGTAGAGACCCACGCGCTAGCAGCAGATCTTAATCGGCTAAGACTCTTCCGTAATCGGATCGCCCATCATGAACCCATATTCGCGGTTGAATACCGCCGCCACAGGAACGAATTGCTTAGGCTACTCGGTAACGTGGCACCACCGGTTCACCAGTGGTACACCTCCACTGATCACCTGCCAGAAGTATTCAAGAATGACCCCCGTAACCCTAAATAAAAATGTAATACTCTGCGTAGAGGAACGGACGAATCGGGTTAAACGACAAATGTCTGCACCCCCTTTTGGCGATTAATACTGCATTGCCAATGGAGAATTCGCTATTCCGCTGGCACGTCGATGTCCTCTAAACGCTGCAAAATCTTCGCAATCGTGCCATCGATGCAGGCGGTGCGGAACTGCCCTGGCACGAAAGCCTCGGCTTGCCGTAGTGCTGACAATGATGCCAGCAGTTCCTCAATGCTCCGTTGAGAAATCAATGCAGGATCACTCACGTTCGGGTAGCTGCCGTCTGCCAAAAACTGCTGCCAGTCTGAGCGGGCAAATTCCGCCAGTGCCTCGTTATATTCGGACTGCAAACTCGCGATGTCGGAATCGGAGGCCCGCGATCCTTCTAGCTCTTCAAATTGTGGGATGAATTTAGTTAGTTCGGCATGTTTTCCTACCAGCTCATCGTGGCCCTCATCTGTGCCGCTCGGTTCTTTGCGCAGCGTGATCACCAAAGAATCAGTGTCGATGTCCAAGTAATGGAACAAACGACGCAGCACAGTCATTTTCTTGTTGGTATTGCAATCCAGCAACACCCAAAGTCCAGGAGTGAGCTCGCCGAAATCTTTTACAGGCTCATTGCTCAGCTCGAACCCGAAGCCATTGTCCTCGGCATAGGCGTACAGTGCTTCGTGGTGTTCACTGAGTAACTGCAGGCAAACGCTGCGCACCATGTCTTTGAAACTTTTGACGGTGTATTTGGAGTCGTCGAATTCATACGCAACGATCTTGCGATGTTTAAAGTCCGTATTTTCCCCGAGTGGCACAGCCGGTAGCGGCTCGACTGCCGGGACGAACTCGGTGTGCAGCATTGGCCAATATTCCAGGGCCTGCCGGGTTAGCAGCTCAGTTCGCTGCGAGATCTCTTCTGCGCCCCAAGAATCTACTTGCCGCACGTAGTTGTTCAGCCGGTACGGCGAGGAGTCAAAGCCTTCGGGAAGCGACTTCTTTTTAGCAAAGCTGTAGTTGCTGTATTCGGAGTTGTAGCCGGTGACGGTCAGGTTTCCGATGCGGTGTACCCATTCTTCGTGCACTTCTTCGGCATTGGTGCCCAGCTCATTTCGCCAATCTTTGGTCAGCGTGCGTGGCATGATGTGCTCGATGGAGACGCTACCGTCTTGGAGAGCAGCAGCGATGTCCAGGCGGTCTTTCGAATCGCGGTTTTCTAGGCATTCAAAGAGATACCGGCGGTAGTGCCTGCGGAATTTATAAAAGTTGCGGGTAGAGAAATCATGCCGGAATTCTTCGTCGTCCGGGAAACGCCCGGAGGTATCCGCACGTTTCAGCAGTAAGTAGCTGATCACTTCTGCTAGCTCGGTGTCTTCGGGGCGGATGCGGGTGGCTTCGTTGTATAGCGTGGCGAAGATCTTGTTCAGCGAATTTGATGCATCGCCGACGACGATGCGTCGGAAACAATAAGAATCAACGATGGTGATAATCCGGGTGAAGTCTTCCGGTGTAATCGTCCCGTTCTTTAGGTCGGCCACCAGCGGCATCATGGTAGGCAATGCGACGTCGCGTTGCACCAGGTTGAAGCGACGAAGCCGACGGTCAGCTGCAGACACCCCAGTCGAGGCTGTGTTGAGTTCGCGGAAATAGCCGGCATATTCGTGCATTTGTTTGAGCACGGTTTCGATTCCGACGCTCTGCTCATGCAAATATGTGCGGAACGCCTCGTTGCATCGAAGCGTGGCGTCTTCCGTGTACGTGAGACCAGGTACAAGCGTACGAAGGTGTCGGTATCGAAGTCGACGTTCTTTTCGATCCGGTTCCAGTAGCGCTCGTACAGATCATTCTGGGTTTTCGTGTCCAGCCCCATGAGTACAAGGTTGCGGATTTTGTCTGATTCCTTGAGCTCTTTACCCGTGGAGTTTAAAGATTCGAATATGCGCTGTGGATCATCGTGTGATTCCAGATCCAAAGCCATGACTTCCAGCCGGTTGACTGCATTCCAGAGCTCGTCGCCGTCGAGTTCTTGTTTGGCGATGCGCTCCCGGAAGTACCGGTAATTCGCCGTTACTGTGGACTTCTCGATCGGCTGCTCGCCGGAAAGCAGACGTCGGTAGGCATCGAGGTCGTCTTTCACTGGCTTGAGCTTGAGCTTGTTTTCTCCGGACATCGTGCTACCTGGACGTACCAAATAGTTCCGTTTGATGATCTTGCCGAGTTCCGGGTCGGAGCTCTTGACGACGCCTTCCTCCAGGCTGTCTGCGATAGCCAGCATAAGGATGCTAGTGGTGGTTAGGCGCTGCTGGCCGTCGATGACTACCCAGGTGAGCAGCTCTGCATTGCCGACGACGGCGCCGAAAAAATGTTTCTTGCGGTCGAAGCGGATAACCTCAATCAGATCATCGAATAAACGGGCACATTGTGCTTCACCCCAATCATAATTGCGCTGGTAGACGGGGATATGTAGCTCATTATCGACGCCGCCGAATAGTTGGACGATGTCGCGGACAGTGCCCTTCATAGACTAACTTTCTGGGTTTAGCTCTGTGTTAAGGTTTTCAATCACTCTATCTCATTGCCTGTTTACGCTCGGCGCCTTTTTATGTTCGCCTGTTTCCTGATGCGAGCTAATAACATCCAATTTCCCTGCCCTGGACGCTTCAAATCGTCGACGCTGCATTAGACCCAAGATGAACCAGGTTGAATAGTACTATATATGGTACTATTTTGGCATCGGGAAGAGTATTGACAGTATCTTGCGTGCAATGAAAAGGTCACCAAAGAATTTGAGGTTTGCCGATTTAGAAAAAATTTGCGATCACTACTTTGAATGCCGTAACTCAAAGAAGACGTCGCACCGCACTTACAAAACCCCATGGCCAGGCAACCCCCGTGTCAATATTCAAAATGCCAACGGCAAAGCCAAGCCATACCAGGTCATTCAAGTTCTAGAAGCTATCGAGAAACTTAATACGCTGAACAAGTAAACGGAGTAATTGAGATGGATATTAACAAGTACACCTATCAAGTCTCGTGGTCGGAAGAAGACCAAGAATACGTGGCTACCGTAGCTGAGTTCCCCTCGTTGTCGTGGTTGGATGTGGATCGGCAGCAGGCAGAGCAGGGCTTGCTTGACCTCGTTGCTGAGGTTGTTGAGGATTTAGAAGCCTCGGGAGAGGTAGTTCCTACTCCGTTAGGTAATCGTCGGTACTCTGGCAAATTCAATGTACGTACGTCGCCCTCATTGCATCGACGGCTATCAATTGAAGCTATATCTGAAGGTATTTCGCTTAACGCATTGGTGAATCAAAAACTCGCATCGGGCTAGTTATAAGGCTTCGAGGTAGAGACAGCTAGCGTGGCCTCGGTGCAATCGGAGCATTGCTAGTCATTGTCCTTGCGCTATTTCCAGGTATACTAATCTCATTAGTATAGTCGGCTAAATCTGGCATGATTCGGTGGCCAGGCTTAGGTCTGCTGGTGATGCATCGGTGGCGTGTGCTCAAGCCTTTGAAGTCCCATGGCTGTTGATGATTCGTGCGGCTTTCTTGTAACTTTTGCGCTAATAAGACCATCAGAATGCATCTTTAACCTGGGTTTTCGCGGGTGTTGACCTATTTATAAAACGAGGAACGATTCAGCTGTAAAACATGGCACATCTGTGTAAGCCGGATATTCGATTCGGTGGTCATAGACACACTAGAAGTGGATCGCCAGTGAGTCTTGTCGGCAAAATATTTCGCAGCCTTGCCCAGAATATAGCGTTTTCGCGCAGTTTAGCGTTTTCTTTTGTCTCACTGCCGGATGCGCTCAGATTCTGTGGTGGCTTGGGCTTTATCGCGTAGGGTTTTCGTGCGGGACTGTGTGCCGGTGCCCTATTTTTTGACCCATGAATGTAGCGATGCCTGGTTGATGCCGAGCTCTGCTGATGCTGACTTCAGTGAGGGCTCCTCACTGTTTTCATACAGGGCTACGGTATTACGTCTAAACTCTTCGGAATACCTGGATGTGGTGGTAGGCTACCAATCTTTCCAGCCCGACTGGGCTGGGGATCAGGCGTCCACTAAACAGGGGTCAGGTCCCAATTTGGTTATTGCGGTTGCGCATAAAATTGCGCACCAAACGCGGGCCATACGTCGTTGAGGCAGTACTGATCACCGAAATGGTGATGGAAAAGGCCGTGCCCGCCACATCCAGGAACGCGGCGACGGCAGAAAGCAACGAACGCGCGCCGCCGACACCAGTGGCAAACAACAGATTGTGTAAGAAAGCCGGGGGAATAGTACTAAACTTAGTGCACATCAGTGGTGCGGAGCAGGAATTGAGTAGAGGCGGAGTCAACGGTGAGCAACAACGAACAATGGGGCCAGCAGAAAACAAGCTATGACTGGGGAAGCCAACCGGCAAGCTCTGGTTATTACTCCAATGACGGTCAGAAACGATCGAACAGTTTGCCGATTGTTGTCGTCGTCATCCTAGTTGCCGTTGCGCTTGCAGCGGGTGCCGGACTGTTTTACTGGTGGCAGGGGAGCTCCGATCATGATGGGGGAGCAGGGGCAGCGTCGACAAATGAAACGTCGACAAGCTCCGAGCACAGCCCAACGGAAAGCTCGACAAAACGCAGTGAAGACAGGGAAACCACCACGACCCGTGCGACCCGTGCATCCGAACCAGCCACACAGGTGAACTTTTCCGGCGGACGCCCAGGAACATCGGTGACTTCCGGAGCATTCGCGGAATCGGTTTACTACGCTTACATGGACAATTACCGCAGCACAGGAAAGATCAATGCACGCATTGATGCCTACAGTCCAGTGACAGGGCAGATGTATTCTATGAACTGCACCGGAAACACGAGCTCCGTGACGTGCCGGGGTGGGAACAATGCTGTAGTGCATATTTCTTAGCGGTACTCTGACAGATGGTCGCAGAAACCAGAAACGTACCCGAGGAGAAGACCAATGGCTAGCCACTATGATTTCTACGAATCGCTGGAACTCGATAAAAATTCCAGTACCGCAGATTTACGAGCCACGCTTTCGCAACGCCTGGAACAACTGACGGCCGAAGGCGCGGATGACTCCGACCCAAAATTTCATGAGCTATCCACTGCCCGAACCATTTTGGGCGAACAGGTGCGTCGCAAGAAATACGACGACCGGCTGGCCGACGATTCCGCCGCCGCAATACAGATCAACGACCTAGTGCACCTGGCCGACTACGGTGAATTCCCCGGCGCTAGCAATTATTCCTGGACAAAGACCGCACAGGATTCGTCAGACAGCGCTGCGCAAATGAGCGCTGTATCGCGAACTTTTAGTATTGAAACGCGCAAAGTGGAAGAAGTAGAACCGACAGGAAAACCAATTGCGCGATTCAAGCTCGCGCCTGCCGTCATGAAAATAGCAATAATTACTGCAATCATTCTTGTTGTCTATTTGGTTTATTCGGTTGTCGACATGAGCTTCGACCTTGCAGGCAGCGATGATTCAGACTTGGGAAGCGGGATGGTCGGATTCCAAACCGCATATAATCAGCAAGCAATGATTGCTTTAGCAGTCGCGGCATTTCTTAACTCAGTATGGGGCGTGTACGTTGCTCGTGCCTGTCTTAGCTTCCCACGTGCAAATGAATTATTTTATATCTGGTGTTTGACCGGTGCTTTTGCAATCATTGATTTTGCGCTGTTCATTAATGCAACTGATGTCCTGGTGCTTTTTGTTCCTTGTTTCCTTGCCCACGTTGTCGTGATCATTCTGCTTTCACTGCGCGCCACCCGTCGCTGGTTCGACGGTTACGTCGAAAACCGGGTGGCGGTGAGCTAGCGCGGGTTTCCGGGTTGTTGCTGCGGCTCGCGCCGTCGCCGCGGCTGGCGAAGGCTCGAGAATTACCGCAGTTCGCGAGGCTGCTGGTTCAGGTGGCGCGGGCCATCCGCTTCCAGCACCACAATATCCTCTAGGCGCATGCCCCACTTGCCCGCAATATAAATGCCGGGCTCGATGGAAAAAGTGAAACCTTCCTGCACCGGCTGCTTATTGCCCTCCAGGTAGAACGGATCCTCGTGCGTCGACAAGCCAATGCCATGGCCTAAGCGGTGGCTGAAGTTCTCGCCATAGCCGGCTTCTGTGATGATCTCGCGGGC
The DNA here is from genome assembly GCF_041224285.1 of Corynebacterium drakensteinense. Classification (NCBI taxonomy): domain Bacteria; kingdom Bacillati; phylum Actinomycetota; class Actinomycetes; order Mycobacteriales; family Corynebacteriaceae; genus Corynebacterium; species Corynebacterium drakensteinense. The sequence goes on from NZ_JAXOFP010000018.1 coordinate 7,270, forward strand.
AGCACGATCAATCGACTCCGCCGTCGCTCCCGGCTTCGCAGCGTCCCGGGCAGCATGGAACGCGCGGGTGACAACCTCATAGGCATCGCGGAATTCCTGTGGGGCCTTGTCGACGGCGCCATCGACGACGTAGGTGCGGGTGGAATCCGAACGATAGCCATCGCCAAAGGCTCCACCCAGGTCGACAACCACCGGCTCGCCCGTGCGCAATACACGATCCGAGAACGAGTGGTGCGGGTTCGCGCCGTTTTCACCACAACCGACGATGATGAAATCAATGCTGTGGTGCTCGCGCAAGATCAGATCATGCAGCTTATCGGCCACTTCGCGCTCGGTGACGCCATCGCGCAGCAGCGCCGGAACCTGCTCGTGCACGCGGTCAATCGCGGCCGCTGCTGCCGCTAGCTGCGAGATTTCCTCCTCGCCCTTGGCCAACAGCAACTGGCTCATCGCATCCGAACCCAATTCGATGCTGTGGTTCGGCAACGCAGCATCCAGGCGCAACACGTGATCGGCGGTCATCGCATTAGCCACCGCCACGGTTTTATGCTCGCTGTTTTCCTCCAACAGTTTGCGGGTGATCTCATACGGGGACTGCCCGTCGCGCCAGGCCTCGAAGCGGAAACCAAGCTCGTCCAAGTTTTCCTGCTGCAGCGTCAGCACGTCGGTCTCCGGGCACACAGCCACCGGATCTTTGCCCGCACGCAGCACCAGGAAGGTGGCGCGCTCGTGGGAACTAAAAGTGGAACCAGTCAGGTACTGAAACTCTGGGCCCGGGCTGACCAGGAAGCCAGCCAGGTTCTGCTCGGCGACGATTTTTTCCGCTTTGGCTAGGCGCGCGCGGAAATGATCCGCGGTGACGGGGATATACGTGCTGTGAGCAGCAGAATTAGCGGCGGCGCCAGCAGCAGATTCAGCGGCGGTGGAATTATTGTGAGACGACAAAACCTAGGCCTTTCGATTCGTGGTGTTTTCTCGTTATCTATGAACGGGTTTTCCCGCCAGAATAACAGCGAATCGGGCCTAGGTTTCTGGTGTGTGAGGAGTATAAAACTCCCGGCAGGTGCCAGTTGAGAGCAAGTTAAAAGCTAGTCGAGCGCTAACTGAGAGTCTCGAACTTGCCGACGGCGTGCACCTTCTTCGGATCTGAACCCTTAGTTACCTGCGCGTTCCAGGTAGCTGGGGTGTTGGTAGCGGGCCCTGGTTGGGCGCCTTCGCCGCGGAACGTGTAATACGCGATGCGGGCAGGCAGGATCACTGGCTTTTGGAATTCCACCGTGTAGCGCAGCGCGCCGGGTAGTTCGCCTTCCAAACCAGCGACCATCTTCGCTGCCGTCCACATGCCGTGGGCAATCGGGGCCGGGAAACCGAAAGCCTTCGCGCCGATCTTGGACACGTGCAGCGGATTCTTATCGCCCGAGGCTTCCGCATAATCGTCGATGGTGTCGCGGTCCACCTTCCAGTTCACCGTGGCGGTCTCGTCGGCAACGTCCAACCGCTCCAGCAGGGAGCCGGAATCCTCGCCGCGGGTGCGCACCTCATTCGGCGTCTGCGCGGAAAACTTCGCACCCATGCCCAAAAACGCCGACGTCTGGCGCCACACCAGCTCGCCGTCAACAGAGATCTCACTGATGAAATCCACCAACAAGCCCTTACGGTGCGGGCGCAGGTTTTCTGCGTGCACGCGCAGGGTCAGCTCGTCGTCGATGCGCAGCGGGCGGGTCTGTTCAATCTCGTTGGTCAGATGCACCATACCGGCCGCGCGGCACGGGAAGTCCGGTGCCAGCATCACCTGCAAAAATAGCGGGAAGGACAGCACGAAAGGATAAGTGATCGGCAGTTCGTTGCTGTAGCGCAGGCCGGTCGCGCGGGTATAGGCGGCCAGATGCTCGCGGTCCACGGTGAAATCCGCGACCTCAAACGCCGCCTGCGGGTCACCAGTGGCGTGGCGCTTGGTGCCCAACACCGGCAGAGTGTCCTTGACGACGCCGCGCAGCAGCTTCGACATGTCGGGGACTTCCGCCAGCTTGGTGTAGTTGCGGGAATTCTGTGCAGTCATTGAGTACAACTCCTTTACGCGCCCATCATGTTCTGGCCACACACGCGCACGGCATTGCCGTTGACCGCGCGGGAACCAGAGCTAGCGAAAAACGCGACCGTTTCTGCAACATCGACTGGTAGACCACCCTGGTTCAGCGAGCTGATACGACGGCCGATTTCCCGCGGTCCGGTAGGCATGGCGGCAGTCATCGCGGTTTCGATAAAGCCCGGGGCCACAGCGTTGACGGTGCCGCCAGCGGCTGCCATTTTCTCGGCCAAAGCGTCGACAAGCCCGATCATGCCGGCTTTGGTGGTGGCGTAGTTGGTCTGGCCACGGTTACCGGAAATACCCGCCATCGACGAGATGCCGACGATATTGGCATCGGCTGCCAGGCCGCCGTTGTTCAGCATTTGCTCGGTGATGCGTACCGGGGCCACCAGGTTGATGTTTTGCACCATCTGCCACTGGCCCTCGTTCATATTCGCCAGCAGCTTATCGCGGGTAACACCAGCGTTGTGCACGATGATGTCCACGGCCTTGCCGTAGCGCTGCTGCGCGTGCTCGGTGATGGCTTCGGCGGCGTTATCTGCGGTGACATCCAGTGGCAGGGCAGTGCCTTTGACCTTGTTGGCAACCTCGGCCAGTGCCTCGCCTGCCGGTGGGATGTCGATGCAGATGACATCAGCGCCATCGCGGCCCAGCACCTCGGCGATGGTGGCACCGATGCCGCGGGCGGCACCGGTAACCACGGCCAGCTGGCCAGCCAGCGGGCGTTCCCAGTCAACGTTCTCGTTCTCGGTCGCAGAAACGCGAATAACCTGGCCGGAAACAAAGGCGGATTTGCCAGACAGCAAGAAACGCAGCGTGGATTCCAACGCAGAAATCGGTGCGCCCGGTTCCACATAGACCAGCTGGCCGGTGGCGCCTTTGCGCAGTTCCTTAGAAATGGAACGAGAGAAACCTTCCAGGGAGCGCGCGACAATGCGGGCGTCGCCTTCCAGGTCATCCGGGTTATTACCGATTACGACGACGCGCCCCGAAGCGCCGAGCTTGCGCATCTGTGGGTGGAAGAAATCGTAGAGTTCGTGCAGCTGTTCCGGGCGAGTGATGCCGGTGGCGTCGAAGACGATGGCGGCGCGCTTGGAATCCGCCTCGGCGTCGAGAAGCTGGTAGTCCAGCTGCAGCAGGGAACGGATGTCGTCGGCAAGATCGCCGCCACCTACCACCACGGGACCATCCAGGAAGGGCTCGCCAGGGGTGTAGCGGCGGAGCTTGGTGCCCTGGGGGATGCCGAGTTTTGCGCCAAAGTCTGAGTTAATGACGCGTTCCAACATGGATTTCTTCGCCATAATGGGCCTCCTGTAGGGGGTAGAGACGAATTGTACGAATGGTTATGCGTGATTAAGGTTACACGAAATTGTGTAAAGTGAATCCTGGCACCCTATCCTAGGGTCATGGAAAAACTGCAGCAAGCAGACTGTTTTCTGAGACAAAACAAGGGAGAAAATTATGACCCAGCGCCGAAAAGTCGCGATTTTGGGCGGCAACCGCATCCCGTTCGCCCGCTCGAACAAGGAATACTCCTCCGCATCCAACCAAGACATGCTCACCGCAGCCCTCAATGGCCTGGTAGCACGCTACGGGCTGCAGGATGAGCGGGTCGGTCAAGTCACCGCAGGCGCCGTCCTGAAACACTCCCGGGACTTCAGCCTGACACGCGAATGCGTATTAGGCTCGCCGCTTGATTCGCAGACCCCAGGCACGGATATTCAGATGGCCTGCGGCACCGGTATCGCAGCTGCCGTACACGTGGCCGACGCCATCGCAGCCGGACGCATCGAATCCGGCATCGCCGGTGGTGTCGATACCACCTCCGACGCACCACTGGCCGTCGGCGACCGCCTGCGCCGCACCCTGCTGGAACTGTCCCGCGCCAAGACCGCCAGCCAGCGCCTGAAACTGATCGGCTCCATCCGGCCGAAAGACCTGGCACCAGAAACCCCACGCAACTCCGAGCCACGCACTGGCCTGTCGATGGGTGAGCACGCCGCAATCACCGCCCGGAAATTCGGCATTTCCCGCCAGGCACAAGACCAACTGGCTGTGGAATCACACCAGAAACTGGCGAAGGCCTACGACGAAGGCTTCTTCGACGACCTGATCACCCCATTTTTGGGTGTCACGCGCGATACCAACCTGCGCCCAGATTCCACCGTCGACAAGCTCGCTAAGCTCAAGCCAGTATTCGGCAAAAAAGATGCCGAGCGTCACGGCGCCCAGGCCACGATGACCGCTGGTAACTCCACCACTCTGACCGACGGCGCCTCCGTCGCGCTGCTGTCCAGCGAAGAATGGGCACAGCAGCACAACATCCCCGTCCGCGCATACCTGGTGGACTCCGAAGTAGCCGGTGTGGACTTCGTGCATGGCGACGACGGCCTGCTGATGGCACCGACCTACGCCGTGCCACGCCTACTGGAGCGCAACGGCCTGAGCCTGCAGGACTTCGACTTCTACGAAATCCACGAAGCCTTCGCCTCCCAGGTGCTGGCCACCCTTTCCGCGTGGGAAGATGCAGAATACTGCCGCGAAAAACTCGGCCTGGACCAGCCACTGGGCGCTATCGACCGCGACAAGCTCAACGTCAAAGGATCCTCACTGGCAGCCGGTCACCCATTCGCAGCTACCGGTGCACGCATCCTGGCAACCGTCGCCAAGACCCTGGAAGAAAACGGCGGCGGGCGCGCACTCGTATCCGTCTGCGCCGCTGGTGGACAAGGCATCACCGCGATCGTTGAACGTTAAACGTTGAACGTTAAACCAGCGTGAGAACAACCTGAGTAAGACCCTCCTGGAAGGAGAATCCCATGAACCGCATCGCAGAATTTGCCAAGAACCTGGGCAAAGATTCGGACAACGGCGTGAAAGACAACGGCGCTAAAGGTGCCGGTGAAAAAGGCACTGACCTGGAAACCAACTCGGCCAAGGGCACGCCAGAGCCATCGTCGCCACGCACCCTGCCGAAAGAACCAGACCACTCCGCCGCAGCGGGCCTGCAGAAACTGCTCGACGGTAAAGCCGCCCCATACCGGAAGGCAGTGCGCGAGGCACTGGAACAAAAAGACCTGAAACTGAACTTGGATGGTGGCATCGATGCGGTACGTGACCGCATGTACGACCACATCAAGTTCTTGGTGGAATCCGGCGAATCCCGCCACTCTTTTTCTAAGGAAAACGGTGGTTCCGGAAACGCGCTGGCTGCAGTGTCCGGAATTGAAACCATCGGGTCGATCAACCCATCGCTGACCATCAAATCCGGTGTGCAGTGGGGCCTGTGGGGCGGTGCTGTCGACAACCTGGGTAGCGAACGCCACCGCCATTACATCGAGAAGATCAAGAACGCAGAACTGCTCGGCTGCTACGCGATGACCGAACGCGGCCACGGTTCCAACGTGCAAGAGCTGGAAACCACCGCAACCTACGATCCAGACACCCACGAGTTCATCATCAACAGCCCAACTGACTCGGCCCGCAAGGTCTACATCGGTAACGCCGGCCGCGACGGTCGCATGGCAGCGGTATTCGCGCAGCTCTACACCCCAGGCGAAGAAGAATCCCACGGCGTGCACTGCCTGATCGTGCCCATCCGCGACGAAGACGGCAACCCGCTCGACGGTGTGGAAATCGGCGACCACGGCCGCAAGGGCGGCCTGCTGGGTGTGGACAACGGCACCCTGTTATTTAACAACGTGCGCGTGCCACGCGAAAACCTCCTGAACCGCTTCGGTGACGTGGAAGAAGACGGCACCTACGTCTCGCCGATTGACTCACGCAACCGCCGTTTCTTCACCATGCTGGGCACGCTGATCCGCGGCCGCATCACCGTCGGCGGCGCAGGCCTGGCAGCCACCCGTACCGCCAGCGACATCGCCATCCGCTACGCCAACCGCCGTCGCCAGTTTGAAGGCGGCGAAAAGGGCGTCGAAAAGCGACTGATTGACTACCGTCAGCACCGTCGTCGCTTGCTCATCCCGCTGGCGCGCACCTACGCGCTGACGCTGCTGCAAAACCGGATTCTGGAACGCTACGACGACATGCTGTCTAAGCAGGCCAGCGGTCAGTGGTCGGTGACCGACCCAACCGAAGAACAGCTGTTTGCCTCCCGCGAGATGGAATCGCTGGCTGCCGCCGTTAAGGCCGCATCCACCGAGCACGCGAACAAGACGCTGCAAGAAATGCGCGAAGCCTGCGGTGGTGCCGGATACATGTCCGAAAATCTGCTGACCACCCTGCGTGCCGACGCCGACATTTACTCCACCTTCGAAGGCGACAACACCGTGTTGATCCAGATGGTGGGCAAGCACCTGCTGACCGCCTTCGGCCGCGATATGCAGGACCTTTCCCCATGGGACATGGTCAAATACGGCGTGGAAACTGCCGCGGATACTGTGCGTCGCCGCACCGGCATCCGCTCCGGCGTGCAGTCCGTTATTGATCTGGTCTCCAACCGCGACGAGGACTCGCTGTTCGACCCCGGTTACCAGGTCAAGCTCATCGAAGACCGTGAGCAGGCCGTGCTGCGCTCGCTGGTGCGACGCATTGCCCCGGCCCGCAAGGCGGACCGCGCCGAGGCCGCTGAGATCATCGACAAGACCCAGGACCACCTGATTGCCGTGTCCTGGGCGCACGTCGACTCGCTGCTGATGCGCACCATGGTCGAAGCCGAACTGGAACTGCCAGAAGGCTCCGCCGAGCGTCAGGTATTCGAGCAGGTCCGCAGCTTGTTCTTCTTCGATCTGCTGATCAAACACGCCGGTTGGTACCAGGAACACAACATGCTGCCATCCGGCCGCGTGAAAGCCGCCCGTGCCGCCATCAACGACCTGGTCGACTCCCTGGGCCCATGGTCACAGGTGCTTTCTGAGGCCTTCGCTACCCCGAAGAGCGCGTGGAACGTGCCAATGCTGAACGACGGTGGCGTCGACGGCGGCGACAACGAAGCCTAAAAAATCTCCATCCGGCCGCCGGTGGATTCGGTTTGCCGGAGCTGGTTCACCCAGCCCGGTGAACCCGGATGGAACCGCAGCACCGGGCGGGAAGAAATCTTCACCGGCGACACCGATTCACGGCGCGCACCGGTGCGTGCCTCCAAACGACGCCGCGCCCGGTTACCCGCCACAGCCAGCTCACGGATCGACGGCGGATCCTGCGACAGCGTGTCGTGCGCCTCGGCCAACAACTCGATGGCTTCTTCCAATGCTTCGCACAGCGCCACCGAGTTGGTCTCGCACATCGCCTGAATCAACTCCGGGTTCGTGCCTGCCACGCGCGTGGCGTCTTTAAACGAGCCAGCCGCCAGCGATTGCGCCAAAATTCCACCGTTATCGCCGGTGACAGACAACGCCAAGGCCATTAAGTGTGGCAAGTGTGAGACTCGGGCGACGGCGTGGTCGTGATTGACCACCCGTGCCGGGATAGCTTCGGCGCCAGTGGCCGTCGCCATGCGCACGACGTCGGTAAACAACTCGATCCAGCCCGGATCAATGGGCTGGCCTTTTTCTTGCTGCTGGTCAGCGTAATCATAGGTAATTGCCCAGGTAGCGCGCTGGAATAACCCTTTACGGGAGGCATTCCAGCCAGATTCAGAGGTGCCAGCCATCGGGTGGCCACCAACATAGCGCGCCTCCATCCCGCGCTTGCGGATCTCCGCATAGACCTCCCATTTCACGCTCACGACATCGCTGATGCCGCAGCTCGGGGCATATTCTGCGATCTGGTCCAGCACCTTGCCGACCGCAAACATGGGCACGGCGATAACGATCAACGCGTTAACTTCCTCGGCCCGGCGCAACACCTGCGGCAGATCGTCGGAGACATCGTAGCCCTCCGAGACGGCCGTGCGCGTGCCGGACGTCGACCGGTTGTAGCCGAAGGCGGTATCGCCAGCCGCGTGTAAATCGCGCAGCAAAGAACCTCCGATCAGCCCGAGACCGACTAAACACACTGGACGCGAAATTCTGGAGGAAAGCACGGTATCAATTTTGCCAGAATGCGACTAGTCTCACGAGGTATGAACCAGCAAGATTTTGGCCCGAGCTTTTCTGTCGTCGTCACCACCGTCGACGGCGCCTGGACTGTGCGCAGCTACGCGGACGATTTCGACGACATCGCCGAGTCGATAGCCCAGGTGCGCAACCTGCGTTCAGAATCTGCCGCTTTCGCGATGCTGTGCATTGACGACGACTACTTCGTGCTGGTCCGCCCCACGCCCGGCGGGGTGCGCCTGCTGCTTTCTGATGCCACGATGGCCGTCGACGACGACTTCGCAGCCTCCGTGCTCGACCGCCTGGACATTGAGGTGCCGGATATCGCGCTCGAAGAACTCGACGAGATTGAAGGCTGGGCCGACGGCGACTTCGACATCCTGGCAGACCTGGGTTTGTCCGAGCAGATGTTGGAAGTGATGACGGATAACCTGGATGAATCCCCGAGCGATCAGCTGGTGCGCATCGCCGAAGAACTGGGATTCGACGAGGAGTTTTTGGACGTTACCGGGCTGGATTAGTGGAACCCGCAGAGTCGAGAAGGCGTGCAGGGGTGCAGGGGCGTGCAGGGGTGCAGGAGCCCCAGGCGTCGAGTGTCGACCCGGCGAGCGCCAACCCGGCGAACGTCGACCCGGCGTTGCGAGCACTCCCAGAACAGGCGGCAGTGCGGCAAGCCCGATCTCGCATGGACGAAGCCCTCGCGGCTGCGCGAACTGCCCCCGCCGGTGAAGTGCCGGTCGGGGCGGTGGTGTTTGGTCCGGACGGGCAGCCGATCGCGGCGGCCACCAACCGTCGTCAAGCAAATAACGACCCCACCGCGCACGCAGAGGTACTGGCGCTGCGTGCGGCGGCGGAAAAACTCGGGCGCTGGCGTTTAGAGGACTGCGAGCTCGTGGTCACTCTGGAACCCTGCGTAATGTGCGCGGGGGCAGCGGTGGCGGCGCGGGTCGGCAGCATCGTGTTCGGGGCGTGGGAACCGAAGACGGGCGCGTGCGGATCGTACCTGGACGTGGTGCGTGCGCCGGGAGCCTTGTACGTGCCGGAAGTGCGTGGCGGGGTGGCAGAGTACGAAAGTCAGCGGTTAATTCACAGCTTCTTTTCAGACTTGCGGCGGTGATCTCCGGTACAGTGGTTCGTGTTAGCTCCACAAACGTTTCCTAGGAGGGAAAATACAATGGCTGATGCAGAAAGCTTCCTGGACAAGGCTAAGGCTAAGGGCAAAGAGATCGTTGGAGAGGTTCTCGACAACGACGAGATGAAGAACGAAGGCAAGGGCGAGGCTGCAGCTGCTGAGGCTAAGGGCACCGTTAACGACGCCAAGGACCAGGTCGAAGACAAGGCTGGCGACCTGAAGGACAAGGCTTCCGAGACCCTCGGCAAGCTGACCGACGACAAGTAAGACGTCTGTCTCACTCGATATTTGAGTGATCACGCCCCGTTAGTTTTTGGGGCCGGATTTCCGCCCGTTCGCGTGTGGTGCATTGTGTACTGCGCGCGGCGGGCGGTTTTTATGCTTGGCGACGGCCGGATGCGACGGCTGGTTTTGGTGTGCGGTGGGGCGGGCGTAGATGCGTGCCGACGGCTGGGCTGATGCCCGGGTTCGGTTCCCATCCCCCGGGTTCGGTGCGATTTTTGCAAATAGTGGTCGGTTTGGGGCCTGTTTTGGCCGACTATTTGCAAAAATCGCACATTCGCCTTGCACTTCGCACATTCGCCCAGCCAACCCGGCCGTCCACCCGGTTTTGGCCTCTGGGGGCTCGGAAATGGTGCCGTTTTACAAATAGTGTCTGATTTGGGCCCTGTTTTGGGTGCCTATTTGTAAAACGGCGCCATTTTCGCCGTTTATTCGTCCGTGCCCGCCCGGTTTTCTCTCTGCAGCGGCCGTCCACCCGTTTCACCCCGCACCCGCGCCCCGTCTTGCCCGCCCCGGATTTGGATACAGACCGCGGTCTGTTCTATCCTTATCGGCGGTGGCGTGTCCGAGCGGCCGAAGGTGAACGCCTCGAAAGCGTTTGTTGGGTAACCCCCAACCGCGGGTTCGAATCCCGCCGCCACCGCCATTTACAGCAGATCCTTATTTCAAGGGTCTGCTTTTTTAATACCAACACGATTTAATAGAGTTGACGGAATCAGCAACACGGCGAGCAGTGGCGTGGACGCCGGCTACACACCCCTAGACCACGCCCCAAGCAGCAGTGCTTAGCAACAACGCTCAAACGGCAACGGCTCTGTGACGGCCCGACGCCGTAAGCCGCAGCGTAAAAGGCACGACAAGACTAGGCACGACAAGACGAGGTAAGGCGAAAACGTGGCAAAATTTTTATACCGGCTGGGTTTGTTCTCCTTCCGCCACAGCTGGAGCGTCATCATCGCGTGGCTGGTCATCCTCGCCGCGTCCGTCGGTGCAGCACTGAGCCTGTCGGGCTCCTTCACCGGCGACTTCGAAATCGACGACACCCCAACGATCGACACCACCAAACGCGTCGTCGAGCTTTTCCCGGAAGACGGCAACCCGGCCGCCGCGGCAACCGTCAACCTGGTTTTCCAAGCCCCGGAGGGCGAAAAACTCAGCGACCCCGACAACACTGCCGCGATCGACGAAGTCATCGCCAGCCTGGAAGAAAACCTCGTCATCGAAAACGAGATGCGATTCGGCAACCCCGTCACGCTGTCGCCGGAGCTGGTGGAAACCGTCGAGCGCATGGGCGTCGAACAGGGCCTGCCGGAAGAAACCGCCCGCCTGGACGCGGAACACCTGCGTCTTCTTAACGACGATGAAACCATCGGCTGGACCACCTTCCGCTTCGATGCGCCGAACGCCTACGAGGTGCAGCCGGAACAGTACGACGCCGTCTACCAGGCCATGGACATTGGCCGCGATGCGGGTTTGACGGTGGAAGCTTCTGGTGAAGGTTTTGGTGACCCGATCGAGATCGAGTTGTCCAACGAGTGGATCGGTTTGTCCATCGCCTTCATCGTGCTGGTGGTGACTTTCGGCTCGATGATTGCGGCGATTCTGCCGATCGTCACCGCGATCGTGGCCGTGGCCATCGGCGCATTGTGGGTCATCACGGCCACCGGCTTTGCAGAGCTGAATGACATGACCCCGGTGCTGGCGCTCATGGTCGGCCTGGCTGTGGGCATTGACTACGCGTTGTTTGTGATGTCGCGCTACCGCAGTGAGCAGCAGCGTCTGCCGAATGAGAAAGCCATCGCCCTGGCCTGCGGTACGGCGGGGTCCTCGGTGGTTTTCGCGGGGCTTACCAACTTCATCGCGCTGGCCATGCTGTGGGTTGCGCAGATTGAGTTTCTTACCGCGATGGGCTTGGCCGCGGCAGCGACCGTCGCGCTGGCTACCGTTGTCCCGTTGACCCTGCTGCCAGCCATTTTGGGCTTGCTTGGCGATCGCGCCTTCGGCTTCGCACTCCCCGGCATTGCTGGCCGCCCGCGTCGTAACGGCAAGGTGAAGCAGGGCCCGACGCTGGGTCGGCGCTGGGTGGGGCTCGTGCAGCGTTTCCCGGCTGTGATGTTGTTGCTGGTCGTGCTCGGAATGGGTGCGGCTGCTACTCCGTTGACGCGCCTGGAGCTCGCGTTGCCGAACGACACCACTGGTAACCCGGAAACCACTCAGCGCAAGGCCGCGGATTTGAAGGCCGAGGGGTTTGGTCCGGGCACGAATGGCCCGCTGTTGACGCTTGTCGACGCCCACACCGTCAACGAGGATGCTGTCGCGCTGCAGGCGATGATCGAGCTGCAAGGTGATGCTGAAGAGCTCACCCGCGAGGACAAAGCCGCCCGCGCGAGCTACCTGTACACCGTCAACCAGATCAATACCCTGGCTGCCGTCGAGCACGCCCAACTGGTTGCGCTTGCCGACGATGGCCGCGCCGCCCAGATCCTGGTCACCCCGAAAACTGGCCCGGCTGATCCCGCCACCGTCGACCTGGTGGAAAACCTGAACCGCATTAACGCGGAGGTCGAACGTGCTACGGGGGTCAGCGTCGGCCTGACGGGCCTGACCGCGGTGCAGGTGGATATCACTGAGCGCCTGGCCCAGGTTATGCCGGTGTATCTGGCGGTAGTCGTCGGCGTGGCTGTGCTCTTGTTGATCATGGTTTTCCGGTCCCTGCTGGTGCCGCTGGTCGCTGGGGCCGGGTTCCTGCTTTCGGTGGGCGCGGCTTTCGGCGTTACGGTGCTGTTTTGGCAGGAAGGCCTGGGCGGCTTCGTCGACGCTCCGGGGCCGCTGATCTCGTTTATGCCGATCTTCCTCATCGGCCTGACCTTCGGGCTGGCGATGGATTATCAGATCTTTTTGGTCACCCGCATGCGGGAGGCTTTCGCCGCGACGCACGGGGATGGTTTGCAGAAATTCGCCCGGCACGACCCGGATGCGCGTGATTACAACCAGATCGACTATTCCACCATCGCTGGGTTTAGCCAGGGCGCGCGCGTCGTCACGGCCGCAGCTGTCATTATGATCGCGGTGTTCGTCGGCTTCATCGGCCAACCGCTGCCGTTCATCAGTATTTTCGGTTTCGCCCTGGGTGTGGCGGTGCTTTTCGACGCGTTCTTCATCCGCATGACGTTTGTGCCCGCCGCGATGTTCTTGATGGGCCGTGGCAATTGGTGGTGGCCACGCTGGCTGGACAAAGTGATCCCGCACCTGGATGTGGAAGGCACCAGCCTGGAAGATGACGACGAGGTGGCGGCGCTGGATCGGGAAGAACGGCAAAGCGAGCATGCCATGCGTAATGAGCAACCCAGCAAGCATCGCACAATAAATTAAGCGCAGCACGATAAACTAGCGGCTATGACCGATCTGAGTTTCACCGTCAACACCCACCTGGATCTACCGGGAATGCAGGGCCGCACGGGCACGATCACCACCCCGCATGGCCCGATTAATACCCCGGCGTTTATCCCGGTAGCGACCAAGGCGACGGTGAAAACGCTGAGCCCGGAACAAATCCGGCTCACCGGTGCGCAGGCTATCTTGTCCAACGCGTACCACCTGTACCTGCAGCCGGGCCATGACATTGTCGACGAGGCCGGCGGCGTCGCCAAGTTTGAAAGCTGGCATGGGCCCACCTACACCGATTCTGGTGGGTTCCAGGTGATGAGCCTGGGCGTGGGGCATAAAAAGACCATCAAGATGGACTATGAGCAGGAGATGGCGGAGTTCACCCCGCGGAAGGTGAATAAGGACTCGTTGGCGATTGTCGACGAAGACGGCGTGAATTTCCGCAGTGTGTTGGACGGTTCGCGGCACCGGTTTACTCCGGAGAAGTCGCTGCAGATCCAGCACGGTTTGGGTGCGGATATCATGTTTGCGTTTGATGAGTTGACCACGCTGGTGGATACCCGCGCTTACCAGGAAGAATCGGTGGCGCGCACGCATCGTTGGGCGGAGCGGTGCTTGGCAGAACACGACCGGTTGACGCGGGAGCGTGCGCACCGGCCGAAGCAGTCGCTGTGGGGCGTGATCCAGGGGGCGCAGCATGAGGATCTGCGCCGGCAGGCCACCCGTGGGCTGGTGTCGTTATCGCAGGAGGCCGAGGCGGCCGGTCGGCGTGGTTTCGGTGGCTATGGCATTGGTGGCGCGTTGGATAAGGGCATGCTGGGCACGATCGTCGGCTGGGTGTGCGACGAGCTTCCCGACGATAAACCTCGCCACCTGCTGGGCATTTCCGAACCGGACGACGTGTTCTGGGCGATTGAAAACGGCGCGGATACCTTCGATTGCGTCTCGCCGACGCGCCTGGGCCGCCGCGGTGGTGTCTACACGCTGGATGGCCGGATGAACCTGAAGAACAAGCGCTTTGAGCGGGACTTTTCTGGTGTCGATGAGGAATTCGGTGGCTATGTTTCGCAGAATTATTCGCGCGCGTATATCCGGCACTTGCTCAAGGCCAAGGAGTTTCTGGCGGGCACGTTGTGCACGATCCACAATCTGGAATTCATGATTCGCCTGGTTGATAGCATCCGGCAATCGATCGACGGCGGTTATTACCGCGAGTACCGCGATGAATTCCTGGGCCGGTACTATGCACACACCAAATAGCGCTGCTGCGGCTGGTGCTACAGCTAACTCTGCTGGCACCTGGGGTGTCGGCCGCTACGCGCCGTCGCCCACCGGGGACCTGCACTTTGGCAATCTGCGCACCGCGGTGGCGGCGTGGTTGTTTGCGCGTGCCGACGGGCTGGGCTTTGTGGTGCGCGTCGATGATTTAGATTCGCAGCGCTGCCGGGAACACTTCGTCGACAGTCAGTTGGCGGATCTGCAGGCGATTGGCCTGGACTGGGATGATCGCGGTGCAGAGTTGCGACAGTCGGATCGGGAGGCGGCTTATGCCACAGCCGTCGACAAGCTGGCAGGCCAAGGCTTGGTGTATGAGTGTTATTGCTCGCGCAAGGATATCCAGCAGGCGGCGTCGGCGCCGCACCAGCTTCCGGGCGAGTACCCGGGTACGTGCCGGGATTTGAGCGAGACGCAGCGCGTGAAAAAACGTGAGGAACTTGCTGGTCAGGGCCGGGGTCCGGCGTTGCGGTTGCGTGCGGGGTGTAGCGAGTTTAGCATCACCGACCGGTTGCACGGGGAATACACCGGTCGGGTGGATGATTTTATTGTGCGTCGTGGCGGCAATGTGGCACAGGCGCGTGATTATGCCTATAACCTGGCGGTTGTGGTCGATGATGCGCATCAGCAGGTCACGCAGGTGGTGCGGGGGAATGATTTGTTGTCGTCTGCGCCGCGGCAGGCCTATCTGGCGCAGCTGTTGGGTCTGACTGCGCCCGAGTATGCGCACGTCGGGTTGGTGGTCAACGCCGACGGGCAGCGGCTGGCGAAGCGCGATGGCCCGATTTCTTTGCGCACCATGCCTGCCTCCCGGGTCGTCGGTGAGATTTTCGCATCGATTGGTTGCGCTGGTGCGACGTCGTTGCACGAAGCTCTCGAGAGTTTCTGCCCGGAAGCGCTTGCCGACGACTACGTGTGGGCACGAGGCTAGCAGCGCTAGTTCTCTAAATCTTCATCGCGTTTAAGAAGCATGGAGCTGAGCGCGCCCAAGTGTTCAAATTGCGCCTGGAAGGCATGAGCATGCTCGAGATTGCCAACTGTTGCCCCGGACGGCTATGCGTGCAAAGCAAATAATGGTTCAGCCAGACGGATCTGACTGAACCATTATTTCACGATTTTGCTGCTCGTTTCGCTACAGCTTCCCGCCCCAATATATAAGTAGCTCCTACGAACCCGAAAAACGCAATAACCCAAAGAAGAGTCGTAAACCCTGAGCTGGGCAACGAAGTTGCCAGAAGCAGCAAAGCTGAACTCAATAATGCAATTAGAATACCCAGTCCTACGTTTTTATTGTTCCGAGAAGTATTCATCTTAACTCCAAACTCTTCCGGTATTGTGGCTTGAAACACACGTTAGTCGCACCCCAGCGCCACGTCTAGGAGATTGTTGAAAGCTAGTAATCATTACTACCCTTTATTTGGGGGTGCGTGCCTATTTTTTGCCACCCGGAAGCGCTTGCCGACGACTACGCGTGGGTGGGACGCTAGCAGCGCTAGCAGTGCCAGCGCGCTAGCGCGACTGTGCCGCTCACCGGGCGTTACTTACCCAATTGCGCCGCATAGACCTTCGCGAGCGTCGCCAAGCTGGCATATAGGGTGTCGTCGTCACGATCAATCAGCCACAGTTGCGCGGTGCCAAACAGCGCACCGAGGATATTTTCAGCCAGCATATCCGCTGGCTGGGCCCACGTTTTCCCGGTGGTGGTGGAAAGGTAATCCAGGATGCTGCCGATCAATTCACGGTAACTAGCGTTCGATTCCTGCATGATGACCCGCAGCTGCTCATCCCGGGCGCACATTAGCGCGAGTTCTTGCTGCGCGGCTTCTTCCCACGGGTCGCCGATCAAGTTATCGGCGTAGCTGGCAAAAGCGGCGTGCAGAATGCCTTCTGGAGAAACGGCCTGCTCTGTTTGAGCCGGGGTTGCGGCTGAACCGGTGGCCTGCTCTGCGGGGCTTGCCGCATGTTCCGGGGTGGCGTCTGAACCTGCTGCTTGTCCCGCATGTTCCGGGACGTTGGCTTCCGGGGCGGCGAAGCGTCGAAAAGCGGCCGTCGAACGATCAATATCATCTCGGACGACGGCACGGATCAGCTCGTCTTTCGAGTGGAAGGCGTAGTGCACCGAGCCATGCGGCACCCCGGCTTCCTTAGCGACGGCGCGCGTCGTCAAGCCGAAGGCCCCATCGCGGGCCATGACGGTGTGGGCGACGGCGGTGAGTTCGCGGCGGCGTTGCTCCGCGGGGATGCGTTTGCGGGACTGCTGGGAGCCAGAGCCGGAGTGTGTGCTGTTCATCGCGGTGAAATCTCCTGCGGGTGGTGGACGGATTCCTCGATGCGTCGGGAATATTCGCGGATGCCCCACCAGCCGGCGGCTGCCGCGCCCAGGGCGATGAGTGCGCCCGCACCGGTGGCGACATTCATGCCGGTCAGGTAGGCGTCGTTGGCGGCGTCGATGAGCTGGCGTGCCTGGTCGGCGGGCAGGCTAGCGGCGATCTCGTGTGCCCCGCCGAGGGTATCGCGGGCACTGACGGCTTGCGCGCCTTCCAACCCATGCTCGTCGGCATGCAGGTTCCGGGCATATACTCCCAGCCCCAGGGTGCCGAGCAGCGCGGTGCCCATCGCGCCACCGAATTCGTAGCCGGTTTCCGAAATCGCCGAGGCCGCAGAGGCGCGCGCCGGGGGAGCGGTGCTGAGCACCACCTCGTTGGTCAGGGTTTCCGAGAAGCCGATGCCGAAACCAACCGCAGCCGCCGCAACCACGACCAGCAGCATCGCCGATCCGGTGTCCAAGAATGACGCCAGACCGAAACCAAACGCGGTGATCACAGAACCAATGGTGATGACCTTCCGGATGGAGACCCGCTTGGCGACGGACGGCGAAACGAAGGTTCCGGCCATCGTCGCCAAGGCCAGCGGCAGCATCCACAGGCCCGCGCTCATGGAGCTATGGCCTTTGACCAGCATGAGGTACTGCGGATAGAAGAACGTGAGCCCCAGTAATGCGAGGGTAGCCAGCATGTTGACGGTGATCGCGGCGGCGAATCCGGGGCGCGCGAAAAGCTCCAGGTCGATCATCGGGTTGGCGATGCGACGCTGGCGGCGGAGGAACAGCGCGATGAAAGTGATACCCGCAACTAACGCGACGACGGAGGCCACCGATGGTTGCTTGATCAGGGTTTTCAGCGCGTAAACGACTGGGAGTAGACCGGCGATGGACAGCGCAGCCGAAGGGTAGTCGAATTTCTGCGGGTTCGGGTCGCGCGATTCTGGCAGCAGGTACCACGCGGCGGGTAGGAATAGCGCCATGACCGGGGCGTTAATCAGGAACACTGAGCCCCACCAGAAGTGTTCCAACAGTAGCCCGCCGAGCACCGGGCCGAGCGCGCCACCGCCACCAAAGGCGGCTGCCCACACGGCGATGGCTAGGCGTCGTTCGTGCGCGTTGTCGAAGATGGTGCGGATTAACCCCAGTGTCGACGGCATGAGGGTGGCCGCGGAGGCACCCAGGGCGGCGCGGGCGAGAATCAGTAGCTCCGGGTTGGGTGCGAATGCCGTCGCCAAGGAGGCCAAACCGAATGCGGGGGCGCCGATCATGAGCATGCGTTTGCGGCCGAAGCGGTCGCCGAGTGAACCCGCCAGAATGAGCAGGCCTGCCAGCAGGAAGCTGTAAATATCGATGATCCACAGCATTTGTGCGGAGGTGGGGCCGAGGCCTGCGCTGATGGCGGGTACGGCGATGCTGATGACACTCATGTCGATACTGAGCAGCAGTACGGGACCGACGAGTGTGGCCAGCGCGAACCAACGTGCCGCGGGGGATTGCATCGCTGTCATGGGTTTTCAGCACCGCCTTGTGAACTAGATGTGTGATTTCGGATCCTGAGCAGGTGCACAGGACTATTTGGCCGGGTGGCCAAGTTGACTCCAGCTATTGTGCCACATACTTGGCCGGATGGCCAACAATGGATGCTAAGAACGCGCTGAATATACAACGTGATTTATGCGACAGCCTGCCTTATAGTTGCTTAGCAGTTGTCTCGGAATTTGTTGAGAAATGCTGGGAACGGCAAAAACAGCAAAAACAACAAAAACAACAAAGAGAACACACCCCAGAATTGAAGAACAGCTACAAGGAGAGCGGCGATGGCGGAAAACGACGCAGAAGGCGCGGGCACGAAAGCCAAGCGCATCCTGCGGGAGGTGACGTACCCGCACAATATTCACCCCGCGATGGTGCCGGGCGTGTCCGTGGAGGATCAAAAGATCCGGTATCGCGTCGACAAGCCCATGCTCACCGTGGTGGGTGGCTTGGTTGTGGCGTTCATCCTGTGGGGCGTGCTGGCGCCGGAGCAAGTTTTCGACGTGTCATCCACGGCGCTGGATTGGATCATGACCAACCTGGGCTGGGTGTTCACCATGATCGCCGTGGTGCTGTTCTTCATTCTGCTGGTGCTCGCCTTTTCCAAATACGGCCGCATCCCGCTGGGGCTGGACGATGAGAAGCCGGAGTATTCCACGCTGTCCTGGGCAGCGATGCTGTTTGCGGCTGGTATTGGTATTGGCATTATTTTCTTCGGGCCGTATGAGCCGCTCAGCCACTATTTATCCCCGCGGCCGGGCGCGTATGAGGCCGCCAGCGAAGAAGCAATCAAGGGTGCGATGGTGCAGTCGACGCTGCACTGGGGTGCGAGTGCCTGGGCGATTTATGGAATCGTCGGCCTGTGCGTCGCCTATGTTTCTTTCCGACGCGGCCGCGTACCGCTGATGAGCTCGATCATGCTGCCGCTGCTGGGCAATAGGTCGACGGATTCGCTGCCAGCGCGCATTATTGATGGCTTGGCGATCATTGCCACGCTATTCGGTACCGCCGCCACATTGGGTATTGGATCTTTGCAGATCGCCAGCGGGTTCGAAGTGGTTTCTGGCTGGTCGACGGCGGGCAATACGGTTGCACTGATCATCATCATGGTGCTGACCATTGCGACGATCGCCTCGGCGGTCTCCGGCGTGGCCAAAGGCATCCGAGTGCTGTCGAATATCAACTTGGTGCTCTCGATCGGCATCGCGGTGTTTTTCTTTGTCGTTGGCCCGACCGCGTTTTTGATGAACGCATTGCCAGCGGTGATGATCGAGTATTTCGCATCGTTCGGTGATGCGATGTCCGCGCACATGGGGGAAGGCGAAGAGATGCAGGCGTTCTTGTCTGCGTGGACCACGTTCTACTGGGCGTGGTGGATTTCCTGGGCACCATTCGTCGGGGTGTTCGTCGCCAAGATTTCGCGTGGGCGCACCATCCGCCAGTTTGTGCTGGGTGTGTTGTTTATTCCGTCGACCATCATCATGACGGCGTTTGCTGTGCTGGGTGGTACGACGATTTGGCTGCAAAACCGTGATCATTCGATCGCGCCTGATGGCACGGCAGATACGATGCCGGCCCCAGAAGAGATTTTCTTTGTGGTGCTAGACCAGTTGCCGGGCGCGCACATTATTGCGCCGATCATCATCGTGGTGTTGATTATTTTCTTCGTGACGACGGCAGATTCGGCGTCATTGGTGAACTCGCAGCTATCACAAAAAGGTAACCCTAACCCGAACCCGTGGATTACGACATTCTGGGTTTTATGTATGGCTGGTATCGCCGTAGTGATTTTGCTTTCGGGCGGACAGGACGCGCTACGCGGTATGCAGAACCTGGTGGTGGTTACGGCGTTGCCGTTCGCGTTCATTTTGATTTTGATGTCAGTGGCATTGTTCAAAGAGCTGCGGAATGACCCATTTACCGTGCGCCGGATTTATGGCGACCGCTTGGTGGTGAATTCGGTAAAACAAGGCGTGTCGAAATACGGCGACAACTTTGCGTTGTCGATTGAGGAATGCCCACCGGATAGCGATTATTCTGCTGGTGGTAACTGGGATTCGCATGCCACCGAGAATGTTGGGTGGTACACGCGCACCGACGAGCAGGGGCGCGCCATTGAATACGATTACGAGACCGGCGAGTACCTGGAAGACGTAGAGCCGTACGAAGCGACTGAACGTGCTGCACGTGGGATAGCCGAGCAGGTTGCGGTGGACGGCGGGGATGTCGCTGATGACGCTCACGATGCTGGTGGCGCTGGCGATACTGACGACGCTGGTGGCGCTGGCGAAACGGGGTCTAGAAACTCTAGCGGGTCTTAACGTCCATAGTGGTATCTGCAGGACACAATGCGAAGTTCATCGCCGAAAATTTTATAAACTAGCCGGTGCTCATCTGTGATTCTCTGCGACCAGTAGCCTAGAAAACCCGTTGAGTGCCGTCACCACTTTCGAGCTGTTCAATTGAGGCTAGTAGTCGGCGAGCATTAGCCGGGCTTATGGTGGCAATCTTTGTGCTCCTACAATGAAGCAGGTGACTGAATCGCCGCACCTGCACCACGAACCACCCGAAGCGAAAACGGCACGTGCCCCGCAGCAAAAATCAACGATGACCCTGCCACCAGCCGGGCCCGCATGGGCTGCTGCGGTGATGGGCAGTGCCTCGCTCGCGCAGGTCGTAGAAATCTACTGGGGTGTCAGCGGTGCCGGGCACCCCGCCGCGGTGGCGTGGTATTTCATCGCCACTGCCATGCTGGTGTGGGTCATTGCGGGTTTTGTGCGGCACCGCAATCCGCAGTTTGTGCCCGAACACCTCCCGGCGTAGGCGATGACGGCGATGGGGATTCTTGCGTTGTCGATGGCGACGTCTGTGGTGCTCGGCTGGTGGTGGTTACATACTGTCTACTGGGCAATTGGCACGGTGCTGGCTTTTGTGGTTTCGATTCGTTATCTGTCCCACCTAGTGCATTTGCCCAGGGCTGAGTATTTTTCGGTGAATTTCACGTGGTCATTGCCTTTGCTCGCGCCGGTGGTGAACGCGGCGTCGGCGGGAATGCTCGCCCGGCATATCACCGATGCCGGTGGTAGCGGCACACTATCGTTTCTTGTGCATGCTATCGGCGTAGTCGGTTTGTTGCTGGTGTTGGTGACAGCTGTGCCGTTGTTGGTGGCGATTTATAGTGGGTTGGGGCGGAAGAGACTAAAAATACCGTTGAATTTCACCACTATTTATTGGATCCCGCTCGGGTTGGTCGGTCAGGCTACGGCCGCCGCGCAGTTGTTGGGGCGCAGCGAACCGTGGGGCAGTATTGCCTACGGTTTTGGCGTGGTCACCATGGTGATCGGCATTCCCGTAGTGATTATTGCGGTCTCGAAACACTGGCCACAAGTATTCCGCAATTCCATGGCGTATAACCCGACCTGGTGGTCTTGCGTGTTCCCGTTGGGAACTGTGGTCTCGGGCCTTAACCAAATGAATAACGCCAGCGGGCAAGTCGTGTGGATTGGCATCGGTAATGTGCTGTTGTTGCTGCTCATTGCGCACTGGTGCTGGGCGTTTTTCGGTGGTGTGCGTTATGTTCAGCAGCGGCGCGGTTAGTTCGATCTGCCCGGGGCCCGTGGACTAATTACTTTTGCCCTATTTGCCACCGTCGCAGACCAACCCATCCCAGCCCCAACACGACCAGCACCACGAACCCGCCGGAAGCCACCGCCGCCGCGCTATAAAAATTCACAAACACCGAGGCCACAGCCAACACCCCGATCGCCCCGATGCGCCCGACGACGCCCACCAGCGAGGTCACCGCACCGATGCGTTCTACTGACGACGTCCGCCGCACCCCGAAGGCGGAATAGTTGGCAAAAACGATCAGCAAAAACGCCAGCGCCCCGTAAAACACCAGGTAGGCCCAGCCGTCGACAAGATACGACAACCATGCCAACCCCGGGAACGCCACTACGCCGGCAACCACGAGCGCGCGCCGCCGAAACAGCACCTCTGGGCGAATAAAAGAGGCCCCAAACGCCATCCCGATAAACAGCAAATATAAAAACAGCAGGTGCGACTCTCCGAAGCCCTTTTCCAAGCCGACGGCCTGCCACAATTGAAAATGCAACTGTAAAAACGCCTGCGCGACCACCGCAAGCAGCAAAAACTGCCGCAACGCCGCCGAATCCCGCATCTCCTCCACGGTCGCACGCGCGTGTGATCTCAGCTCCTGCCACAGCCTGTGCGCACCGCCAATCCGTGTGGCATCACGCTTGTCGACGCTCGCCCCGGCTTCATTCTCGCCGACGCTCTCTGCGGTTTCATTCCCGCCGACGGTTGCCACCTTGTGCTGCTCCGGGATCCGGAAGAACAACGCGATCGTGACGACGGAAATCACCGTGGCTCCAACAGAAATGAAATAAATATTCGCGCCCACCGACAAATACAGCAGCGCGCCGATGGTGCTGCCGATCATCATGCCGAGGTATGCGCTTTGCCCTTCTTTGCGCACCAACCAGGAAATGCGTGATTCAACGTGATCCGGCGCAGTGGGGCCCGCGGCGCTTTGCGTATCCGGCGCACCCACCGTGCCTGCTGCTACACCCTGCCGGTTTTTCGCATTGTTGATCAGCGCGGCATCCAGGGTGCCGGATTCTAGGGCCGTCGCCAAGCCATAAATGACCCAGGCCAGCAACATTAACGGAAAGCCGTGCCCGAAGATCACTACCAGGAAGAATATGCAGAACACGAGGCGGGAAATAAAATACAGCGTGCGGCGGCTGATCATGTCTGCGATGGAGCCCGAGGGGAATTCGAAAAGCAATACCGCGACGCTAAAACCGGCCTGGACTAGCAGGATCTGCGACAGGCTTAATCCCTTGTCCAGCAGCAGTGGCGTCAAAATCGCGTGCGGGACCGTCAGCGCGAGGTTCATGAGAAACTCGGCGGCAAAAAATGGCGTGGCGACGTCGGCAAGAACGCGCAGCTGCTCCCCGGACTGCATGCGCCCTTGCTGGTTGGTTTTCGGTCGCGCCACGGTGGTCCTTATTGCTGAGTTTTGCCTATCGTGATCATCTGATTGATAGAACAATAGCACTGTGACCGGAGTAAACAATAGTTGATGAAAATTAGGCCCGACGTTGCTGTGATGTAGATCGCGTCTAGAGTGGGGTGGGTGACTACAACGCCGCACTTGCACCATGAACCGCCCGCGCCACGGCCGAAGCGCGTTGCACTGAGCCTGCCGCCCGCTGGCCCCGGGTGGGCGGCGTCTGTGATGGGTACGGCGGCGCTCGCACTGGGCGTCGAAGCCTACTGGGGAGCTAGCGCCATCGGTCACGCAGCGGCTGTGGCCTGGTATTTCGTTGCGACGGTCATGCTGGCTTGGGTGATTGTCGGATTTGTTCGCCACCATAACCCACCGTTTGTGGCAGAACACCTCCCGGCCTGGGCGATGACCGCCATGGGGGTGCTTTCGCTGTCGATGGCTACCTCGGCGGTTCTTGGCTGGTGGTGGTTGCACACCGTCTACTGGATTATCGGCACTGTGCTCGCCTTCGTGGTGACTGTCCGGTACCTGGTTTATTTGGCAAGCGCGCAGTATTCGGCGGCCAACTTCACCTGGGCGTTACCGCTGCTTGCGCCTGCGGTGGCCGGAGCCCCGGCGGGAACACTTTCCCAGCACCTCACCGATACCGGTGGTAACGGCACACTATCGTTTCTTGTGCATGCTATCGGCGTGGTGGGGCTGTTGATGCCGCTGATTACAGCGGTTCCGGTGCTGGTAGCGGTGTATATCGGCCTGGCCCGACAGAAATTAAAAATGCCGCTGAACTTCACCACCATTTATTGGATTCCCCTCGGCGTGATCGGCCAGACCACAGCCGGGGCGCAGTTGCTGGGGCGCAGCGCACCCTGGGATCATTTTGCTTACGTATCCGGTGTGGGGATTATGGTGATCGGAGTACCGATACTGCTCATCGCGGCTTCGAAACACTGGCCGCAAGTATTCCGCAATTCCATGGCATATAACCCCACCTGGTGGTCCTGCGTATTCCCGGTTGGAACGGTGGTTTCGGGTTTGAATCAACTGACCAATGCCAGCGGCCATAACGCGTGGATGATCGTCGGGACCCCAATGCTGCTCTTACTTATTGCGCACTGGTGCTGGGCGTTTTTCGGTGGCGTGCTCTATGTGCACCGGCGGCGCGGGTAGCCCAGAGATTGTCATCAGTGACTGGAAACGAAGAAAGCGGGACTACTCGTAAATGTTGCGGCGGTGGCCCATGTCGAGGACGATGATGGTTACCTGTTCGTCGTAAATATCTGCAATAACCCGGTAATCCCCGACGCGCCAGCGCCATAACCCGGACTTATCTCCCACTAGCGCTTTGCCGCGAGAGCGGGGATCGTCAAGCGCGGCCAGCTCGCGTAAATATCTGCTCACCCGGCGTTGGATCGGTTTGTCTAATTTTCGAAATGTCTTGGCAGCCTGCGGGGCAAAATTAATCTCCCAAGCCACACTCTGCCTCTAGCTCATCTAACGAAATAGTTTGCAACTTTCCTTCGCGCACAGCTTGCGCATCAGCTTGCAAGGCATAGATGTATTCCAATTCAGCAAGATGCGCTTCCAGCGCCCGACGAATATAAAAGGCCCCCGAGCGACCGGTGCGAGCAGACAGCGAATCTAGCCGACGCTTCTGCTCTGCATCAACGCGAAAACTAATTACCGATCCAGACATGTATACAAGTTTACAACTGGGGCTAGGCAACGACAACCGTCATCAATGGTTTAGCTACCATAAATAATTGTTGCCAGAAGCAATTCCTAACCCCTACTTCACATCGCGCTTCTGGTTGGCGAGAAAGCCCAAGCCACACAGCACGACCAGCCAGCCAACCAACACTGCGGCGCCAGCCCAGCCGGTGTGGATGTAGTCGTAGAAAGCGAAGCCGGTGGTCAACGAGCCAAAGGTGGTGTTAGGCAGCAGTTGGGCGACTGGGCGTAGGAATTCGTAGATCATCGCGGCAGAGGCCAGCAGTTGCTCGACGATCAGCATCCAGACGATCGGTAGCCCGACCGCCGCGATCTGTGAACGCACCAGCGCGGCCAAACCAACCGCAGCCACGGCATACAACGGGTAACCAATGAGCACAGCCCACAGGATGCTGGTGGCTCCACTGGAATCTAGGTGCAAACCAAAAACTGGCGCGACCACGAGCGATATCCCGATAGAAACCGCGAGCAACACCAGCACAAACACCCCGGTGACCAGCATTTTTGCCGCTAACCAGTTCCAACGTTGCGGTTGGGTCAAAAATGCCTGCCCGTGCATGCCGTGCGCCAGATCGCGTGAGGTCGATGCCGCAGCATAGATAATCGCGAGCATCTGAAATAGGTCCCCGGCAATCAGCAGGTCATTCCAATAAAAATCCGTCGTGGAATCCGAGGCGAACAGCCCCATCAACACGACGGGTCCAGCAATCGAACCCACCAGCAGGATCGCGTAGACCCACGTGCTGCGCAGACTCGTTAGTTTTGCAATTTCTGAGCGGACTACATTCATGGTTTAAGCGCCTTTCCGGGTGGAATATTCTTGGGCATCGGCGGTAGCAGTCAAGAAACGCTGCTCCAGGTTCTGCGATTCGGTGCGCAGACCAATAATTGGGATTTGGTGTTCGGCAGACAGCTTGCCGACGAGCCGGCGGATTTCAATTTCCTCCGTATTTTCCGGAACCTCCAGCGCCAACACACCAGCATCCCGCGTCGACACGTCCAACCCGGCTGATTGCAAACGCTGCGTGAGCTTGTCGACGTCGTCGCCACCAGCTTCCACCACCACTTTGGTGCCGCCGCGCAGGAATTCCTCCATGCTGTATTCGCCGATCATTTCACCGCGACCAATCACCACTAGGCGGTCGGCGGTCTGCTCCATCTCGGAAAGCAAATGCGAGGAAACCAACACCGCGCGGCCTTCACTAGCCAGGTGGCGGATGGTGTGCCGCATCCAGCTCACCCCTTCTGGGTCCAGGCCGTTGACTGGCTCGTCGAGGATCAGGTGTTTTGGATCACCCAACAGCGCGCTGGCCAAACCGAGGCGTTGTTTCATGCCCAGCGAGTATCCGCCGATCTTTTTGTTTGCGGCATCGGAAAGGCCCACGAGTTCCAGGCATTCGTCGACACGGGCAGCAGAGATTCCCGCACCGTAGGCCAGCACCCGCAGGTGCGCGCGCCCGCTGCGGCCCGGGTTAAACCAGGTGGCTTCCAGCAAAGCGCCGACCTGCGCGGGTTTGTTGCGCACTCGGGAAAATTCCGTGCCATCCACAAAGGCTTGCCCGCTGCTGGGCTTATCCAACCCGAGGATGCAGCGCATAGACGTCGACTTACCGGAACCGTTGGGGCCCAAAAAGCCCGTGACCGCTCCGTCGGGGACCTGGAACGTCAAATCTTTGATGGCGGTTTTCGCACCATACTTTTTGGTTAGTTGTTTA
Organism: Corynebacterium drakensteinense; assembly: GCF_041224285.1. Classification (NCBI taxonomy): domain Bacteria; kingdom Bacillati; phylum Actinomycetota; class Actinomycetes; order Mycobacteriales; family Corynebacteriaceae; genus Corynebacterium; species Corynebacterium drakensteinense. Next base: position 33,765 of record NZ_JAXOFP010000018.1, read on the forward strand.
ACTGTGATCATGCCACCAGTATGGCAGCAGGCGCTAGCCGTGTATATAGTGCTGCGGGTGGAAATTCAGGCCTCATACCGGAGTATGAGGTTGCGGTTTAGCCCAGCCCATGATGCACGGCATAGAGCACCGCTTGCACCCGGTCGCGCGAGTTGGTTTTCCGCAAAATGTGCGTGACGTGCGTTTTCACCGTCGGCATGGAGACGAACAGCTCCTGCGAAATTTCTTGGTTCGACAGCCCGCGGGCCATCAACTGCAAGATTTCTGTCTCGCGCGGGGTAAGCGGTTCTGTTGTAGCGTTGTCGCTTGCAGAGTTGTCGCTGGAGCGGTGCTGCTTGTCGACGCCCACACTGGCCGCGCCCCCAGCGTTGCCAGAGCGCATGCTGCGCAACAGACGGGCGGTGGCTTTCGGAGAGATGATCGCTGTGGATTCATCCACGGTACGCACTGCCTGCAGCAGATCTTCCGGTTCGCTGTCTTTCAGCAGGTATCCGCTGGCACCGGCTTCGATTGCGCCGACAATATAATCGTCGTTTTCAAACGTCGTCAAGACGATGATGCGCGTATCGGGGTGAATTTTTAAAATTTCACGGGTTGCGGTGATGCCATCGGTGTCCGGCATTTGAATATCCATCAACACCACGTCCACCGGATCATTCGCTGCCTGGTTAATAGCCACCGTGCCGTTGTCGGCTTGCCAGGCCACCGTGATGTCGTCCTGCGACTCCAGCACCATGGCAAAACCGGTGCGCACCAGCAGCTGATCGTCGGCAAGCCCGACCGTGATGGGGCGCGTCGTGTCCATGTTCATCCTTTGGCCGCTCATGTTGGAATCTCCACCGTGACGTTGAAACCGCCTTCATAATACTGCGAGTTGCCCCAGCGCGCGGTGCCGCCATGGATACGGGCGCGCTCACGCATGCCCTGCAAACCACGACCGGTAGAATCCACGGCCTCATACACACCGGTTCCTGGAGCATTGTCGACGCTCACACGCACCGACGAAGCCGCAGACCAGTCGACTTCCAGGCGCGCGTCGGTGGGCCCGGCATGCTTCATGATGTTGGTCAGTGCCTCCTGCACGATGCGATACACCGTCAATCCACGGGCAGGGTCCAACTGCCGACGGGTGCCGGTCTCGTGCCAATCGATATGCACGCCGCCGCGCCGGGCCTCGTGCAACAATTCTTCGATGCGTTCCAGACCCGGCGACGAGGATGTCTCGCGGGTGTCGTCGTCACGCAAAACACTGAGCAACTGGCGCATTTGCGTCAATGCGTCCCGGCCGGTGTGCGAAATGGTGGTTAAAGCCTGCAGCGCGGCCTCGGGGTTATGGCGCGCGGCGTAGCGCCCGCCGTCGGCCTGCGCGATAACCGCGGTGAGCGAGTGGGCGACGATATCGTGCATCTCGCGGGCGATGCGGGTGCGCTCGGTGACTGCGGCGAGTTCCGCGCGGGCGTGGAGTTCTTCTAAGCGCAGGCGTCGACGGCGGCTACGCAACCCCAATTGCCAACACAGCGCGATGGAAAGGAGGGTGATGAAGATGAGTGCGGAATAGAAAACGAAAAATTGTTGTAGGCCGAGGGCGTTATCCAGCCCGAGATTTTGGTGTGCGAAAAAATAGCTGCGCACCGCGGACAGCACCAGCGTGCCGACGGCGCCGAGCAGCAGCAACGTCACCCAGAGTTTGCGGCGCACCGGCAGGTTGGCGGCGATGAAATATGCCTGCCAACAGACCACCGCATAGCCCAGCAACGAAAACCCATTGGTGGCAACCGCCAGCACGGTCAGTGTCGTCGCCAATAGCATCAGGGCTGGCTCCGGGCGGCGTCGTTGCCACAACAAACCCACCCAGAGCACCGCGGTGATAGCTGCGGTAAGCGCACCCGGAGGCTGCGAGGTAAGCCCGGGGTCGAAATCAATGTCTGCGAGTGACAGCAGCACCAGCACAGGTGTTTGCACCAGTACTTGGCGCCACAAAGACTTATCCCGCATGAGGCTCATGCTGCCAGTCTAGAGCGGTGGCGCTAGAGCCGTGGCGCGTGCCTAGCGTATGAGTTCGGCGAAGCGCCGCAGGTAATCAGCGACGAAGTCGCGGGTTTTGTCGTTGTTGAACGTGCCGGCGTCGTCAAGCAAGCTCGGTGATTGTCCCAGGAAGACCTCTGGCTGGCCTGGGGTGGGCATTTCGAAGTAGGAGAGTGCTAGGCGCAGGTTCTTCTGCGAGCTGTAGCCGCCCATGCGACCGACGGAGTGGCTGATGATGCCGGCCGGGAGGTTTTTCCAGGCAACGTCGGAGTTCGGTTTGGATCCGATGTCGATGGCGTTTTTCAGGCAGGCGGGGATGGTGCGGTTGTTTTCGGAGGTCACGAACAAGATGCCGTCGGAGGCTTTGATGGTTTCACGGAATTCGGTGTAGGAGTCTGGGGTCTGCACATCGGTGACTTCTGGGTCGTCGTAGTCGAAGTTGTACAACGGCAGGTGCCCAATTTCGACGATGGTGCCGGTGCAATCTTCCGGCAGTAATTCGATGGCTTGCTTGGCGATTTTGCGCGCGAATGATCCGCCGCGCAGGCTGCCGACCAGCACCGTGATCTGCTTTTTCTTGCTTGTCGACGCTTCCTGGGTGGGGGCTGCTTGGGTTGGGGCTGCCTGGGTGGCCGCTGTTTGGGTGTTGTCAGTTGCTGGGTTGTTCATGCGCAACATCCTTTCTTTGTGCCTAGTAGGCTTGCGGACAATTAGTAGATAAACCAAATGAACAATTAAGTTCAGTAGCATGAAGTCTAGCAAAGTTTGCGTGAACCAATCCCGCCTACAAGGAAGGAGCCTGCGATGTCGCAAGCAGTCGACAAAGAATGCGCCTGGCTGGAAGCAATTAGTGTGTTCCAACAACTACGCAAAGGTAATTACCAAGCCGGGGTGGATGCGCTCTGCCCGCCCAAGGGTGAGGATGTCAAGGGTGCAGGCGTTGAGGGTGTGGGCGTCAATGGAGCAGAGCTCGCTGGGCAGAGTGAGTATTCCCAAAGTGAGCAGCAAGAAATAGCCCACGGCCTAATGCGGATGTTGGCGATCTTGCTGCGTGGCGAAGACCAACAAAAACTCGATGATTTCGTGGACGTTGCGCTGGGGATGGCTCCGCCACCTCGGGGCTAATGCAGGCTGTTCTTGCGGCGGGCCCGTGCAATCATGAGTGTGACAATGATTTGAGGAACCATCAACACCAACATGTAGGCTGCTACCGACGATAGAGATACGGCTCCGAGGAATGCGGAGAATGCTGCACCTCCGGCCATTTGGATGAAAAAGAATAGGCCGGCTGCAACACCCGGGTAATCCAGGTCTAGTTCTAGTAATCCTGCTTGTGTGTAAGGGATTGTCGCTCCGACGCCGAGGAAAACCACGGACATCACGACGGCGACGACTAATGGCTGGTTGATCCAACCGGTAGCTGTTGTCACTCCTGTAGCGATGATGCCAATTGTCCCTAATCCCGCTCCTAATCCGACTGCATAGGGGACGTCAGTCGCACGTTTAACTAGGATGCTTCCTGTTAAGTAACCGATGGCAGAAATGGCCATCAATACGCCGTAGGTTACTGCGGATTGACCGAGAAACTCCTGCAGGATTGTTGTGGAGGCGCTGACGAATCCGAAATATGTCATCCACACCAGGGATATCGCAATCGCATACCAGCGGTAGTCCGCGTTATGCAGTGACTGGGCAATGGCCGCAGAAAATTCGCTTGCCGACGGCAGCCCGGGCCGTTCCGGATTGGCTTTGCCCAGTAAGAATTCGATCATTGGGATGAGCGCAAGCGAAAAAATCGAGAGAATGAGGAACATTACACGCCATGGCAATACTTCTGCGAGTATCCCGCCGAGCAGAGGAGAAAACGACGGGGTGAGCGAAATGATCATCGACATAGACGTCAGAACGCCGAGGCGCAGGTCGGAAGGGTAGCGACGCTGTACGATGATTCGGCAGAGCACTGTAGCTGATGTACCACCGAAGGCTTGGAAGAATCGCCCGATTGCCAGAACCGTGATTGTTGGGGAGGTAGCTGCGATGATGCTGCCGAGGGCGAACAAGCCCAAGCCCAAAGATTGTAAGCGGCTGGCATCGAAGCGGTCGGCGAGAGTTCCGGAGATGAACATGCTCGTCGCATAGCCGATCATATAGACCGTTAAAGTCAATTCAACAGTGGAAACGGAAGTGTTGAGCTCGCCAGCAATCGTGGCATTTGCGGGATTAATTAATGTGAGCCCGAGCTGCGGAACCATCACAATGAGCAATAAGATCCATGTCGCGGGGGCTGGATTAGAAGAAGAATGAGAAGCCATGTGTATGCGAAAGGTGGTCGAAATTGTGAGGCTTACGTCTCATTGTAACGGGGGCTTAACTGCGTTGCTATAGACTTTGCACGCTCTCTGATTTTTGAACTGGCCCCCGAAAGTTGGACTGGTTTAATTCTAGGCGGTTAGGGCTTCAAGGGTTTGATTTCGATATTGCATCGGGGTCAGGCCCTTGAGCCGTTTCTGGATGCGTTCATGGTTATACCAACGAATGTATTCATCAAGTGCCTGGTAGAACTCTGCCAGACTGGCGAATGTTTCACCGTGATACATCTCCGTTTTCAGGTGCCCGAAGAAGTTTTCCATCACCGCATGGTCGTAACAGTTTCCCCTCCTTGACATCGACTGTGTGCCACCAATACCTGTAATGAGTGTGCGCCAACTCGAATGCTGGTACTGGAATCCCTGATCGGTATGCACAAGCAATCGGTGATCTGGTGATTCTTGCGCGATGGCATCACGCAAAGACTGCGAGGTAAACGCCGTATTCGGTGAGGTTGAAACGCTGTACGACACGATTGAACGATCATATAAGTCCATAATTGGCGATAGGTAGACTTTGGTGCCAGCAACGCGAAACTCCGTGACATCGCTTACCCACACCGTATTTGGCTTATCTGGGGTGAACTTGCGCTCAAGTGTGTTCTCGGCAATGTGGCTGATCGTCCCGCTATAGGAAACATACGGTCTGCGTTGGCGGACCTTGGCTCGAAGCCCCATCTCGCACATGAGTTTGTAGACGAGCTTGTGATTGACCACCCACCCCTGGTTGCGCAGGTCAAGTAGCACTCGTCGGTAGCCGTAGCGATGCTTGTTACGCTCAAAGCTTTCCCGGATCGCGTCTTTGAGCGCAGCATGCTCATCCGGCTCGCTGAGTCGTTTCTGGTGGTAAAAGAACGTTGATCTCGGCATGCCTGCCGCATCCAAAAGGTATTGCAGACGATGCCGTGACTTGAGGATGACAATCGCCTGGACCTTCAAGCGTGTCCCTGATTCCTCAAGTCCCGCAATTTTTTTAAGTACGCATTTTCTGCCTGCAGTTTCTCTACCTCGCGGCGTAGCCGATCTTCCTCGGTCAGCGGTGTCGAGCTGGTGCTGCGTTTCGGTCGTCCCTTCGGTTTCGGCTGCAACGCTTGATCACCACCTGCACGCCAAGTCCTTACCCAATGAGTGACGAGTTGATCCGATGACAAACCAAACTCTCTAGCCAGGTCCATCGTGGACTGGCCGCCAATGAACCGATCGACAACTTCCTTTTTCGTCTCGAAGGAAAACTGCTTCTTAGTTGGTTTTTCCACAAGACATAGTCTGCCATGCAGCTGGAAACGACGTTCAAGCTTTCGTACTGGATTACGAGTAACACCAAGCCGATTTGCTGCCGCCGTATAACCCAACCCCTGTTCAAACAAATCAACGAGCTGCTGGCGTTGAGATTCACTCAACGAACTTCGTGCTCTCATAAAAAGTGCTCCCCACTAGTCAGAAACTGATTTTTCAGTCCAACTAATGGGGAGCACTTCAGAAAGTGGCTTTTTCGTTCACTATTTGCAAAAAGGCACATCAAGTCGAGTCCTGGGCGTCAGGTCGCACTCGTATGCATATGCATCCCCGTTGAATCGAGATGCCTCCGTTTGGATATTCGAGACCGATTTGTTGGAGGAGAACCATGTGTAGGACACATCGTATCCATCCCGCAATAGCCGGGACACGACTGCTCGGCCGATGCCCTTGGTTGCGCCGGTGACGAGAGCGTGTTTACTCATCTGAAGACTCCCTACTCTTCGGTGTATTTTCGAAGACTCTCCCGTCGGTGACCACTAGAATTCGTTCTGCCAGATTCACGATGTTTGCATCGTGGGAGGTAAAGATGACTGTGGAATCAGTCTCCAAGAGCTTGTTCATTGACAACTCTGCTGATACTGAATCGAGAGCGGATGTCGGCTCGTCTACAAGGATGACCGGCGATTTTTGAAGGATGGCACGGATGATGGCAACTCGCTGTCGCTCACCTCCGGACAATCCGCTATTGCCGGATCCTACTAATCGGTCTAGGCCCTCGGTACTGGCGAAGTTTCCCAGTCCGAACTGATTTAGCAATGTGCAAAGAATTTTGTCATCGAAACTGTTTTCTGTCCCGAGAGTAAGGTTTTCTCTGAGTGTTCCCGGAAGCAAGTCAGGTTCCTGCTCGACGTAGGTGATCACAGTGCGAAGATCTTTTCTGTTCCAGTCACTAAGATCCCGCCCTCCGACACGGATGTGGCCGGCCGAGGGGTCATAGAATTTCAGTAGAAGACTGAATATTGTGGTTTTTCCCGTACCAGAAGCTCCTGTGAGTGCCACTTTCTCACCTGGC
>NZ_JAXOFP010000019.1:0-39894 GCF_041224285.1 Corynebacterium drakensteinense
GTATTTATCGATGAACCGGATCATTTCCGACGTTTGGGGTCGAGTTCCGACGCGAAAAAAGCTGACGCAGCCTTCAGCAGTTCGTTGGTATCCCGTAGCTCTTGGTTTTCACGTCGCAGCCTGGAGATTTCGGCTTGCATATCCTCTGGCATGCGTTCGACAACTCGTCCTTCGCGTCGAACTGCTTGCGTCCATTGTCTTGCTGTGTGCCATGAGACCCCTAGTTTCGGCGCCACAATCTTGCACGCTTGTTGCATTGAAAGATTCTCCGCCAAGATGCGGTCTTCCACGAGACGGACCACACGGTCCTTGGCATCCTGGTCAAATTTTTTGGGCATGGTCCAGATTTTCCCATCTACTCAGACGGAACAAAACCTGGGACACTTCAGCGGCTGCCTGGCTTAATACCCACCTGCCAGTCATTGCTGATGCCCAGTGGGGGTCAATGTGTGCCGACGAGGTGATCGCCGTGGCGAGCCTGGTTGTTGATCTGGTGGCCCCTCCCGAATCTGATACCGACCCGGAGCCGGTTAGTTCTGGCACGGTCCGTCAGGTCGTTGGTTGGGCTGGTGTGCTTGGGCGATCAGTAACGAGGCGCAGCGTGTACCGCTGGGTTGAGCGCGGTGAGATTCCGGCGCGGCTGGATGTGAATCAACGAGTGATTGTGTGGTTAGAAGATGTACTCGCAAAGTGTGATGAGCTGCGGTTTTCGCAGCTGTCACAGCAGTGATGCTACGATGAGCGTGTCAGAGTTATGGCGAACGTCAGCAACACGCATCAGTTGCTGGCGTTTTTGTTTTCTCGCGCTTGTTCATCGTTGCTTTGAGCTTGTGCTTATCGTTTCTGTGATCGCATTCAGGTTGCAGGTATTGGTGCACTCACCGATTGGAGGTGGTCTATGCCTGGCTTCCAGTCGCACCGACGCACGCGTACGCGCTCGGATATCGGACCAAAGCTTCGACGTAGGGTGCTCGCCCGCGATGGCGGGCGTTGCCAGATCAGGTGGCCAGGCTGCCTTGGCGAGGGTGTCGAGGTTGATCACATCATTCCGCATAGCGAGGGTGGTTCGATTGATCTCGAGAATCTGCAAACCGTCTGCGTTGTGTGTCATAAGCACAAGACCCAAACCGAAGCCCAGCGGGCCCGTACCCGGCTGGGGCGCAAGCGTGCCCCGTACCCGCGGTTTGGGATGCGCTAGTGATGGGGGGTGGGGGATCCCCTCCCCGGCAATCCTCGCCCCACGGACGGCATAGCGCAAAAGAATGTGTACGGGTTTAGAACTTTTTTGGGGCTAGGCGTTTAAGCAGCTCAAATAGGGAAAAATAATGACGATTTCACCCGAAAGGGGGTAGTATGCCTGGGCCTGTTCCGAAGCGTTCCGAGGAGCGCGTAAGACGAAATAAAGACGTAATAGAGACAACCAAAGTGGCTGGTGCGTCTACTGTGACTGCACCGGCTGAAGACCGGACGTGGCATGTGTCCGCTAAACGCTGGTTTAGGTCATTGAAAAAGTCCGGCCAAGCAATCTTCTACGAGCCATCGGACTGGGCATACGCCCAGATTTGCGGTGATCTGCTGTCGATGGAGATGCAGCGTGAAAAACCGCGCTCGGTGATGATCTCGCAGATTCTGTCGATGATGGACAACCTGTTGACCTCCGAGGGCGCTAGGCGCCGCGCACGCATTGAGCTGATGCGCGCTGAACAAGACCAGGACGATAAGGGGGCAGATGTGATCACGATGAATCCGGCGGCACTCTATGAGTGAAGCTGACTTACTTCCTGGCTACCGGATAGACCCCTCAACAGGCGCGTGGGTCACGCTTCCATGGCCTGGAGATCCCACGTTGCCGCTTACACACCCACAGCGGCTTGCAAAACTGCCACCGTCGCTAGGTCCACACATCATCAATTGGGCACACCACTGGCTGGTTCACCACCAAACAGGTGAGCCGTGGCGCTTCACGCCAGGGCAAAAACGCTTCATTCACATGTGGTACGCGTTCGACCCTGAAACCGGGCGCAAGCTGTACCGATCAGGAATCAAGCGCGGAGCGAAAGGCACTGGAAAAGACCCAGCTGCAGCTGTATTAGCGCTAATCGAAATGTGCGGCCCAGTAGAACTCGCAGGCTGGACAGACGAAGGTTGGCCGGTTGGAAAACCCCACAGGCTCGCCAAAGTGCAGATCGCTGCAAACTCCATCAACCAGGCGAAGGAGGTGCTCACCGTGGCTAATCGCATGATGTCGGAAAAATTGCGCAACAAGCTGGGAATCGAAACCGGCAAGGAGCGCTCGCATACCGCAGGCGGATCGCTCATTGAGGTCATCACCGCCTCCGAATCCTCCGCCGAGGGCTCGCCAGTAACCGCGGTAATCCTCAACGAGACACACCACATGACGCCATCGTCTGGGCGCTATGATATCGCCAAAGTCGCCCGTCGTAACACCGCAAAATCCCCGAAAGCTATCAGAGCCCGCACCCTAGAGTTCACTAACGCTCACCGCATGGGTGAGGGTTCGGTGGCTGAAGAATCCTACGATTCCTGGCAAGACCAAGTAGCCGGCATATCACCGAAAAAAGACATTCTCTACGATTCTGTCGAATACGACCCATCACTAGACCTCGTCGACGAACAACAGCTCCGCCGAGGGCTCCAACAGGCCTATCAGGACGCGCCCTGGATTGATATCGACAACATCGTTTCCGAAGTCCAGGACAAGCGCACCGCACCATCAGAGGCCATACGCTTCTACCTCAACGGCCTAGCCGCTGCCGAGGAATCATGGATTGACCCAGCTGCATTCGACGCACTGGCACGGCCGGAGACCATCGTCGAGCCGGACGAAAAGATCGCCATGTTCCTCGACTGCTCGAAATCCTCCGACGCCACCACACTTTCGGCCTGCAGACTCTCCGACGGCCACGTAATGAGCCTAGGTGGCTGGCGTCGTCCACACGGTGCCCGCGGTGATGATTGGATAGCCCCACGCGATGTTGTCGACGCTGTCGTCAGAGAAGCATTCGACACTTACAAAGTTGTCTGGTTCGGCGTCGACCCCTCACCAGCCACCGATGATCAGACCGAAGCGCTCTACTGGCGGCCGATGATCGACGACTGGCACCGAGACTTCCAACGAAAACTCCGCATCTGGGCAACACCAGGAGCCGGAGGCCACTCTGTCCTTTTCGACATGCGCATGAGCCAGCCCGGGGCAGTCAATCGAAACCGACTATTCACCGAAGCTGCCATGCAAACCGCACTCGACATCAACGACGAGAAAACACTCACCCACGACGGCGACCCCATGCTACGAGCACACGCACACAACGCACGCCGCCGCCCAAACCAATGGGGAGTAGGGCTTGGCAAAGCCAACCGATCATCAAACAAACTTGTCGACTACGCAGTCACCATGGTCGGCGCTCGCATGGGGCGGCAAATCGCGCTACGCAGCACAAAAGTCAACACCACAAAGACACGGGGAGCGAGGTTACTGAACTAAATGAACACCATACAAAACGCTACCCACGCGCCGGGCCTTGATGCAGCAGAACAGCAGGTGCTCACGCGGCTTATCCGACAGTATGAGCACCACCAGCGCAGCAATGATTTACGTAGCTTGTATTACTTGGGTAAGAAGTCATTACGTGCTGCAGGCAAGCTGGGTATGGCTATGCCGGAATCGCTTAAGAAGCTTGAGACGGTTCTTGGCTGGCCAGCTAAGGCTGTAACGACGCTTGAGCATCGTTTAGACATTAGGGGCTTTGTGCTGCCGGGGGCTGTATCTCGCGATGAGGGGCTCGATGAAATTGCGGCAGATAATCAGCTGCTTGATCTCACCGCGTCCATGACGCATACTGCGTCGTTGATTCATGGATCAGCGTTCGTCACCGTGTCTGCCGGTGATCAGTCGCAGGGGGAGCCCCCTGTGATCATCTCGGCTCGTTCGGCACGTGAGGCGACTGCGTTGTATTCGCGGCGTACACGCTCTGTCGTTGCTGGTTTGACGATCAACCCGGCCGAAGGTGGCAGGCAAGGCCAGATGGTGCTGTGGCTTGATCGCTACATCATTTCTATTGAGCCAGATTCTGCTGGGGGCTGGTTGGTGCACCGTCAAGAGCACTCTCTTGGGCGTGTGCCTATGGAGATCGTTTCCTATCGCCCGCACCTAGAGCGTGAGTTCGGAACCCCGCGTATTAGTGATCCGGTGATGGGGCTGACTGACTCTGCGGCGCGCACAGTGCTACGCATGGAGGGCACGGCAGAGTTCTTCAGCTTCCCGCAGCGTTATGCGCTTGGTGTTGAATCCAAGGACTTCTCAGACACATTCAAGACCTACCTGAACCGGTTTTTGGCCCTTGGACGAGACGAAAACGATAATGCGCCAGAGGTAGGGCAGTTCACCGCATCGTCACCGGAGCCGCACATTGCTCAATTGCGCTCGCTGGCATCGTTGTTTGCCGGGGAAACGTCTATTCCAATGAACTATCTCGGTGTTATCCATGACAATCCGTCATCGGCTGATGCGATTAAGGCTGCAGAATCTGATCTGGTCAAGGTTGCTGAAAGAGCCCAGCGCATTTATGGCAATGCGTGGGCGCGGATTATGGCCATGGCGCAGCACATTCGTGATGGTGAGAAAAATCCCGCTATGAACCGGCTTGCAGTGCAGTGGTTAGATCCATCAACACCTACGAAGGCAGCAACCGCGCAGTCGACGATGGCGTTGGTCGCTGCAAACGTACTGCCGGGACGCTCACGAGTGACTTGGGAGCTGCTGGGCTTCGATGAAGCGACTATTCAGCAGCTGGAAGCGGAAACGCGCCTAGAGCGCATGCAGGCATCTGCTGCAGCGTCAGTGAAACCGGACGACGAAGCAGAGGCTGAAGACAAAGACGACGGGGAATCTCAAGACGATGAAGACTCGCTGTTTGCAGAGGGACTTATCTAGGAGGTGAGCGATGGAGGAGCAGCTGGATCTATACGACAAGGCGATGCGAAATCTTGACCGGATGGCTGCTGCCGATCTGCAGGATTGGTGGGAAGCTGGTAACCGGCATGGGCGGGATCCAGAAGACCTCATCGACTATTTGGCTGAACCATTCACGGATATTACTCAACGTTATGGCACCCGAGCTGCGTATCTGACGGTGGATGCGATGATTGTTAACCGTAATCTTGATGAAGAGCTGCGTTGGCTGCCGTATCCTACCCCGGAAGAGGCAGCGAAGTTTGAGCAAGCGCATTCGTCGCTGGAGTGGTCGGTACACACCTCGAAGCTGTTGGGTGAGTTCGACTCGGCTAAAGCCCGAAAGAAGCTGCGCGGTGCTTTGAACCGCCTGGTGTATCAGCCAGCACGGCGAACTGTCGAGCGTGCTGTGAAAAAGGACGGGACTGCTTATGCCCGTATTCCATCGCCTGGGGCCTGCTCGTTTTGCCTGATGCTTGCTGCACGTGGGCCTGCTTATTTGCGCGATAATGTCGTGGCTACGAAGCAGATGGGGCAATATCATGACAATTGTCGCTGTCTTGGCTGGGAAGCTAGGGGGCGGACTCCAGAGGAACGCTGGGCGTCGTTACCACCGATTAATCGGCAGCTCGATGATCTGTGGAACAAGAATATCCCTGGTGGAAGCTCTGGTGACGCCAGTAAAGAGCAACGCAGGCAGTGGCGCGAACTCATCATCTTTAAGCGTCGCGAAGCAACTGGTTCTGATGAACCGGTGCGGTTTCCTCCCATTAAAGGTCTGAAGTTGCCGAAGAGATCTCTCAAGGCCAATCACACGGCCTTTGGCGATGTCGAGCCGCTCCCGCTGGTGACTACAGAATCTGCTGGACACATCCTGTTCGGTTGGCAGCGAAGACAGCTGGGAAAGCTTGGGAAGAAAGAAGGCAATGCTGGTTTGTCAGCACACGAGCTATCGGATCGACTGGGCCACATGTGGGACAGTCAGAAAAACAATAAGACGCTATTCCCGGAATCATGGTCACAGCAAGATATTGTGAATGCAGTTCATACAACCATTGAAGACCCAGATCGTGTGTACCGTGAAGATGATGAAAAACGTCACGCTCGTAAAATGATCGATGGTGTTCTTGTCCAGGCGGTTTGGACTGTTGAAGGAAACAAGGCAATTTTGAACACTGCGTACCCAGTACGTGGTCAAGGAGTAGTGCGGAGAAAGGCTGGTACACTAACTGATCCACCAGAAACTCACAATATGGATGAGTATTTTGCTGAAGTAAAGGGGTAAGAAATGGCTGTCATGATGCATGGTATTGACGTCGAACAAGCTAGCTTGGACGATGGCGATGAGTACTTTCAGCTATGGCAGGAATTTCTCACTGACAACCTGCATAAGTTCATTGACCCAAATATCATCGATGACCCTTACGGAGGGGACATTGAATATTGTTTCCAGCATGCTGTAGAGGTTCTCATCAAAGAAAATATTATGATTTCTGAAGACTGGCTTGACGCTCTGGAAATAGCCGCATACGTATCACCCATGTATGCGGATAAATTTGCTGAATACGCCAAGCATGTACGCGCGCATCACGCAAAGGCAAACGCCTAGCTCACAAGATTCACCACCAACCCGGCCCGATCATCATCGCGCCGGGTTTTGTCATACCCGCACCTTGAGACGTTCAGCCCTGGTGGGCGCTACCAGTTGGGTTCGATTCCCGGTTCGTCTACTAGCCCCGCACCCTGGTAGGTGGCGGGGTTTTGTCATATCCACCCCAAGAATTCCCAGGAGGAATCACCAATGGATACCGTAACCGCCACCGCAGATAACTCGGATGCCCGCACCGAGGACAACCTCGAAGAACGTGGAAACTCTTCCGAGAGCCAACAGGCGGCCAAGGAGACAGATACGGCCGATCGCAGGGAGGATAACCAGAACTCCGAGCAGGATTTACAATCCGAGATCGCAAAGCTGCGTAAAGAATCCGCTAAGTACCGCACCGAGCGCAATGCGTATCGCACTGACGCCGAAAAGTACCGCCAGGAGCAAGAGGCGAATAAGACCGATGCGCAAAAGCAGGCCGAGAAATTAGCGCAGCTGGAAGAAGAAAACCGCGAGCTTCAGCTGCGTGAAAAGCGCGCCCAGATTGCCCAGGAATCTGGTGTTGATGCCTCTCTACTCCGGGGCAGCAGCGCCGAGGAGCTACAAGAGCATGCTGATGCACTCAAGGAAGCATTCGGCAAGCTGCAAGCGCAGTCTAAGCCACCTGCAGGCGTGCGCGTCTCTGGTGAAAACACCGGACGCATGCCCCTGGGGGAAAGCGACTGGCTACGCAAGCGGCTGCTGGGCAAATAAGCACACCAAATCTTTAATCACTAGGAGGAATAACCATGGCGTTTAACATCGTCGGACGCGAAGACGTCGCAGGAGAGATGGTCCCAGACCAGATCACCAAGGAAATCCTGAAAGAGGCACCAAGCCAATCCATCATGCTTGAGCGCGCAAAGCGCGTTCCTATGTCCAAAGCGAAGGTCAAGCAGCCGGTCCTGAACACGCTGCCAGAAGCCTACTGGGTTGATGGCGATACCGGCCTGAAAAAGACCAGCAAGGCGGACTGGAAAAACGTCACCATGACTGCCGAGGAGCTCGCAGTCATCGTGCCAATTCCAGATGCACTCATCGACGACTCCGATGTTCCACTGTGGAACGAGATCAAGCCACTAATTGTCGAAGCCATCGGCAAGAAAGTCGACCAGGCCGCAATCTTCGGCACCGAAAAGCCAGACTCATGGCCAGAAGCCATTGTTCCGGCTTCCATTGCTGCCCAAAATGTAGTGCAGCGTGGCACCGGCAAAGATATCGCGGTTGATATCGCCAACCTCGCTAAGACTGTCGCCCGTGATGGATTCGCAGTCAACGGCTTCGCTTCTATGCCAGGGCTGCAGTGGGAGCTCGTCGGCATGCGCACAGAGACAGGCCAGCCGATCTACAGCCCGTCCCTGGCGCCAGGTCAACCAAACGGACTCTACGGCTACCCACTCAACGAAGTCACCTCCGGCGTCTGGGACGACAAGGTAGCCCAGGTGCTCGCCGCCGACTGGTCCAAGTTCGTCGTCGGCGTACGCCAGGACATCACCTTCGACCTGTTCAGCGAAGGAGTTATCTCCGATGACGACGGCAAGGTTGTGTTCAACCTGATGCAACAAGACGCCAAGGCACTGCGCGTTGTCTTCCGGGTCGGATTCCAGGTAGCCAACCCTGTTACCCGACTCAACACCACCGAGACTCGCTACCCAGCAGGCGTGCTCACCCCACCAGACAGCACCACCGACCAGGAACTCTAGGAGGTACCCAATGGCACTAATGACCAACGGCAAAACCACAGCCGATATCCCACCCGCCGGCATCCAGGCGATGACCCGACTGGGCTGGACCACAATCGAGCCAGAGAAAAAGACCACCCGCAAAAAGAAAGCTACGGCCACCGAACAGGAGGACTAGATGTCCACCTACGCAACCCCAGAATCGGTGCAAGACCTCTGGCTCGGAACTGAAGAACTACCCAGCAAGGACAAAATCCAAAAATGGCTAGACAAAGCCGAACTGCTGATCTTCACTGAAATCCCCACCATCGCCGACCGGCTCACCGACGACCCAGATCAAACCTGGGCGCGCAGGGTGGCGTTTGTCGAAGAGCAACTGGTCATGCAAGTCATGCGCAACCCGGACGGCGTACGACAGCTTTCACAAACCGCTGGAACGTTTACCGACTCCAAGACCTTTGGGTCGGAGACGATCACCCAACTAATGGAGCTCACCCCTGTGCATCGCGCGATGCTCTCGGGCAGTAGCGGACGCCATTCCGGCATTGACATGACCGAAGATCAATCTCGCTTGCAGCACCCGCTTGCAGGTGCGTGGGTTAACGGCCCTTATGGCATGGCTCCAGGTGAGCATCACTAAGCCACAAGGAGGTGGATATGACTACACCGCGCCGCACTAACGCTGGGTTTCCATTACGCAAAGAAGTCACGGTTTTGGTCTTTGAGACCAAGCTCAATGACTTCGGGGAGTCCATCAAGACCCGCGTAGGAGAGCATAAGCGCCCGGTGCTTGGCTGGTATGCCCCCGATATCACTGCTGCTGTCGATGACAACGCTAATCGCCGAATAGATTTCGACCTCGTTCTCATCGCACCGCCAGACACCGCCGATATCGATAACCATGTGCGCATCGAGGGCACCACCTACCGCGTAGAAACAATCAAAGACCACCGCCATGGCCCGTGGTTTAACCCAGGCTTGGTGGTCTATGAGCTTAAGGAGGAAACCGGATGATCATTGCGTACAACCGTCCAGGAGACGGTGAACCAGATATCGCAGAATACGACACTAATGCATGTGAAATCATCGACGGCGCTCTCGTGATTCACGACGATAGCCACCCCGATGGTCTCCAGGTCCTAGCCGGTTTCGCTCCCGGTGTGTGGAAAACGTTCAGTCTCACCGACGAGAACGGAGAACAGTTGCAACCATGAGCAAACCTATGCAATGGGATATGAGCGAGTTTGATCGTCTCCGACGTGCACCAGGTGTGCAAGAGATGATTGAACGTCACACGGCTGACTTCGCTGAACGCTGCGGCCGCGGCTACGAAGGGTCCACCCAGCAGGGCAGAACACGTTTCCGTGGGATTGTCTATCCGGGAAATTCCAGAGCTAGGCGCGATCATGCGCGCAACCAAACAATGCTCAAGCGTGCCGCAGAGTCCGGTATGCGACTAGGAGGTGTGCCATAGAACCGATCTATCCACCAATCCTCGTCCGGAACTCACTTACAGAGCATGCCAATCTCGATTGCGACGTCGTCGTCAAAATCCCGAAAGAGCGCAAACCCGAGTTTATTTTGGTTGATTCTTCCACACCACGACGAGCGACCCTGGCCAGCACCGAAACCCTGATTATCTGCTATATCTACGCCGAATCACATCAACGGGCCTGGCAGATTTCCGAAAAGCTCGAAACAGCCCTCGAGAAACTCTACTGGGCAGATGACCGAATACTTGGCTGGCACCTAATCAGTCCAGGACACGAACATGCCGACCCTGACCGGCCAGCAACTAAACGCTGGCAACTTACCGGCATGCTCACCCAAGCCGTGCACTAACACCACAGTGCACGGCTTTTCCATTCCATCAAACTTGAAAGGACACAAACCATGGCACGTATCCGTTCCAACGTGTTAACCGGCGGCCCCAACGTCAAAGCCGCAGGCGGCGTACTCATTGGCCGCGCGAACCCCGAAACCTCGGCCTACCCAACTGATGCCGCCGGGGAACTCAACACCGGCCTTGCTGCAAAACCTGCCGGTTTCATCTCCGAAGACGGAGTCAGTAAGACGGTCGACCGTTCCACCGAAAAAATCAAGGACTGGAACGGCGATACCGTACACATCGTCCAGTCCGATCACGCAGTCACCCTAAAACTGACCTACCTCGAAGCAGCCAATGCCGAGGTGCTGAAGTCCATCGCAGGCGAGAACAACGTCCAAGTCCGCGAAGGTGGCAAGAAGATCGAAATTCGAGACACCGCAGACGAGCTACCTCACCGCTCACTCGTATTCGAAATTAAGGGCTCCACTGACTCCAAGATCCGTTTGTTCGCACCAGACGCACAAGCCACCGAAGTCGGAGATGTCTCCTACGTCCGCTCGGATGTCATCAAATACGAAGTCACCTATGAGTGCTTCCCAGACGCCAACGATGCCAAGCTCTATCAATTCATCGACCGCAAAAAGGTCGAGGGTGAGGTCGAGGACACCGACGAAGACGCAGGCACCGAAGAGGTTAGCTCTACCGGCTAACTAACAGCCCGATTGCCCACAAACTACGCCCCGACGCACACCACCGTGCCGGGGCGTTAACCACACAAAAACACAAAGGAGAAAACAATGACTGAAAAATTCCACTACACCACATCCTCCGGTGAACACATCACCTTGCCATGGCCAGAAAACGCTTTTAAGGCCGGATTCATCCGCCGCAACCGCCACCTAGGACAAGAAGAACTCGCCTGGCTCATGATCGAAAAGATCGCAGACGAAGAAACCCTCGCAGTCATCGACGGCCTTAACATCAAGGAATTCGGCGACGTCATGGAGAAATGGCAGCAAGGAACAGGAACCAACCTGGGGGAATCCTTGGCCTCGCAGAAGCGCTAGAAGACCCCAGTCTCTGCAGTGCGGTCGAGGCTGAACTCATACGCTTCGGCCTGCGACTGCGCTGGCTCTGCGACGGCACAGACCGACTCAACTGGCGTGACCTCCACGTCATCATTCGCGAAGCCACCACAGACAGCCCCATCATCGCCGCATTCCACCCCAACTATCACGGCTGGGACATCAAAACCCATCTGCTGGCCTGCATCTCCGACATTCTCGCCGGAGCAAACTGGCAACGCGGTGGCGGCAAAGGCGAACGACCCAAACCAATCGAACGCCCTACCGACAAACAACGCAAAGCAGAAAACACCACCACCAAAAACCCCAGACTTGACGAATCTGGAACCTACCTCGGAGAAACACTCCCACTATCCGACATGGCCACATGGCTCGGAAACGACTGGAACCACTTCGTCACCCAGTAGAAAGGACGCACCATGGCAGCAGCAGGCGAAATCGCACGCGCATACGTCTCCATCATTCCCGAGACCTCCAAAATCGCGCCGGGCATCAAAGCATCATTGGGCAAGGCCGAAAACGATGCGGTTAAGCAAGGCGAAGGCATTGGCTCGAAGCTGATGTCTGGCCTATCCAAGACGATGAAGGTCACTGCTGCTTCCGTGGGCGTGTCTGTCGGTGGTGCACTGGGCACTTCGCTGTGGAAGGGATTTGGGCGCCTGACTGCGATCGATAATGCGCAGGCGAAATTGCGTGGTTTGGGCAATGATGCCCAGACCGTCGGTGACATCATGGAAAACGCCTTGGCTTCGGTTAAGGGAACTTCCTTTGGCTTGGAAGAGGCCGTAACAACCTCGTCTGGTCTGGTTGCAGCAGGTATCGCTCCGGGTAAAGAGCTGGAGGGTGTGCTCAAAACCGTGGCGGATACCGCTGCTATTGCTGGTATCAGCATGGCCGATATGGGCCAGATCTTTGGCTCGGTTGCCGCCCGTGGCAAGCTCCAGGGCGATGACCTGCTGCAGTTAACCAGTCGTGGTGTTCCGGTCTTGCAGATGCTGGCAGAAGAAACCGGCAAAACCTCCGAAGAGATCAGCAAGATGGTCTCCAAAGGCCAAATCGATTTCGCAACGTTTGAGCGCGCCATGAATGCAGGCATGGGCGGTGCGGCAAAAGAAATGGGTAATACCTTTTCTGGCGCACTGGCAAATATGCAAGCAGCTATGGGCCGGTTTGGTGCAACGCTGTTGGGGCCGGTGTTTGCTTCGGCACCACCTTTGTTCAATGCCGTTGGTGATGCTTTTGACGATTTGGGTAATGCGTTAAATCCTGTGGCGGAGCGTTTTGGTCAGGTTTTAGCCCCCGCAATGGAAACCGTCGGCAGCTATATCGGCACCACGCTTGCCCCTAAGCTTGGTGAGCTCGCTGGGGCATTCGGCAATATTGCAGTCGATGTACTGGAAAAGGCGCTAAACCCTGATCTGTGGCAGCGATTCGGCGAGATCATGTCTTCGGTAGCTGATGCTGCAGTACGTATCGGTGCCCCATTGTGGGATCTCGTTGTTGTCTTTGGTGAGATCGCGGGCAAGATCAGCGCGGCCACGTGGACGGCATTGATCAATGTTTTGAACACCTTGGCTCCTGTACTAGAAAACGTCGTTGTTCCTGCCCTGGAAAAGATGTCGACGTTTATCGCCGAGCATCCAGGGCTAGTCACCGCGATGGTCACTGCTTGGCTAGGCATGCGTGGCATTGGCATGCTGGTGGCTCCACTCACCGCGATTGCCGCGCCTTTGCTGACAATCGCCAAAGTTTTGACGATCATGCAGATCTCGAAAGAGCTAAGCTTGCTCGGAAAAAGCTTGGGCGGAGCAGCTACTCCAGCCGGGCGCCTGGCGACTAACTTCTCGAAGTTGCTGAACTTCTTTAACCCTCTGGGCAAAGCCGCCCAGTTTGTGTTGACTCCGATGCGCTCAATTGGCGGGCTGATCGTGCGTATGCTGCCGCGCCTGGTTGGGTTCATTCCCGTGGTCGGCCAGATCATTGCGGTGGTCGCCGCTGTGGGAACGGCGTTGTGGGCGTTTTTCACCAAGACCGAAACCGGCCGCGCCGTTTTTGAAAAGCTCAAAGAAACCCTGGCTAATGTGTGGAACTGGCTCAAAGACCTTGCTGCCAAGGTTTGGGATATCGCTACTGATTTTGCGGCCGCACTCAAGGATATTGGGTTGGATATTCTGCGAGAGCAGTTTGACCGAATGAAAGAAGCCGCCCAGCGTTTGTGGGATCAATTGGCTCCAGTGCGCGACCTGGTTGCTACGACGTTGTCCAACGCCTTCGACAAGGCTAAAGACGCCGTCACCCGCGTCCGGGACGCTATCACTCCGCTGTGGCAGAAGTTCAAAGATCTTGCTGCAGCTATTTGGGACAAGGTGCAGCCAGCACTGGAGAAAATCAAAGACGCGTTTGCAGCATTCATGGACAAGGTTGGCGGGCCGGCCGTCAAGATCGCGCTAGGCATCGTCTTTGCCCCGCTCATTGCAGCGGCTGGCATCGTCGTCGGCGCAATTTTCGGCGTGATGAAAGTCTTTGAGCTGCTCATGAAAGGCATTAGCTGGCTCATTGACCACATGGACTGGCTCAAGACCGCTGCAGAATTTGTGGGCAACGTACTAAAGACAGTATTTGAAACAATCTGGACAGTCGCTGCCTACACAATCGGAATTATCGGAACCGCCATTCTGGCTCCGCTAATCCTGGCTTGGAAAGCACTTTCTGCAGCAATCCAGTTCGCATGGCAATCCATCATCAAACCGGCCTGGGAAGCGTTCGGCAACTTCCTAAGCTGGGCATGGCAAACACTGATCCAACCCGCATTCGAAGCCATCAAGGCCGGGTTCCAGGTAGTTGGTGACTTGCTTGCTGCTACCTGGAATAACGTCATCAAACCAGTACTTGATTACTTCGCCGACAAATTCCGAGCGCTCGGCAACCATCTCAAAGAAGTCTGGGATAGCTTCATCAAACCAGTCTGGGACGCACTCGGAAACGTCATCAGGTGGGTTGTGGACACGCTCGTCATTCCCGCGTTCAACGCATTCATGAACGGGCTGAATGTTCTCCGCGATCTGTTTAGCGCTGCCGTTGACGTCATGAAAAACATCTGGCAATCCCTGTCAGACAAACTCTCACAGGTCTGGAACGCCATTAAATCCACAGTCTTCGACGTATTCATGTCCGTCGTAGATACCGTCAAGAAATGGTTCTCCGACCGCGTCAACGACATGCTCGCTGCCTGGGAGCTGTTCAAAACTGGACTTAGCACCGTCTGGAACTGGATTGACACCAACGTCTTAGGCGCATTCCGTAATGCCCTGGACGGATTCAAATCCTTTTTCAACAACACAGTCGATGGAATCAAGCAAGTGTGGGACACGCTACGCTCCTCACTGGCCAAACCGATCAACTTCATGATCGACACGGTCTACAACGGCGGAATCGTAGTCGCCTGGAACACCATTGCTGACTTCATACCTCCACTGAAAAAGGCACAAAAAGTCAGCCCCATCGCAGGCTACGCCACCGGTGGACGAATCCGAGGACCAGGAACCGGAACCTCAGACGATGTGCTCATGTGGGGATCCAACGGCGAACACATGCTCACCAAGCAAGAAGTCGACCAAGCAGGCGGCCATGGCCACATCTACGCCATGCGCGAAATGCTGCGCTTTGGCAAACCATTCAGCTTCGACGCCACCGGCAACATAATCCCACTACCCACCAACACCGACAACACCAAAGGGGACCTCCTCGGCGCCGCGCCGGGCTTGTTCCCGAAGTACAAAGACGGTGGAGAAATCCGACCACTATGGCACGACCAGCTGGCAGCAGCACACCGCTGGGCCGCTAAGCGCCACGGCCGGCCGTATGTCTTTGGCGGCTCTGCTGAGGGTGGTTCGGGTACAGATTGCTCTGGTTTCATGTCTGGCATCGCCAACGTGATCCAAGGTGGTAACGGTGCTCGGCAGTGGGCAACCATGGCGTTTAACGGTGGCGGAAACTCGCAGCATTCGTCAGGACCACAAGGCTTCGTTGCAGGCCTGAAGCAAGGCTTCTCCATCGGCATTACCAACGGTGGTGGCGGTGGCGGACACACAGCCGGAACGCTATCTGGTGTGCCAGGGTTCGGCACAGTCAACGTAGAAGCCGGCGGTTCGCCGTCAATGGTGAAATACGGTGTGGGTGCTGCCGGTGCCGATGATGGCTACTTCCGCACGCACTACCACTTGCCCATCGGTGCGGACGGCGCGTTTGAATCCGGTGGAGCCAGCGGAATCTCCCGCGATGCGATGATCGATGCCCTCAAAAACAAGGTCAAGTCCGTCATGGACAAAGTTCTTGGCCCTATCGAGGGCAAGATCGCCGGAGCTATTGGCACACCACCACCAGAATGGTTCAACATTCCCCCGGAGTTCCTCAAAGGCTCACGAAGCCAAATGGTGGACTTTGCCTTCGACAAGATTAAAGATCTCGGTGATCTGCTTTCCGGCGCCTGGGCGAAAGCAACAGATTTCATCTCGGAGCTTTTCGACACCGGCGGCATGATCCAGCCGGGTACCACAATGGTTACCAACAAGACTGGCAAGCCAGAGCCTGTGCTTAATCCAGCACAATGGGGCCATATCAAGGGTCTCGTTGCAGGCGTGGCTGGCCTGAACCCTATCTTGTCCGATTGGGTAGATAACGGCATTGCCGAGCTTGAGCGAATGGCTAACGCAACAGTCCGTGGCTGGCGCGATTACGCCGAAGCTAATGACGACCACAACCGACTGGCCCGCCCGGACGAGTGGGCACGCCACTACGGAGAAGCAGCACTGCATGACCTCGGCGGACAAGCACTCGGCCTGTTTGGTCTCGGCGGACTCGCCGACTGGGAGCCAGGCGAGGCAACAATCAACCTGATTGGCGCGGCAGCAGATACCGCTAACGCGGAGCTAGAACGCAACCAGATTGGGTTCCGCTTCGCTCATGCCGACCCCAACGCTTTAAAGCCCCGGGCGCTTGTCGACGGCGAGGGTCGTCTCATCGGAGACCGGCAGCCAGCCGGAACCGCAGATGACCCAGTGGCAGTGACCTCTACAGACGACGAGGGCACCCACACTGCACCGGAAGCACACGCACCGGACTACCAAGCCCCAACCGCGCCCGCCCCACAAGCAGGCACAGGCAAACAAGTCAGCATTGAGCTCAATATTCCGCCAGGCGTTGAAGCAGTCCCGGTCGATCAGCTCAAAGAAATGATGACCAACCTGCAAGACCAAATCAACGATCTGGAGCGCAAACAAAAAGCCGACAAGGTCGCAGCAGTAACCGCGGCGGTGACCACGATGGCCTAAACCCCGCAAGGAGGATTCATGAAAGAAAGCTACTACCTCGACTGGTACGGCGTAGACGGTTCAGTCTGGCCACTGAACCAACACCAATCCGGTGCGCGCCTACTCGAGCTTTCCGGGCTAACCGCAACCCCGGAGCGCTCACACTTACAAAACGCCAGCGGGGTAGGAGCAGCACACACCGCAACCACCTACAAGCCCCTAGAAGGAGAACTCGAAGTCCTCCTATCCGAGTCCCTGTCGCACCAACGCTACGGCGGACTCGGATGGCTATACCGCCGATTCAATAAAGCATTCTCCACCACACGAGCAGGAAAGCTCGTCATCACCCCACCGCACAGCATCGCCTGGGAAATAGACGCAATCCTTAACGAACCAATCAAAACCCCGGAGAAAAACCCAGACACCCAATCCCACATGCAAGCGACAATTCCGCTGCTATGCCACAACGGAGTCTGGCACCAACGCGAACCCGACATCTACACCTCCGGGCAACCCATCAAAAACAACGGAGACCTCGATCTCTACCCAACAATCGAATGGTCTGGAAGCGGCCAATGGTTCCGCATCGCAAACACCAACGAACGACTACCCAACGTCAACGCAACCCACAGGCTCTCACTCGACCCCGCAACCGGCTGGGCAGTAACAGACAGCAACGGCAACCAAGCCATTCACCACTGGCGAGAATTCCGGGGCAAAGCATTCCCATTCGTCATCGCGCCGGGGCAGGAAAAGACAATTACCGCGTCGTCTGGGGTGCGGATTATTTCCCGGCAGCGCGTTGAGACTCCATGGAGGTGATTTAGGTGAGCAACTGGAAAGCTATTCGCGATCAAGCACACGCAACCAAAGGGTGGGGGATCTGGCTAGTCGACAAAGACCTAGAACCGATTACAGCACTCGATGGTGCACTATCCATTGAGATTAACGAGGGGGTAAACGAGACCACGACGGCAAAAATAGAGCTACGGTCTGATCACCCGGCTATCGATGCGATCTTGCCGCTATCATCGACCGACCCATCTGCGTCGTGGCGCTCGCTGGTTGATGAAGCCCAGTGGATCATCTTTGAAAAAGCAGGGCAAAATAACCGGCTGCTTTACCGAGTACACCGCATTACCGACCATCAGAGCCGCGAAACCTTATCGACGGTCACGATTGAGGCGAAAAGTTCGTACCGCTACGTCGAAAAGATTGCCTGCCGGTCCTCACCAAACGCGCCTCTGATAGCCCAGCTGGCCTACTACGACATGCGTGCAGGTGATGCACTACGCACCCTCAAGGAATACTTACTGGTTAACCTCATGCGAGAGTTCCAGCCAGGCGCTATTCGTGGCTGGGATCTGTGGACAACATCGGCCTGGCGCTCTGTCTCACCCGGTTCTTGGCCAGCAATCGTTAACCCTGTCCACCAATCACACACCACAGTCAACACGGTGCTCGATGCTCGTTTCAATATGGCTGCTGACTTCTTCAAAGAAACACTCGACGCTGCAGCGCTGATGATGACCGTTGATGTGTGGCTAGAAGGTGATCCACAGCCTGCCCCGAATCACGTCCGGCTCACCCAGCCCACGCTGATTATCGACATCGTGCCACGCCAGTTCGACACCTCCACAACTGGCACAGCACTCGACTTCTTCAAAGGGCTTATTAGGCAGTTCAACCAAGAAAACAACTCGCCATTCCTTGGCCTGTCCGATCAGCCAGCAACCGCAGCTGGGGTGTTGCCGTGGGTGGTATGGAGACCAGAGCACATCGCTGGAATCACTAGTGATTTCACCGTCGTCAAGTCCGAGGACTGGCATGTCACCGTTGGTGGGCGCTCCCCAGGAATTCTCAACACCATGATCGGAGCGGGATCCAAAGCTCTATTCCAAGGCCTGGGCGCAGCACTTGGTGCACTATTCCCACCATTTGCAGGCCTAGCCGTCGCAGCAGGAACATTCCTTGGAGAAGTCACCGCCGCCAGCCTGAAAGACAAACTGTTCGCCTGGCAACAATTCTCCAACGCCGTGCGAAAGCAATACCACGGACGCTTCGCCTACCGAGACCAAGTAGGAGCAGGCGATGGGTGGACACTATCCGCCCTCCAGCAGGGCTTCCAAATGCTCCAAGCAGGCGCAGGCATGATGTCCATCGGCTTCGAATCCGCAGAATCCGGCCCCTTCCGCTGGGGCGAACACTTCCGCGCCGGAGACCAGCAAGGAGTCGAACACCGTGGCATCATCTTCGCCACCTACGTCTCCGCCGTCCAACTCACCTGGACGCCCGCAACTGGCTGGCGTGAAGACATCACCATGGGAGACCAGCGGGCCCGCGAATCATTCCACCGCGCCTACTCACGATCCATCAAATCCATCGCCAACGCCGTCGAACGATTCAAAACATTCACCCCATAAAGGAGGTCGCATGAACACCATCTCAACGATCTACCCCTACGAAAAAGACGACTCCCACCACGAATACGCCTGGGTATTCTTCCACGCTCCGGGCTTCGCCCCGAACATAGAAATCGCTGACGAACTAGCCAAGCACGTCTTCGACGACCTCGGCTGTGCACCGCCAGGATCTCGGCATCAACCACGCGTGAAATACGACGCACTGGGCTCCGCCGGTGCACCGTGGCAGCCAGGTGTCTGGATTCCTCTTGACGAACCACGAATGGACGTTACCGCCACCATTCCAGATAAGCCGGTCGCCGAGATGAGCGAGGAAGAAAAAGCCGAAGCCTTAGCAGCCCTGCAGGCCGAAGCAGACGCCCAACGTGCACGTACTGCTGAAGCAGCCATCAACGAAAGACTCGCCGAACAAGAAGCCGAAGAACAAGCCCGCCACCAACGCGACATCGAACAGGCCCGCCAATCCGAAGAACACGAACGAAGTCACCGCGAACCATTCTTCGGAACCGATTTCTACACCGGCCCACAGGGCGAGACCACCGAAACAAACACGAACGAGGAAAACTAATGAACATCGAGCTATTTAATTTTCACGGCAACGAAGTTCGAGTCATCGCAGACGATGCGAACAACCCGCGGTGGGTTGCATCTGATGTCGCAAAAGTGCTTGGATACCGCGACGCTGCCAATATGTGCCGTCGCTTAGATGACGACGAAAAAGACTCCACAAAAGTGAGTAGTTCGCAGGTCAACAGCGAAAACGATACCCGACGCATGACGGTCATAACTGAAGCTGGACTTTACACCGCAATCATGCGCGCGAATATCCCCTCGGCTAAAGAGTTCAAACGGTGGGTCACTCATGAGGTGCTCCCGTCAATCCGAAAGCACGGCGGCTACCTCACCGATGAAAAGCTTGAACAGGCACTCACCGACCCAGATACCATCATCCGGCTGGCAACCGACCTGAAAAACGAGCGCGCCCGTGCCGCCCGGCTACAAGCGCAAGCACAACTCAATGCACCAAAAGTGCTCTTTGCCGACGCTGTAAGCACCTCAAAAACCAACATCCTCATCGGAGAGCTCGCGAAGATCCTACGCGGAAACGGAATTCAAATCGGCCAAACACGTCTTTTCGCCTGGATGCGACAAAACGGCTACCTCATCTCACGAAAAGGCAGCGACTGGAACACCCCGACCCAAAAATCAATGGAACTCGAACTGTTCCGAATCAAAGAAAACACCGTCGTTCACTCCGACGGACACACAAGCATCACAAAAACACCCAAGGTAACAGGCAAAGGCCAAGAATACTTCATATCCCGATTCCTGGACGGAACCTTCAGCATCTAGAAAAATCGAGAAAGGACCACCCACATGGGCGTTCACCTCTCCGACAACATCCCAGCCAAACCCAAAGGCACAGAGCTCGACCGCATCCGCACCGACGCCAGCGGCATAGGCAACGCACTAGCCCAAGGATTCCAAAACGTAGTCAACGGCATAGGTGACGCGCTCCGCGGAATATTCAGTGCAGGAGGCATCTTCAGCAAAATCGGGCGCGCCGGGCAGGAATTCCGAGATGGCCAAGAAGATCTCAAAAATCGCCAAGATCTACTCTCGCCGCTGCTGGACTACGGTTCGGCCTATCTACCGAATAGCCAAAATGGCAAGGGAAAGCTCCGGGTAAATCAGCAAATTGGCCCGGCCCGCGGTGTGCGCATCCTCAGAGATGGTGGTCTGCAGCTGCTCGATAAGGGGCTCTGGGATGTCCGTTTGCACCTCACCATCTCTTGGGTGGCGATTCTTAGCGACGGTGTCGCGATTACCCTGCGTGTGTACTCGCCATCAGGGGATCTCTACAGTCAGCAGACTAGTCAGCAGAAAACTACGGCCACGCATAGCCACACCATCGTCATGTCAGTGGTCGTCCCGGCGGCAAATTACAAAGTCGAGGTTTGGGTGGATGACCTTGCGCCTACACGGGAAATCCCTCAAGGGCCGAGGTGGTCCCGCCTAGTTGCTCAGCATATATCGCGCGAAGTAAACGGCGGTTGGAACCGTGGCAACGAAAACTCAAGCTCACTAAGCCAACAATGATAGGAGAAGAACATGACGATACTTACCGGTAACGTGCAAGACATTGGCGGCAATGCAGTCAATGGCACCATGCGCATAGCGGCCACCAGAATCCGTCCTGGTAACAAGCAAAATGCCGTCATCATTGACCGTTGGCACGTCGTAAACATCAACCAAGGGCGATTTACTACCCCTGATCTGGATCCAGGCTCTGCTCGCATTATCTTTGAGGGTGTTGGGGTATCACCGGTCATTGAGGTTGATATTCCCGAGTCTGGTACCCACCGACTAGAAAATATTTACCAGCAAAGTTTTGAATATTCTCCAGCGGTGATTGGTCGTGCGCAGCAGGCAGCCCAGCAAGCAGCTGACTATGCTCAAAAAGCAGAAAAAGGTGCACAGCGCGTGGGTAGCGCACAAGCCGTCCTTAAGGCCGTTGAGGACACGAAAGGCTACAGGGACGCCTCCCTTCAGGCCGCTAATGAGGCGCAATCGGCACGCAATCAGGCGCAATCATCGGCACAGGAAGCCGAGCAAAGCAAGAATCAATCTCAAGCGTTCAAAAATCAAGCTGAAGCTGCTGCGGGGCAAGCATCTAGCCGTGCAGCCACCAGTGCGAAGCAAGCTATCGAGCAGCGGTTATCGCAAGCAGATCAAGCAATCACTACAGGAAAACAGCAGATCAGCGAGCAAGTAAGCGCCGCATCCGGCCATGCTGATCGAGCCCATGAAGCTGCAGAACAAGCAGGCGAGCACAACACCAACGCGCAACAAGCTAAGACTAAAGCGCAGGAGCAGGCCAATGCTGCTCAAGTGAGTGCTACTGCTGCGGGCGGGTATGAAACGGGGGCAGGTGAATCACTCCGAACGATACGTACCTTGGCTGAGCAGGTGAGCAGCAACGCCGGTCGGGCTAACACTGCGAAAATGCAAGCGGAGCAGGCCCGCACACAGGCACAGAGTTCGGCTTCGGCAGCGTCGACCTCAGCAGAAAAAGCCCAACAGGCGGCGAACTCCGCAAAAACTGGTGCACCTGATAGCGGCTGGCCGCGCTCGGCGTTTGCTAGGGAGGTGCAAGAAACCCTGCAGCGAGTCGATGATGTTCCTACGCGCCAATCACTGAATACCATGCTGGCTGATCGCATCACGCAATCCGCGCTAAATCAGGCGCTGTCAGGAAAGATGGACCAGATCCCAGTATCGGATGCTGTGACCAACTCGACGGTCGCTAAACGCACCGATGCCGGACGACTGCAAGCTTCAGATGGGCACGCTGCACAAGATCTAGTGACTAAACGCCAGCTTGACCAGAAAGCTAACAGCAGCCACACGCACTCAATGTCGGATATTTCAGATCTCAATCCGGACACAATGGTGCGCAGCCGTGCTGATGACATAAGGATGGGCAAGCATTTTCATTTGGAACATGATGGCTCGGGAAATTATTCGACCAGCTTGTTCTTGAAAAACGGGCAACACGAATTCGAGGTCTTTACAAACGCCCGCGGAAAATTTGGTGTATGGGACAAACAAAATCAACAGGGACTGTTTCACGCCGATAGAAGCACCTTCGAGCACCAGACAGACGTTAGCATGGGCGGCAATCAGCTGCGAGACCTTACCACTCCGACATCTGGAAACCATGCAGCGAATAAAAGCTACGTGGATTCCGCCGTCTCTAACGTCACCGTTGATACAAGCGGTCTGGCGCGCAAAAGCGACTTGACCGCCCTGCAAGGAAGAGTGCAATCGCTCGAGGCTGATAGCGGGGGTAGTGAGGTATGGGTCGGAACCCAATCTGAATACAACCGCATTGGAAGCAAAAAATCATCGACGCTCTACGTGATCAGGAGGTAAGCCGTGCCTGTAATCAACCCGAAGAGCATTGTACGCGCCACCGTAGGCGGCACCACAGCCGCCGGGGCTATATTCGTAGGCGACCGGCTCATGTGGACGCAAACAACAACCAAAGAATACGACCGCGCCGGAAGCTACACATATCAGCCACCCGATTGGTGCAATTTCCTTTCCATTATCGCGGTAGGTGGTGGCGGAGGAGGTGAAGGGTCTTATCTTATCTACAATCCCAGCAAAGGCGGTGGAGCGGGGAAAGTGCGCCATATGCACTTCACTCGTGCTAACAAATCACCAATTAGCGTAAATGTTGGCAGTGGTGGCCGCCCAGGTCGTGGGCAAGGCACAAATAATGAGGCCAGCATGAACGGTCAGCCAACTAGCGTGCAGGTCAACGGCGCAACCCATTCGGTCGACGGTGGAAGAATCGGCAAAGCAGCAGGCATCGTCGGTGAAAACGCATCGGGCTCGCCATCGACGGCTTCACAATCCGTACTCAATCATCACCAGGGGGTTCTTGCGTATTCCGAGGCGCGCGGCGGACTAAGACCAAGGCCGGGTATTCCAGGTAATCGTGGCAACCGAGGTAGTGGCGGATCCGGATCTAACCACGCCTCTTTTGTTGGTGCCACTATTGGTGGTGCCGGTGGCGATGGATACGTGGCGATCGTGTGCTTCGGTGTTGATCCAACTCTTCCCCGCCTAACAGAGGGCTGACGCCCCCGAATACGCCAATACTGCAGGAGAAGCGAAAAAATACTGGAAAGAACTCTAATCAAGCAACCAAACCCCGGACGCAGACCATCGCGCCGGGGTTTTGTCATGCCCACACCAACTAGAACGAAAGGAGGGCGGAGATGTTTTGCTACCCCATGAAATCCGGGACGTACCAAATATCATCCGGCTTCGGGCCGCGGTGGGGAACACTCCACCGCGGTACTGATTTCGCCGCACCCGTGGGCACACCAATCTACGCACCAGCCGACGGCACTATCGTCCAGGGCAAAGACCGTGCTCGCGGGTCTGTATCCGGTTTCGGATCATGGATCTGGCTGGACGCACAGCAATCTTGCGGTAAAGATTTCATCTTCGGCCATGTTCACCACCCCGGAATCATGGTTAGCCGCGGACAGCGAGTTAAAGCCGGCCAACAGATTGGTGTCGTGGGAAACGAAGGCGACACCACCGGCCCGCACCTACACTTCGAGGTTTGGACGCCTCCTGGACGCACGAGCGGTAAAGCCATCGATCCGCAAGCATGGCTAACGCGGGCGAACGCAGTTGAACCCGGAAGCCCAAGGGTGACAAATAGCGCCCCCGCTAAATCTCCATCGAAAGCGCTTATGCGCTGGCAGCCGGACACAACACTGATCAGCCCGAACACCTCCGGCAGTATCAACCCAAAGTCAATGATCTGGCTTATCTATCACACCGACGAGTCGGCATATGACTACCAGCGACGAGCATTCCGGCCGACTGGCTGGAGCGCGCGCCGCCTGGCGGAATACCAACAATCACCAGCCGCCGGTGGTTCCTATAACGCTGCAGCCGACAAAGACGGTAAAACCGCACGGATTGCCCACGACGGTTCAATCACATGGTCCACAGGAAACGCAGGGAACAACCTTGGCTTCAATGTCTGCTACGCCGGTACGACCGCGCATTTTTCTCGCGCTCAATGGTTAGAGCGAATGACCCAGCTGCGCGCGGGCGCACTCATCGGAGCTTATGCCGTAACTGAATTCGGTATCCCGATTCGCAAGCTGCAACCGGGTGACTGG
Organism: Corynebacterium drakensteinense; assembly: GCF_041224285.1. Taxonomy (NCBI): domain Bacteria; kingdom Bacillati; phylum Actinomycetota; class Actinomycetes; order Mycobacteriales; family Corynebacteriaceae; genus Corynebacterium; species Corynebacterium drakensteinense. The sequence continues at coordinate 24,656 of NZ_JAXOFP010000019.1, forward strand.
AAAGCCCGTCGTGGAGGCATTGGCGGCCACGATGGTGCCCGCGAATTGGGCTCAACCACCCACTGGGATCCCGGGCCGGGGTTTCCTTGGGATGTCCAAATCAACCTAATCAAGGAGGTTTTATCTGCCATGAATCCAGATGAGATTCGCAAGATTGTCCGCGAAGAGGTCAAGGCCTACTTCGAACACCAAGCGCACCCGTCGCTGGTGCCTGGCTCGGACAAGGCATTCAGTTTGAAAGATTATGTGCGCTTGATTGATTCCCATTCGTGGAAGATCCGCACGATGCTCGAAGAAGCTCTTGACGCTACGGCAGATAGAGCAAAAGACGGAAAGGACGGCAAGTAAATGACTGTCGATCACAGCTCGTTTTTGAACGAGGTTCACGCCCGGGCCCAGGAAAACCAGCCTGCAATTAAGCGCCGGATTAACTCGTCAGTGGCTGCGCTCTTTGGATCGGGCGCAATTGCGACCGTGGCGGTTGCTGGGCTCGATGTTTTGCCTTGGTGGGCAGCGTTAGCCGTTATGGCGGTTCTGGCCACGGCGGAGGTTGTTGTGCAGGCGTTGTCTAAGGCGTCGCTAGCACCGTCGCAGCGAGAAAAGCTCGCCGAGGCTGCTGAAGCGATTGAGCAGGAGCGTAATCCGGCTCCGACAACGACGGATATTCACATCAACGAAATGAAAGATTCCGTTGAGTCGCTGCAGGAGCGATTCGCCCGGTTTGTGGAAGACCAGCGTGCTGAACGCATGGCGGCTGAAGCAGCCAATCAACCTGATCCCGACGAGCAGTTACGAAACGCGTACTAAGGAGGCATTATGCCGATCGACCGGTTGCCGGTTCGTTTGCGCCCACAAGCTGTTCGCATTCGACGGTGGGCGCTTACCGACGGTCCACTTTTGGTGCTTGTTGGTCTAGCTGTGCTCGCCCGCGGGATTAGTTACCTCCCCTCTGTTTACGATGGGGATTCGCAGCACCCAGCCGAGGGGCTTATCCCGCTGGATTGGTGGGCGATGGTCTGGGTGGTTATCGGAATGTTCAGCCTCGTCATGGGGTTGATGCCGACACTGCAGCGAGCCAATGCGGTTGCAGTTGGACTGTGCGTCGGTCTTCATTTGTTATGGGCTTCGAGCTTTATGCTCGTTTCCGCCACTGGTGAGCGCCCGCGTGGGTGGGTGAGTGCGGTCTCTTATGCTCTCATCGCTGCGTTGATGGTGTGGGCGGTATGGCGCGGCCAGCGTCGCCTGACATTGACGAAGGAGTGATGTCTTATGGAAGTAGCAATATTCACGTTGCTTGGAACGGTCGTTGCTGCGATTGCCGGAATCCTCAGCGCGGTTGTGAAATCGAACTCCGATAAGAGTGCGAAACATATTGAGCGCTTTGGTCCTGATTGGCAGGGGTTCTACGAGATTTCCCGGCAAGAATGGGAAGATCGGTTTTCCGAGCTCACTCAAAAAATGGAAGCTCTGGAAGATCGGCTGCAGTCAATTGAGCAGCAACGCTCGATTGCATTTGCCCATATTCGCGCGCTACGTCGTACACACCACGATCCGCCCCCAGTTCCTGAGGAGCTTGAGGGCCATATTTGGTAATACCCGCCCCCGTCTTTGGCCAACGTCGGCTGGAGACGGGGGCGTTTCTTGATTCAAATATTGTTTGATTCTGGCGATTCGGGGGGTTGTCGAGAGCATCTAAGAGTGGGGGTAGTTCAAGTCCGCGCAAAATCATCTTCCATGAAACTTCCACGAGGGTTGAAATGTTACTAATTTATGCAAGATAAAGGACTGTTAGTAGGTGCCCCGGCAGCTCCACTTTTTGCATTTCCCCTGGTCGTTAATGACCAGGGGATTTGCTTTATCTAAATCCAAGCTTGGATTCTAGGGGGCGTTGCAACGCATTGGTTGATCACCTATGCGCTGCTCGCGATTCGTGCAGCCTAGCGAACCCGTTCGGTTTGCCTAGGCGCGCCTAGCGCACGCCGCGCATCATCTTCAGGATCGGTTTGCGTCCGAAGAAAATCGCCAAGCCGCCGATCAGCGACATGATCGCCATGGTGGAGAAATACACGACTTCGTTTTCCGCGCTGTAGAACTGCGCCATCCATCCGGCGATGGCAGTGCCCATGCCTAGCGAAGTCCAAAACAGAGCCATCATCTGAGATTTATGCGCCTCTGGTGCCAGTTTTGTGGCCAGGGAAGTGCCGGTTGGTGAGATGCACAGCTCGGCCAACGTGATCACGAACAGAACGCCTACTAGCCATCCCACATTGACAATTTCTTGTCCGCTCGGGAACAGGAAGATCGCGAAAGCGATACCTGCACCTAGCAGACCGAGAGCGAATTTTGTGACGATGGTGGGCTGTCTATCACCCATCTTGGTCCACATGACGGAAAATAGCGTGCCGAACATAATGATGAACAGTGGTGCAATCGAGTTGAATAGTCCGGGCTTGAGTTCCATTCCGAAGATGTTCCAGTTCAGGCGTGTGTCTGAATACACGGCCATAACGGTGAACTGTTGTTGGTATAGAGACCAGAACAGCACGCTACCGAACCACAGAGGAAGGAAAGACTTCACACGGGAGTGTTCGGTTTCGTTGGTCTTGTCGCTGCGGAACAAGATCACGAACAACACGACCGCGCAGATTGCGATAAGTCCGATCACCCAGGCGTCAATGTTTCCTGGGGTGATGAGACCCATCCACACCATGACGATGACGATGCCGACAAACGCAATGGTGGCAGCAAGTGCTTTTTTCTTTTCGGCCGGGGATGCTGGATTGGACACGTGGTGAGCACTAGCGGGCAGGTTTTTCCTGGTGAACCAGTATTGAACAAGTCCCAGCGCCATACCGATAGCTGCGATACCAAAGCCTAAGTGGAAACCGGATACATCCCAGGCGAAGTTCGTCGCCAGTGGGCCTAGTAGAGCACCGATGTTGATACCCATGTAGAAGATGGTGAATCCGGCATCGCGACGGGTGTCTTTGAGAGAATACAGCGAGCCGACGAGCACCGAGGCGTTAGTTTTCAGGCCACCGGAGCCAATGGCGATCAGTACCAGGCCGACAACCACACCACCTAAACCAGGAATCAGCGAGAGCGCGATGTGGCCAGCCATGATTCCGATGGCGGAATAAAACAGTGTTCGCTCTGGGCCCCAGACTTTATCGCCGAGATAGCCGCCGACGATTGCCATGAGATAGACCATGCCGCCGTAGGCGCCGATCACACCGGTGGCAGCAGCTTTATCCAGGCCCAGCCCGCCGTCTGCGACGGAATAGTAGAGATAGTAGACCAGGATGATCTGCATTCCGTAGAAGGAAAAGCGTTCCCACATTTCCACGAAAAACAGGTTCGCCAGCATACGCGGGTGGCCAAAGAACGTGGCAGAACTGGCTGCCGGTGCAGTCTGTTCTGTTGCAGCGCCGGATTCTTTGCCCGGCTGCGAGAGAGACATAAAGATACCTCGAACTTACTCACGAAAATGATTACTTGAACAGAATAAAACTACGCGTTTGTTCTGTGAACACCGGGATAAACCTGGCCCGTGCCTAAGTATGCTGAGCATTTATTAAGCTAGCGGTATGAATAAAAATTCGCGGCTAACTCGACTCACAAACCAACTAGTCCCTGGGGTGCGGGGGCTTCGTGTCATTTTCGGTGTTGCCGGGGTCCTGCATTTCTACCGGCCGGCCGTCTTCGATTCGATCGTTCCGCGCTGGGTACCTGGTTCGGCGCGCACCGCGACGTATCTCAGCGGGGCAGCAGAACTCGGTGTTGCGGCAGGACTATCGGTAGCGAAAACCCGTGCGGTCGCAGGATATGCGGCAGTGGCGTTGTTGCTGGCGGTATTCCCAGGAAACGTGGAAATGGCCCGCCAGTGGGTCCCGCAATCACCGCTTAAAGCGTTCGTTAGCCTGGTTCGGCTCCCGCTACAGATTTCGTTGATCCAGGGAGCGTGGCGCGTCGCAAAGAAAGCTGAGAAAGCATAGAGAATCCGGGGGATTTCGTGTGTTTCTTCACATACGGGGGTGGAAGGAAATTTTGGAAAACCCTGTGAAATCACTGCTGAGGTAATAGTTTCCTAATATATTTTCCGCAGGCTTGAGTGTGAAAAGACTAGGCAACCCTTGTGGAGTAAGCAATTACTCAATAAGGTTAACCTCTGGTTGTGTGACTTAGCTGTCACTACACAGAAAACTGCCAGTTTTTGAGAATGTACGCCACCCTAGAGGAGAAGTGAACGAAGCATGACCTCCGTGAAAAACCGTTACTCTGTCATCGCTGGTCTAGCAGCAACAAGCCTTATCCTTGCTGCCTGCTCTAACGATGACACCGCTGACACCAGTGCAGATTCCACCACTGCTGCAGAATCAAGCGCTGCTGACTCTACCGCTGATGCGGCTTCCGACGGCGACACCATCAGCATCGAAGACAACCACGGCACCCAGGAAGTACCAAAGGATGCGAAGGCAATTGCGGCCACCGACAACCGGTCGTTTGAAATCCTGGAAAAGTGGGGCGTAGACCTCGTTGCTGCTCCGAAGCAACTGATTCCGCACACTGTCGATGCTTACCGCGAAGATGACTCCGTAGCTGATATGGGCATGCACCGTGAGCCAGATCTGGAGGCTTTGGTTGCGGCACAGCCAGACTTGATCATCAATGGCCAACGCTTTCAGCAGCACTACGATGACATTAAATCGCTGAACCCGGATTCCGCCATTCTGGAATTTGAGCCTCGTGACGACGAAGACTTTGCGGAGGAACTTCGCCGGCACGCATTGGGCCTGGGAGAAGCGTTGGGTCATGAAGACGAAGCGCAAGAGCTGGTCGACGACTTCGACGCTGCCATCGAGCGTGCGAAAAAGGCTTATGACGGTGAATCCACGGTGATGGCGGTCAACGTCTCCGGTGGCGAAATCGGCTACGTTGCACCATCGGTTGGCCGTACCTACGGTCCAATCTTCGATATGTTGGACCTGAAACCAGCCCTCGAGGTAGATGATGCTTCATCCAACCACAAGGGTGATGACATCTCTGTAGAAGCGATTGCAGAATCCAACCCAGACTGGATGTTTGTTCTGGACCGCGAGGCTGCCCTTTCTGCGCGTCTGGAAGCTGACTACCAGGCAGCTGAGAAAGTCATCGAAGGTGCTGCAGCGCTGCAAAACGTGGTTGCGGTGAAAGATGGCCAGGTAGTTTATGCACCGGCAGATACCTACACCAATGAATCCATCATCACCTACACGGAGATTCTCAACGACATCGCTGATGCTTTCGAGGCAGCGAAGAAATAAAGTCCTAGCTCTGGCGTGTGCGCGCGGAATGAGATTCTGACTGCGAGTGCACTACGCATATGAGCTGCCGGCCGAGGCTACGATTTTCGTGGCCTCGGCATTGCCATGATTATCGGCCGGAGAATTCTCCGGTGACTAGCCGTCATGATTAAAAGGGGATAGAGGCGCACGATATGACCACTGCGACAACGCCTGATGGCACACACTCTGCGGCGGGAAGACCACGTCGTAGTGCGCAAACGCGGTCGAAATTATTTGACTGGAAACTTCTCGTCGGCATCGTGGTTGTCGCTGGGTTGCTCGTGGCGTCACTGATGGTTGGTGAATACAACATTTTCGACGCTGCCAATGGCTCGGAGATGTTCTTCATTACCCGCCTGCCTCGTACGATTGCATTGATCCTGGCCGGTGCAGCGATGGCTATGTCGGGGTTGGTCATGCAGCTGCTGACACAAAACCGATTCGTTGAGCCGACGACGACCGGTACCACGGAGTGGGCTGGGTTAGGTTTGTTGTTCGTCATGTTTTTCGTGCCGACAGCCAGCGTGCTCGAGCGCATGATCGGCGCGGTATTTTTTGCCTTCGTGGGCACCATGGTGTTCTTTTTGTTCTTGCGCAAAGTTTCGTTGCGATCCTCGCTGGTGGTGCCGATTATCGGCATCATGCTCGGCGCAGTGGTCTCGTCAATCTCGACGTTTTTTGCCTTGCAATTCGACATGTTGCAATCGCTGGGCATTTGGTTCATGGGCTCGTTCACCTCGGTGTACAAGGGGCAATACGAGGTTCTCTGGGTCGTTGTTGCCATTGCTGCCGCTGTCTTCTTTTTCGCGGATCGTCTGACCGTCGCAGGCCTAGGCGAAGACATCGCGACGAATGTCGGAGTGAACTACGCCCGCATGGTTTTGATCGGCACTGCTTTGATAGCGGTTGCCACCGGTGTGGTTACTGTAGTCGTGGGCTCTCTGCCATTCTTGGGTCTGATCGTGCCGAACGTCGTCGCAATGTTTCGCGGTGACGACTTGCGCTCTAACTTGCCCTGGGTGTGCTTGATCGGTATCGCGATCGTCGTGGTTTGCGATTTGATTGGCCGCACGATTATCAGCCCGTTCGAAATGCCGGTTTCCGTCATTCTGGGAATCGTTGGTGCGATTGTCTTTGTCACTTTGATCGTTAGGCAGGCTCGTCGTGGTTAACGCACAGAAAAAACAAGCAGCCGAGGCTCCCGACTCCAGCACGCAGTCGGGCAGAAAGGCGGCACTGAACCGGGAGCGCCGTGCATCCGCATTCCAGAGCACCGCTGCCGCCCGGAAATATTGGATCATTTTCGGTGTCCTGGCCGTCATTGCTATCTGTTGTGCTTTCGGCCTACTGGCGTATGGCAATCCGATGCCTTTCGGAACCGAGCAATTCTGGCTGATTGCCGAGCGGCGACTGAATGCGGTGATCGCCATGGCCGTTGTCGCGATCTGCCAGGCTACCGCGACCGTGGCATTTCACACGGTGACGAATAACCGCATCATTACCCCGTCAATCATGGGGTTCGAGTCACTCTATGTGTTGATTCACACCTCGACGGTGTTCTTCCTGGGCGCAGCTGGGTTAACCAATGCGCGAACCTTGGCGACGTTTATTTTTCAAGTCGTCGTCATGATCTTGCTCTCGCTCATCCTATACTCTTGGCTGTTGACGGGAAGGCATGCGAATATGCATGCGATGTTGCTGGTAGGCATCATCATCGGTGGCGGGCTGGGGTCTATCTCCACCTTCATGCAGCGATTGCTCACGCCTTCCGAATTTGATGTTTTGACCGCCCGCCTGTTCGGTTCGGTCAATAACGCGGACGCCGATTATTATCCGGTAGCTATTCCGCTTTGCCTTGGTGCGGCTGCTGTACTTTATGCTCTCTCGCGTCGTCTTAACGTTCTGAGTTTGGGCAAGGACGCAGCTATGAATCTGGGGCTAAACTACAAATTTTGGTCGATACTGACCTTGATCTTGGTTTCTGTCCTGATGGCGGTGTCCACTGCATTGGTCGGACCGATGACGTTCTTGGGCTTTCTGGTGGCAACCTTGGCATACCAGTTTGCGGATACGTTTGACCACCGCTATATCTTCCCGATGGCTGCGTTGACCGGATTCTCGGTTCTCAGCGCTGCCTACTTCATTTTGAACCACGTTTTCTACGCTCAAGGTGTCGTATCGATCGTCATCGAGCTTGTCGGTGGCTCTGTCTTCCTATTTGTCATTTTGCGAAAGGGACGCTTGTGATTAACCTGCACAACCTGCAGAAGGCCTACAGCAGTGAGGTCGAGATCGGCCCGGTCAACCTAGAGATTCCCGCTCAAGGAATCACTGCGCTCGTTGGTCCCAACGGTGCTGGCAAATCAACTTTGCTCACGATGATCGGGAGACTGTTAGAACCTGATGCGGGAGAGATTACGGTGGGCGGAGTCGATGTCTTCAACACTAAATCGAAAGAATTGGCCCGCATCCTCTCGATTCTGCGGCAAGAAAACCACTTCATTACCAAGCTGACTGTGCGCCAATTAGTTGGATTTGGGCGATTTCCTTATTCCGGTGGACGATTGACCGCTGAGGATGAAGAGATCATCTCTAAATACATCGACTTTTTGAACCTCACGGCGCTGGAAAATCGCTACCTCGATCAGCTCTCCGGCGGTCAGCGTCAACGTGCTTATGTGGCGATGGTGCTCTGTCAAGAAACCGATTATGTCCTTCTCGACGAGCCACTGAACAATCTCGATATCGCACACTCGGTGGAGATGATGCGCCACCTTAAGCAGGTTGGCCCAGAGTTCGGCCGTACGATCATTCTGGTTCTGCACGATATCAATTTTGCCGCGCGTTATGCCGACTATATTTGTGCTGTAAAAGACGGACAGATTTGTGAATTCGGTACGCCCGACGAGGTTATGAAGGACGACATTCTGACCGGGATATTCAACACGGAAATCTCTGTGATCGATGGTCCAGATGGCCTCATTGCCTGCTACCACTAGTACGTAGTTAAGTCTTCGGAGGCAGACATGAATACCAGTGCAGAAGTGATTGTCGGTGCAGAAGTGCTTCCCGCTGGACGAAAATGACGGGCCATACGCGGGCGGAATTACAGGCAACGAGAAAATGAGCACTAAACCGGCGGGCTGCTTGAATTTTCTGGAGAAATATCAGGTTGGAATTTATTTAGTAGCAATTATCGTGGGATTGCTTGTCACACCGAGGAACCTGGAATGGCTTTTGACGCCGGTGCTCGGGCTGCTCATGCTGTCGACGTTTGCGGCTTTGCCGCTGCAAAAAGTCCGGCCGGCTCCGCGTCTCACAGCGATCATTCTGGGGTTAAATTTTGTCGTAGTGCCAGCAGTTATAGCAGTCCTGACAATTCCGCTGAGAACACAACCCGTCTTGCTAGCCGGAGTAGTCATGGTGCTATTAGCGCCGTGCATTGATTACGTGGTCCCATTTTCTGGGCTCGCGGGAGCCGCGCATGATCGCTTACTCACGATCACCCCAGTGTTGTTTATCGTGCAACTCGCAGTCCTGATGCTCGTTCTTCCGCTAATCATCGGGCACGACTTTGCCGCAACCGCTCTGTGGCCGATCATTCGCTCTGTAGTCTTTTTGTTAGTAATTCCACTGTTTATTGCCTGGATAATGCAAAGAGCGATGCGATCAACACATAGTGCTTGTATAGCTCAGCTCGGGCGCAATGCTTTGCTGTCCTGCGAAATCGCTATGGTCCCGTTGATGGTGCTGACCTTGTTCGCCATTACCGCTACCTACGGTGCGCATGTATTGCATAATCTGAACGAACTGGTCCCAGTTTTGGTGATTTACGCACTCTTCGCGGCGATCATGGTGGTAATCGGAGTAACGGTCGCAAAACACTGTCGTCTGGGAGCAAAGGATGGCATTGCGACGATATTTTCTGGAGTTACCCGAAACTCGTTGGTAATTATGCCGATTGCTCTAGCTCTGCCGGCCGGTTTTGAAGCTGTTCCAATGGTGATCGTTGGGCAAACATTAGTTGAATTATGCGTAATGGTGGCGTTGATCAAAAGTGGCCTTTACCTGCGGAAACTTTTACAATAAACCGCGAATTTGCATTGTGTTTACTTATCGCATAAGCTTATCCAAGTCGCCGCGAGGGGCTGACAGAGAAAATAACTTCACATGATCACCGTTTTGGTGGGGAGCTTGTGCTTCTTTTCTGAATCGGTTGAGTGTGGCTGTGTTTTTTGTGTTGGTTTGTGGTGGTGATGATTTAACTTCATATGGCTGGTGTGTGCTGACTGTTGTGGTTGGTGCGCTGGTTGGCGTGGGTGTGAACTGGTCGCGGTTGTTGTGATTAACAACACAGTGTTCTGGTTTGTGTTCATGTTTGCTAGTGTGTAACATCGGTCTGGCTGCTTTACGGAAGGGCGCTTGTTGATAAGAGTGCCCCGGTAGTGAGGTGGTGGTGTTGTGTGAGAACTCAATAGCGTGTCAATGTACTTATTATTTTTTGATGCTTACTTGATTGATTGTGGTGTGGGAGCATTATTTTGTTTCTGCATGAGATTAATCTTTGTTGAGTAAGTGTTGCTCTTTGATTTTTCTTTTGTAGTTTTTTGACTAGGTTTTCAGACTCTTTTTCTGAAATTTTTTTTGGAGAGTTTGATCCTGGCTCAGGACGAACGCTGGCGGCGTGCTTAACACATGCAAGTCGAACGGAAAGGCCTTTTCGGAGGTACTCGAGTGGCGAACGGGTGAGTAACACGTGGGTGATCTGCCCTGCACTCTGGGATAAGCCTGGGAAACTGGGTCTAATACCGGATAGGACCGCACTTTAGTGTGTGTGGTGGAAAGTTTTTTCGGTGTAGGATGAGCCCGCGGCCTATCAGCTTGTTGGTGGGGTAATGGCCTACCAAGGCGGCGACGGGTAGCCGGACTGAGAGGTTGGTCGGCCACATTGGGACTGAGATACGGCCCAGACTCCTACGGGAGGCAGCAGTGGGGAATATTGCACAATGGGCGCAAGCCTGATGCAGCGACGCCGCGTGGGGGATGACGGCCTTCGGGTTGTAAACTCCTTTCGCCAGGGACGAAGCGTTTTGTGACGGTACCTGGAGAAGAAGCACCGGCTAACTACGTGCCAGCAGCCGCGGTAATACGTAGGGTGCAAGCGTTGTCCGGAATTACTGGGCGTAAAGAGCTCGTAGGTGGTTTGTCGCGTCGTCTGTGAAATTCCACAGCTTAACTGTGGGCGTGCAGGCGATACGGGCATAACTTGAGTACTGTAGGGGTAACTGGAATTCCTGGTGTAGCGGTGAAATGCGCAGATATCAGGAGGAACACCGATGGCGAAGGCAGGTTACTGGGCAGTTACTGACGCTGAGGAGCGAAAGCATGGGTAGCAAACAGGATTAGATACCCTGGTAGTCCATGCCGTAAACGGTGGGCGCTAGGTGTAGGGGCCTTTTGGGGTTTCTGTGCCGTAGCTAACGCATTAAGCGCCCCGCCTGGGGAGTACGGCCGCAAGGCTAAAACTCAAAGGAATTGACGGGGGCCCGCACAAGCGGCGGAGCATGTGGATTAATTCGATGCAACGCGAAGAACCTTACCTGGGCTTGACATACACCGGATCGCTGCAGAGATGTAGTTTCCCTTGTGGCTGGTGTACAGGTGGTGCATGGCTGTCGTCAGCTCGTGTCGTGAGATGTTGGGTTAAGTCCCGCAACGAGCGCAACCCTTGTCTTATGTTGCCAGCACGTTATGGTGGGGACTCATGAGAGACTGCCGGGGTTAACTCGGAGGAAGGTGGGGACGACGTCAAGTCATCATGCCCCTTATGTCCAGGGCTTCACACATGCTACAATGGCCGGTACAATGCGCAGCGAGCCTGTGAGGGTGAGCGAATCGCTTAAAGCTGGTCTTAGTTCGGATTGGGGTCTGCAACTCGACCCCATGAAGTCGGAGTCGCTAGTAATCGCAGATCAGCAATGCTGCGGTGAATACGTTCCCGGGCCTTGTACACACCGCCCGTCACGTCATGAAAGTTGGTAACACCCGAAGCCGGTGGCTCAAACTCGTTTAGGGAGCCGTCGAAGGTGGGATCGGCGATTGGGACGAAGTCGTAACAAGGTAGCCGTACCGGAAGGTGCGGCTGGATCACCTCCTTTCTAAGGAGTTTTTATTAATTAGTGTTGATCATTCCACAGTTGTGGGTGGTTCATGCTTCTGCTGTGATTTTTGTTCACATAAGCGTTGGTTGTTTATGTGGGTTGCAGCGTTTTTTATTGTTTTGTGTTTCTTACATCATGTGAGCACTTGGTTGAGTAGGCGTTGTTGTCAAAAAATAGTTGTTGGGTGCGTTGGCGCGTTGTTGGGTGTCTCGGGCAGCACGTGTGTGTTGTTCGTTGACCACCATTGAACGAACAGACTTGGTTTTTGTTGGTTGTGGTTGGTGTGGTGTGTGAGAACTGTATAGTGGACGCGAGCATCTGTGCGCATGATGCATGCTTTTTGTGTGTGTTGTGTGTGCTGTGATTTTTTCTTATTGTGTTTTTATTTTGTTGTGTGTTGTAAGGGCGCATGGTGGATGCCTTGGCATGCTAAGCCGATGAAGGACGTGGAAGGCTGCGTTAAGCCTCGGGGAGTTGTCAATCAAGCGTTGATCCGAGGATGTCCGAATGGGGAAACCCGGCTGTGGTTATTCGCAGTCACCTGCTAGTGAATGTATAGCTAGTGTGGGGGTTACGCGGGGAAGTGAAACATCTCAGTACCCGTAGGAGAAGGAAACAAGAGTGATTTCGTTAGTAGCGGCGAGCGAACGCGAATTATGGCTAAACTGCATGTGTGTGATACCTGGTAGGGGTTGCATGTGTGGGGTTGTTGGGAGCAATTGTTCAGTCACTACCATGGCTGTGCTGCCTTACGCGTGTTAGATGAAGTGGTTTGGAATGGCCTACCGGAGAAGGTGAGAGTCCTGTAGTTGAAGGTGCGTGTGTGGTGGTTGATTGTTTCCCGAGTAGCGGCGGGCTCGTGGAATCTGCCGTGAATCTGCCGGGACCACCCGGTAAGCTGAAATACTTAGTGTGACCGATAGCGGATAGTACCGTGAGGGAATGGTGAAAAGTACCCCGGGAGGGGAGTGAAATAGTTCCTGAAACCATGTGCTTACAATCCGTCAGAGCACCGTTTGTTGTGTGATGGCGTGCCTTTTGAAGAATGAGCCTGCGAGTCAGCGGCATGTCGCGAGGTTAACCCGTGTGGGGTAGTCGTAGCGAAAGCGAATCCTAATTGGGTGTTGTTAGTGGCATGTCCTGGACCCGAAGCGGGGTGATCTACCCATGGCCAGTGTGAAGCAGCTGTAAGAGGTTGTGGAGGCGCGAACCCACGTAGGTTGAAAACTGCGGGGATGAGCTGTGGGTAGGGGTGAAAGGCCAATCAAACTCCGTGATAGCTGGTTCTCCCCGAAATGCATTTAGGTGCAGCGTCGTAGTTGAGCTTGGTGGAGGTAGAGCTACTGTTTGGTTGAGCGGGACTATCATCTTAGCAACATCAGACAAACTCCGAATGCCATTGAAGTGTTCTACGGCAGTGAGACTGTGGGGGATAAGCTTCATAGTCGAGAGGGAAACAGCCCAGATCGCCGGCTAAGGCCCCTAAGGGTGTACTAAGTGGAAAAGGATGTGGGATCGCGATGACAGCCAGGAGGTTGGCTTAGAAGCAGCCATCCTTGAAAGAGTGCGTAATAGCTCACTGGTCGAGTGGTTCTGCGCCGACAATGTAGTGGGGCTCAAGTACACCGCCGAAGCCGCGGCAACGTTTATGCGTTGGGTAGGGGAGCGTCGTGCATGAGGTGAAGCATGAGTGTGAACACGTGTGGATTGTGTGCGAGTGAGAATGCAGGCATGAGTAACGAATTGTAAGGTGAGAATCCTTACCGCCGGATGACTAAGGGTTCCTGGGTCAAGTTCGTCTTCCCAGGGTGAGTCGGGACCTAAGGCGAGGCCGACAGGCGTAGTCGATGGATAACCAGTTGATATTCTGGTACCCGAGTGTGTGCGTCAATGGTAAAGCAGTGATACTAACCACGTTCGAGACCTATTGCTTACGCTCTTTGAGTGTTGTGATGGGTTGAGTGTGTGGGGCCTTAACTGTGGTCCAAGTGATGGGGTGACGCAGTAGGGCAGCCACGCCGCTTAGTGGATTGTTGGTGTAAGCGTTTAAGGCTGGTGTCTAGGTAAATCCGGGCACTATTAAGGCTGAGGCGTGATGCATAGCCCTTTTTTGGGTGAATGTGGTGTGCTTGTGCTGTCGAGAAAAGCCTCTAGCGAGTGCATATTCGGCCCGTACCCTAAACCGACACAGGTAGTCAGGTTGAGAATACTAAGGCGTTCGGGTGAACTGTGGTTAAGGAACTCGGCAAAATGTCCCCGTAACTTCGGGAGAAGGGGAGCCCCACTGGGTTATGCTTGGTGGGGCCGCAGAGAATAGAGGGGTCCGACTGTTTATCAAAAACACAGGTCCATGCGAAAACGGTAAGTTGATGTATATGGACTGACGCCTGCCCGGTGCTGGAAGGTTAAGAGGACCTGTTAGACCTTTGGGTCGAAGCGGAGAATTTAAGCCCCAGTAAACGGCGGTGGTAACTATAACCATCCTAAGGTAGCGAAATTCCTTGTCGGGTAAGTTCCGACCTGCACGAATGGCGTAACGAGACCCCTGCTGTCTCAACCACAGGCCCGGTGAAATTGCAGTACGAGTAAAGATGCTCGTTACGCGCGGCAGGACGAAAAGACCCCGGGACCTTCACTATAGCTTGGTATTGGTGTTCGGTTTGGCTTGTGTAGGATAGGTGGGAGACTGTGAAGCGTGCACGCTAGTGTGTGTGGAGTCGTTGTTGAAATACCACTCTGGCTTGATCGGATACCTGAACCTTGGCCCATGATCTGGGTTGGGGACAGTGCCTGGTGGGTAGTTTAACTGGGGCGGTTGCCTCCCAAAAAGTAACGGAGGCGCCCAAAGGTTTCCTCAGCCTGGTTGGCAATCAGGTTTTGAGTGTAAGTGCACAAGGAAGCTTGACTGTGAGAGTTACTGCTCGAGCAGGGACGAAAGTCGGGACTAGTGATCCGGCACCTACTTGTGGATGTGGTGTCGCTCAACGGATAAAAGGTACCCCGGGGATAACAGGCTGATCTTCCCCAAGAGTCCATATCGACGGGATGGTTTGGCACCTCGATGTCGGCTCGTCGCATCCTGGGGCTGGAGTAGGTCCCAAGGGTTGGGCTGTTCGCCCATTAAAGCGGCACGCGAGCTGGGTTCAGAACGTCGTGAGACAGTTCGGTCTCTATCCGCCGCGCGCGTAGAAACTTGAAAAAGGCTGTCCCTAGTACGAGAGGACCGGGATGGATACACCTCTAGTGTGCCAGTTGTCACGCCCGTGGCATGGCTGGTTGGCTACGTGTAGAAGGGATAACCGCTGAAAGCATCTAAGCGGGAAGCCTGTTTTGAGATGAGGTTTCGTTATGAGGTGCCCTAGAGATTATGGGGTTGATAGGCCAGATCTGGAAGCGTTGTAAGGCGTGGAGGTGACTGGTACTAATTCACCGAACTACTACAACAAAGATGCATTCACCAATTGTTTGTTGGTTGTGTGTTGCGTGTAAGAAAAATTGGTTTGTTGTTTGCGTCCACTATGCAGTGTTTGACACACCACACTGGTTTGTGTGTGGTCAACGGATACAGTGACTAAGCCGGTTGGTTTGGTTGTGTTGTCTGGTTGGTTGTGTCGGTGGTTTATAGCGGCAGGGAAACGCCCGGTCCCATTCCGAACCCGGAAGCTAAGCCTGCGTCGCGCTGATGGTACTGCACTCGGGAGGGTGTGGGAGAGTAGGTTGCTGCCGACACTTAATAATTTCATGTTTTGAGGGT
>NZ_JAXOFP010000020.1:0-37573 GCF_041224285.1 Corynebacterium drakensteinense
CACCGTCTAATTCCTCGGCATCATCTCATTCGGCTAATGCAGAAAATGGAGCGGAAGCAGAAAACAGCACCCCTAAACACGCTTTGCGGGAGCCGAGCGAACCCACCACCGATACCGGCACCACCGATTCCAGCACCACAGATGCCAGCTCCACTGGATCCCACGCCGCAGAATCTACTGCCGAACAATCCCCCGCCGGGACCGAATACGCTTACGAAAAGCGCGCCTGGCTCCAGCACTACAACGACGCCTGCCCACCGGAAATCGAGCTTGCCGAAATCACGCTCGTCGACAACTACGTAGAAAACCTCAAAAAGCATCCGGACCGCAACGCAACCTGGTTTTTCGGCGAAACCAAAACCTTCGCACAGATCGACAAGCAGGTCCGGGCGGTAGCTGCGAGTTTGAAATCACTGGGCGTCGGCAAGGGTGACCGAGTAGCCGTGATCCTTCCCAATTGTCCGCAGCACGTCGTTGCGATCCACGCGATCCACCGCCTGGGCGCCACCGTCGTCGAGCACAACCCGCTGTACACACCGTATGAGCTGGAAGGCCTCTTCAAAGACCACGAGTCGCGCACCGCGATCGTCTGGGACAAAATCGCCGAATCTCTGGAACCGCTGCGCCACAGCACTGCGCTGCAAAACCTGATCGCGGTCAACATGGTCGAGGCGATGCCGACGACCAAGCAGCTGGCCTTGCGCTACCTACCGCTGCCGTCGGTACGCGAAAAACGCGATATGCTCACCGCACCAGCCGACAACGCCATCCCGTACGGCATGCTTCTCGACGGCGCGATCGGCGGCACCGGTGAGCACCTGGAACCCGAGCCGACGATTACCCCGGATGACATCGCATTCATCCTCTACACTTCGGGAACCACCGGTGCACCAAAGGGCGCGATGCTCAGCCACCGTAATATCTGCTCCAACGTGCAGATGGCCAAGTACTGGCTACCGGGCATTGGCGAAAAGCCAGAAACGTTGATGGGCGCGCTGCCGATGTTCCACGTTTATGGCCTCACGCTTATCGGAGCGCTTTCTGTCTACATCGGCGGCGAAATCATTCTGCTGCCGAAGCCGGAAATCCCATTGCTGCTGGACGCCATCAAAAAGCGTAAGCCAACCTGGCTGCCGGGAGTGCCAACACTCTACGACAGGATCGCCGAGGAAGCGCAAAGCAAAGACCTCGACTTGCAGGGCATCCGGTATTCGTTTGCCGGTGCTGCACCACTGCCTGCCGCCACCGTCGACGAGTGGGAAAAGCTGTCCGGCGGCCTGTTGGTGGAAGGCTACGGCCTGACCGAAACCTCTCCGGTGATCGTTGCTAACCCAGTCAACGAAAATCGCCGTCCGGGCTTTATCGGCGTGCCTATGCCCAATACCTTGATCCGCATCGCCAACCAGAACAACCTCGACGAGACCATGCCGAATGGTGAAGAGGGCGAGGTCCTGGTCAAAGGACCACAGGTTTTCCAGGGCTACTTGAATAAGCCGGAAGCCACCGAGGAGGCTTTCCACGATGGCTGGTTCCGCACCGGTGACATGGGCGTGATGGAAGAAGACGGTTTTTTGCGGCTGGTTTCACGCCTGAAGGAAATCATCATCACCGGCGGTTTCAACGTGCACCCGGCGGAGGTGGAAGAAACCGTGGGTTCGCACCGCGACGTCGCCGATGTTGCCGTGGTGGGGCGCCCGCGCAAGGATGGTTCGGAAGATGTGGTCGCCTGTGTGATTCTCAACGACGGCGCCGAGCTGGATCCGGAAGGTTTGCGCGAGTTCTGCCGTCAGCGCTTAACCCGCTACAAGGTTCCGCGCACCTTCTACCACTTTGAGGAATTGGCCCGCGACCAGCTGGGCAAAATCCGCCGACGTGAGGTACAAGCCGATCTGATGGAGCGCTTGGGAGAGTCTGAAAACTAACGAATCGAGATTCGCAAAAACCGCGCGAAAGAGGGGCGTGCCGACGCACCACTGCAACCGTCGGCACGCCCCTTTTCCATTACACACCCCTGTATGCTGGGAGTATTCTCGGCTTCGCACGAAATCCGCGCTGGTTATGTGAAACTACTCACCAATTGGTAGTGTGGGGTTATCTCAAATCGTGTGATGCACAACACCCCTACTCAAGGAGGTAGCAATGACCGCTTCGGATACCAAGGCGTGGCTACAGCACTACGGCGATATTCCGGAAAAGCCGGAATACGAGCACAAGACTCTGCTGAGCTTGTACGACAACAACCTGACCAATAACCACCACCGGCAGGCGACGTACTTTTTTGGCGAGTCGATGACATACAGTGAGCTCGACAAGAACGTGCGCGCTGTCGCCGCCGGCCTGAAGGCTTTCGGCGTAGGTCCGGGCGACCGCGTGGCGGTGCTGTTGCCGAACTGTCCACAGCACGTTATTGCTTTTTATGCCATCCAGAAAATTGGTGCGACTGTCGTCGAACACAACCCGCTCTATACTGCCCACGAGTTGGAAGGCCTGTTCCAGGATCACGGCGCCCGCATCGCGATTTGCTGGGACAAGGCAGCCCCAATGTTGGAGCAGGTGCGCAGCAAGACTCCACTGGAGACCATCATTTCGGTCAACATGATCAACGCGATGCCGCGCACCAAGCAGCTGGCCCTGCGTTACCTGCCGCTGCCGTCGATCCGCGAAAAACGCAAGCAACTGTCCCAGTTTGCACCCAACACCATCTCTTTTGAATCCCTGGCCAGTGAGGCTTTCGGTGGCGACGGGCGGGAGATCCGTACCCCTGATTGTGTCACTAGTGACACGACCGCGCTGATTCTCTACACCTCGGGCACTACCGGCGCACCAAAGGGTGCAGAGCTCACCCAGGGCAATATTTCCGCGAATATCGCCCAGATCTTGGCGTTCTTCCCTACCCTGGGCCGCAACCCGGACGAGCGCGTGCTGGGTGCCCTGCCGATGTTCCATGTTTACGGTCTGACGCTGATCGCCGGACTGGCGGTCTCGCTGGGTGGCGAGATGGTGCTGGTGCCGAAGCCGGAAATCCCGTTGCTGATGGACGTCATCAAAAACCGCAAGCCATCCTGGATGCCTGGCGTGCCGACGCTGTACTCCAAGGTTATGGAGGCAGCCGAGAAGCAGGACATCGACTTGAAAGGTATCGCCAACTCCATTTCGGGTGCCGCCCCGTTGCCAGAGGCCACCGTCGAGAAGTGGGAACAACGCACCGGCGGCCTGCTGGTGGAAGGCTACGGTCTGACCGAAACCTCGCCGGTGTTGTGTTGTAACCCGCACTCGGAAAACCGTCGCCCGGGTTATATCGGTATCCCATTCCCGGATACTGAGGTTCGCATCGCCAACCCGGATAATTTGGAAGAGACCATGCCGGATGGCGAGGAAGGCGAGCTGCTCGGCCGCGGCCCGCAGGTGTTCAAGGGCTATCTGCACAATGAGGAAGCCACGGAAAACGCTTTCCATGATGGCTGGTTCCGCACCGGCGACATGGCCGTGATGGAAGAAGATGGCTTCGTGCGCATCGTGTCCCGCATTAAGGAAATGATCATCACTGGTGGTTTCAACGTCTACCCTGGCGAGGTCGAGGACTGCCTGGGCCAGCACCCAGACGTCGAAGAGTGCGCCGTGGTGGGCCGCCCACGCAAGGACGGTTCGGAAGACGTCGTCGCCTGCGTTGTGCTGCGCGCCGGTGCTGCACTGGACCCGGATGGCCTGAAGGATTACTGCCGTGAACGTCTGACTGCCTACAAGGTTCCGCGCACCTTCTACCACTTCGAAGAGCTCGCCACTGACCAGATCGGTAAGCTGCGCCGCCGCGAAGTTCAGGCCGATTTGCTGGATATGTTGGGGCTGGTGCCGAAGGAAAAGGACGACGCTACCGACGCTGACGAGGCCGACGGTTCCGATGATTCCGATAATTCCGGCAAGGCGAAGCCGCTCGATGAGCAGCCGGACCACCAGGAATCCGACATTGCGGGCGTCGAGGTAGACGATCTTGACGACGCGCAGCCCGACGAAGACGCGGTAGCTGCGGCAGACGACGGCGCCGAGGATGCTGACAAGAACTAGTTTGTCGTCCTCCTTGCTCTAGCCGCAGCCGCGGGCCGCATACCTGCGCGCAACCACAAGGGCCTGACTCCGATAAAACATCGGGGCCAGGCCCTTGAGCTTTTTCTAGCCAGTGTGGTTGAAGGGACCAGACACCGACTTCGGCAAGCCGGCCTGGCTCTGAGTTCACTGACTTTTCCAAAAGTTAACCGCCATGGAAAGCCATCTACGTTGGCCAACCACGGCGGTTTCTAGTGTCTCTGCAATCGAAATTGCTCACACGATTCAGAAGGCAGCGTCAATCTATTGCTGGGCTTTTGCCAGCGCGTCGTCAATCTGCTCTTTGTAACGTTCAATTGCCCATGGAACAGTCAGTGGGTTAATCATCGATGACCCCGTAACAAAGGACTGGTCGGTCGGAGCAACCTCAGCACCCTGTGCGATAGCAGCGATACCGGAGTACGCAGGGTCTGCGTGCAGTTCTTTACGCGACGCTTCGTCAGAGTAGAAAGTGAAGATCAAATCTGAATCATTCAATTTATCCAGGTTTTCTGCGCTGACGGTCGCAGAGTCAGTTCCCGCAACTACGCTATCCCGGAACTCTTCAACCACAGGATCTACCTGGAGGCCTAATTTGGACACGAATTGAACACGCTGTTCCGTTGGCAAGAAGATACCGTAGTTTCCCACTCCAGAGTTATAAATGAAGCTGAAGGTGTGCTCGCCGTAAGATTCTTCCTTGGCATCGTCAAACTCCTGGTTGATACCGTCGATCAAGTCCTGCGCTTGGTCGCCTTTACCCAGTGCTTCAGCAACAGTATTGATCTGCTCTTCCCAAGTAATGACCCATGGCTCTTCTTCGTACGCGACGGTTGGCGCAATTTCGCTGATCTGGTCGTACTGCTCTTGCGTAAGGCCAGACCAAGGGGCCAAGATCAGGTCAGGTTCCAGCGCCGCAATCTCTTCCGCGCTAAGTTCTTCGGCACCTGTAATCAACTCTGGCTTCTCGTCATCTTTGACGCCCATTTCTTCGAGCTCTTCGTTGACCCATGGCAAGTAGCCCGACTCATCTGCACCCCATTCATAGGATTCAACGGCAATCGGGACCACGCCGAGTGCAAGGGTAGTCTCGGTGGAACCCTGGCCAAGGGTAACTACACGTTCGGGTGTGCCCTCAATCTCGGCAACACCAAGTGCGTGTTCAATCGTGCGCGTTTCACCAGAGTTGTTGTCGGCAGCATCATTGCTTTCGCCATTTTCAGCACACGCTGCAAGACCCAGCATTAAGGTCATAGAAGTGACAATTGCTGCTAGACGGGCAACAGACCCTCGGTGCTTCCGTGTGTCAATCACTGAGGAGGACGCAATTTGCGGCATGCTCGTTCCTTCTTTCGCTAGTTCCGCATGCAACCACATACTGGTCACTGCTGCGGTTTGACTGTGAGTTTCATCGATATGTCCGATGCACTTCCATAACCATATAATCCAGACACAGCTACTAGCAAGGTTATGCTTTCTAAACTAATTAGGATTTGACACTCAAAGACAGAGATCATACCTACGGCAGAACTGCGCGCCCGTCGCACCGCGGCACCGCCACACCACCACTATCGGAAATTCGTATGATCTTGTAGGTTAGTCAATGCTATGAAATCCCCCGGATCATCACCTACGCGTGATATACACAAGGACTTATCGGAGAATACTAAGCAGCCGCGATCCTTACGTACACGTCGCGTTACAGGACTCATCATTCTCGTCTTCGTCGTCCTAGCTGTGACACTTGGCAGCTTGCTGTTTGGAGCCCGCCCAATTGCGTTCGCAGATGCCGTGCAAGCATTAATTAATCTACCTTCATTGCTTGACGAACCTCAGTCTGGTTCCGCGGACGCTCGCGTTATCGCAGATCTCCGCTGGCCCCGCACCCTCATCGGCTTATTTGTCGGTGCTGCACTCGGTGTCGCAGGTGCATTAATCCAAGGCCATACACGAAACCCATTGGCTGACCCAGGACTTTTGGGGGTTTCAGCGGGCGCAGCTTTCGCTGTCGTCCTAGGTTTTTTCGCGTTTGGGCTTACTTCAGCCTTGAGCACATCCGTCGTGGCTTTTTGTGGTGCAGTTCTTGCCACTGCACTAGTTTTCGGTCTTGCCTCGCTGGGTGGGGGACAGATCAATCCACTCACGTTAATCCTTGGCGGCGCTGCACTAACAGCGGTGCTGCATTCCATGACCACTGCACTCACGCTCATCGACGACAACAGTCTGGACCGGATGCGCTTCTGGAGCGTTGGCGCATTATCTGGCAGGGATCTTTCAATTTTTTGGGGCACCGCGCCGTTTATCGCGATCGGGCTCATAGTTGCACTTGCAACCGCACCTACTTTGAATCTGCTGAATCTTGGCGACGACGCAGCTAGTGCGCTTGGCGTCAATACTTACCGGGCTCGGTTGCTCGGCATGGTGGTCATCGCGTTACTTGCGGGAGCTGCCACGGCGGCCGCGGGCCCGATCGGTTTTATTGGTTTGGTTGTACCGCATATTGCTCGTAGTCTGTGCGGGCCTGATTACCGGTGGATTCTTCCATATTCCGCGCTGACCGGTGCTAGCTTACTGTTGCTTTCAGATATTTTGGGTCGTCTCATTGCCCGCCCGGGTGAATTACAAGTCGGAATCGTGCTGGCATTCGTCGGTGCGCCATTCTTTATGTACCTCATTTATCGGCGGAAGGTAGTTGCTCTATGACAAGCTCATCACGTCTACTGTCCCGTCCAGTGGTGCCGGGACGACCAGCGCTACGCAAGGGGCACATCTCTCTGGTCTGGCGCCCGTGGGTTCTTTTTAGCACCATCGCCATGATTTGCGCAGCAGTGCTCATTTTTGCGGCTTCGATCGCCATCGGCGATTATCCTTTAACTGTCCCTGAGGTATTGCGCATAATTTTCCTTGGCGACGGTTCTCGTATTGAACGCATCGCAGTTTTCGATTGGCGTATGCCGCGGGCTTTAACAGCGCTGACGGTAGGCTTTGCACTGGGTTTGGCTGGTGCGCTAACTCAATCAGTGACTGGCAACCCACTTGCTAGTCCAGACATACTTGGTATTACCTCTGGCGCTTCTGCGGCCGCCGTGACCGTACTCACCTTCGGTGGAGGTGTTGGAGCTTTTGCTGCGGTAGCCGGAAAGATTGCCACCTTCGGCTTACCCCTTGCTGCATTGGCTGGTGGCCTCATTACTGGTGCTGTCGTCTGGATCCTGTCATCACGGGGCAGTTTCGATGCCTATCGGCTCGTGCTATTCGGAATCATCATCACGGCTCTCATGAATGCTTATATCGGCTTTTTGATGACACGAGCAGAGTTACGGGATGCCGCTACCGCGCAACAGTGGTTAGCAGGTTCCCTCAATTCGACTAACTGGGACCGCGCCGTTCCGGTAGCACTCGTCATCCTCATCTGCGTCCCGCTATTAGCGTGGATGGCCTACACGCTAACTGCTGCCGTGCTTGGCCAAGATCTCGCCGCAGCACTTGGCCTTCGAGTCTCACGTACACAGCTAACTTTTTTAGTTATCGCAGTAACTCTGGCATCAATCGCCGTGGCTGCAGCTGGGCCGATCGGATTCGTAGCGTTTGTCGCCCCGCAGTTGGCGGTACGCATCACCAGGCTCTCCACGCCACCGCTGGTCGCTTCTGCATTCATGGGAGCAATCTTGCTGTTAGGGGCTGACCTCGTGGTTCGCACGAATATCCCCGTGGATCTCCCAGTTGGCATCGTGACGTCCGCTTTTGGTGGCGTATTCCTGCTCTACCTGCTTATCAGCTCGAATCTCAAGCGGTCTAGGTCGTCATGATCGGAATTGTCCCCGAGGTGCTGATCGTCTCCGCACGATTTTCATATCCCGGCTCTCAAAGCCAATTCGGTGCAAGCACTTCAGATTAAAAACAACTCGTAACAAGAACTACGAATAAACAAGAACTAAGAAAAAGACGATGAACAATCCAATTTCTACACCCCCTAACCGTGGTGTTAGCGTCAATGCACAAAATCTCTGTGTTGGTTATGGCGATAACATCATCATCGATGATCTTTCGGTGAATTTCCCAAGTGGAGAAATCACCACCATCATCGGCCCCAACGGTTGTGGAAAATCTACCCTCTTGCGCGCAGTTTCCCGGCTCATTCCCCTGCGCCAAGGCACGGTAACCGTCGACGGTAAAGACGCGACCACAATGAAGCGTAAAAACCTGGCAAAAACTGTAGGTGTCTTGCCCCAGGCCCCCAGTGCGCCGGAGGGGTTATTAGTCTCGGATCTGGTCGCACGCGGACGCCACCCGCACCAGTCGTGGATCAACCAGTGGTCCGCTGCCGATGAACAAGAGGTGTTGCGCGCACTCGAACTCACAAACACCGCGCATCTAGCTGAACGCTCGCTGGAAGCATTATCTGGAGGTCAACGCCAACGAGTGTGGATCAGCATGGTGCTTGCACAGCAGACTGATGTGTTGTTTTTAGACGAGCCCACTACCTACCTGGATCTTTCGCATTCCATCGACGTTCTTAATTTGGTCACGCGCCTGAAGCATGATTTGGGTCGAACCATCGTTATGGTGCTTCATGATCTCAACCTTGCGATCCGCTATTCCGATCATCTCGTAGTGATGAAAGATGGCGCAATACACGCCAGTGGCAGCCCTGCTCAGGTCATCACTCCTGAATTACTCAGCGAAGTCTTCAATCTGGATGCCCATGTCAACCCTGATCCAGTCATGTCTGAAGCACGCGGGACTACGGTTCCACTCATCGTGCCTGCTGCACCTCCCGGCATGTAAAACCCTGCCACCCCACCCCCATTCAACAGCTCCACACCCCACACAAGTGGTTTCTAAAACAAAATCATGAGAATTTACTCACATTTAGCGCGAGTTATACCCGTGAGCTAACTCGCATGCACTACGGTGAGCAAGGACAACATGAACGTTTCCTCATATTTTCAGTAAAGGATGCCACTGCATGTCTTTGACACCGCTAGATTCCATGCGCGCCCCTGCCATCATTTTTGCTGGTCAAGCCTCGGAATGGGAAAAGCAGCTGCACAGCGCCGCCGCTAGCCACCACGCCGTCGGCCGCCTGGATAGCTACCTGACCCAAGCCCGCAGCCTGGTCAGCCCATATGCCCGCACCATTGCTTCTACTATCCCAGGAGCCATGGAGCGCTTGGAAGCGCTCGTGCACGCGGACTCCCAAGACACCGGCGCATCCGACCACACCGCCAGCACCTCGAACACCGCCAATGACGTCTTCCCCGCCGTCAGCATCCCGGGCATCGTGCTCAGCCAGTTGGCTGCCATTGATCAATTGCGTGACCTGGGGCTGGACCTTGCAGGTTGCGACCTAGAACAGGGCGCAACACAGAACAACCCAACCACTGCCTTCGGCCACTCCCAGGGCAGCCTCGGCATCGCCGCCATTAAACATCCAGTCCACGCGCTGGCCCTGGCCATTCTGATGGGTACAGCAGCAAACGTAAGCCACGGTTCTACCGATTCGCGCTCGCACATGCTGCTGATCCGCGACCTGCCGCGTGAATTCGTCGACAAGTGCCTGGATAACCCCAACACCGGCTCGGCCGCCATCTCCGTGGTCAACGGCACCCGCGCCTTCGTCGTCTCTGGCACCCCGGATGAGCTCGCCGCGGTCGAAAACAACGTCGCCGCCCACGCCAGCGCCTATAACGACGCCCTGGAAGCCCGCGAATTTGGCGGCTCAGAACTCACCCCGAACTTCACCTACTTGCCGGTCGCGCTGCCATTCCACCACGACAGCCTCACCGAAGCCGCAGAACTCACCATCGAGTGGGCCACCGCCTGCAACCTGGACCTCGGCGAAACGGACATCGCCACCGTCGTCCGCGACATCCTGGTCCACCCCTTCGACTGGACCGCACAGACCGCCCAGATGGTCGACCAGCAGATCAGCCACGCCTTGGTGCTTGACGACGGCCTGGCCAAACTCACCACACCTCTCGTGGCGGGCACCGGCCTGGCCGTGGTTCCGGCCTGGACGCCGTCGCAACGCGATAACCTCGCCACCCCCGGCGCGCAACTGCCCACTGCCCGCGATTGGTCCGCCTTCGCCCCACGCCTGGTCACGCTGCCCGACGGCAAGACTTACACGCAGACGAAGTTCTCTGCGCTGACCGGCCTGTCCCCGATCATGCTCGGCGGCATGACCCCGACCACCGTTGATCCGGCCATCGTCGCCGCTGCTGCCAACGCCGGTTTCTGGACGGAGATGGCTGGCGGCGGAATGTATTCCGAAGAGCTGTTCACCGAACTGAAAAACTCGCTGATCCGGCAGTTGCAGCCTGGCCGCACCGTCGCGTTCAACACCATGTTCTTCGACCGCTTCATGTGGAATCTGCAGTTCGGCCAGACGCGTATCGTCCCGAAGGCCCGCGCGAACGGCGCCCCAATCACCGGTGTCACCATTTCCGCTGGCGTGCCAGAAGCCGACGAGGCCGATAAGCTGCTCGCCCAGCTGCGTGCCGACGGCTTCCCGTATATTTCCTTCAAGCCGGGCACCACCGCGCAGATCCGCGATATCCTCGCCATCGCCGATGCCAACCCGGAGCACCAGCTGATTCTGCAGATCGAAGACGGCCACGCCGGCGGGCACCACTCGTGGCTGGACCTCGACGAGATGCTCATCGACACCTACGCCGCAGCCCGCGAGCACGATAACGTCACCATCACCGTCGGCGGTGGCATTTACTCGGCGGAGCGCGCCGCGGAATACCTGACCGGTACCTGGTCGCAGAAGTATTCCCTGCCACGCATGCCTGTCGACGGCGTGTTCGTCGGCACCGTCGCCATGGCCACCAAAGAAGCCACCACTTCCCCGCAGGTCAAGCAGCTGCTCGTCGACACCCCAGGTATCAGCCCGGAGACCAACGGCGGTTGGGTTGGCCGCGGCAAGGCCAACGGTGGGGTCGCTTCTGGGCAGTCGCACTTGCTGGCGGACCTGCACGAAATCGACAATTCTTTCGCCGCTGCCGCCAGGCTGATCACTTCGCTGGATCCGGCCGATTACCAGGATCACCGCGACGAGATCATCGCCGCGCTGGACAAGACCTCCAAGCCGTATTTCGGTGACGTCGAGACCATGACCTACCAGCAGTGGATGGAACGCTTCGTCGACCTGGCCTTCCCGTTCATGGACCCAACCTGGCAGGATCGCTGGTTTGACTTGTTGCACCGCATCGAAGCGCGCCTGCACCCAGCCGATCACGGCGAGATCGACACCCTGTTCCCCGACTTGGATTCCGTCGCCGATGCCCCAGCCAACCTGCGCACGCTGCTCGAGGCCTTCCCGGCTGCTGCCACCACCACCGTCGCCGCCCGCGATGCAGCTTGGTTCGTCACTCTCAACCACAAGCACAACAAGCCGATGCCGTGGACCACCGCCATCGATGGTGACCTGAAAAAGTGGTTCTCCAAAGACACCCTCTGGCAGGCCCAGGAAGCGCGTTACGACGCCGATGCCGTGCGCATCATCCCTGGACCAGTCTCGGTCGCGGGTATCACCAAGGTCGACGAGCCGGTCGCCGAGCTGCTCGCCCGCTTCGAAACTGGCACCACGCAAGCCCTGCAGCAGGCAGGCGTTGAGCCGTCCGCGCAGTACTCACGCCTGGGTAATGCGAAAACCGCCGAGGATTTCTTGCGTCACGCCCCATCCCTGCAGTGGCACGGCCACACCATCGCCAATCCGGCGGTAGAGCTGCCAGCTGAGGCCTTCGACATCATCAACGATGGCACTCAGGCTGCCCCGCAGTGGTCGATCCGCATCAACACCGATTCCTACTGGGACGATCTGCCAGCCGAGCAGCGCCCGTTCTACGTGAAGTCCGTGTCCATCCCGGTCGATCTTTCCGACGCCGTCGCCACCGGCGCCAGCCCAGTCGTCGACCGTGAACGCCTGCCCAAGGCCGTCTTCGATCTGCTGGCCGGCCTGGCCGGTGTGGGTTCGACCTCGGAGTCTGGCGACGAGATCACCGCGTTGCCTGCCATCGTGGAGGGTTCGGTCAGCGAGCAGTACCCATTCGGCTATGCAGAGGATTCTTTCACTCTGCCCACCACCTTGCTGCAAGCGCACACCGCAGTCACCGGCGCGGGTCTCGGCGATAAGCTCACCACCGCCCCGGGCACCCCGGACGTGTTGGTGGGCCCGGCCTGGCCAGCGATCTATACTGCCCTGGGTTCTGGCCGCATCGGCGAAGAACACGGCGAACCGGCTGGAACCGACTACCCCGTCATCGAGGGCCTGCTCAACGCCGTACACCTCAACCACGTCATTGACCTGCGGGTTCCACTGCACGAACTCTCCCGCGGCACCAAAGGCAATGGCCGCCGCATCGACGTGAAATCGTGGTGCTCCGCGATCGACGAGTCCAACGCCGGGCGCATCGTCACCGTTAAGCTGGAATTGCGCGATCACGAATCCGGCGAATTGGTTGCTACCCAGATGCAGCGCTTCGCCATCCGCGGCCGCGCCACCGGTGCTAGCGTCCCAGCACCTGCCCCGGAATGGGGCGGTGCTGCCCTAGCCGCTGAAGTCGAGCCGACCCCACGCTCCTTCGTCGACCGCGCGACCGTCACGGCCCCGCAGGATATGACCCCATTCGCGCTGGTCTCGGGCGACTACAACCCGATCCACACCTCCACCAACGCTGCTCGCCTGGTCAATCTTGACGACGCCTTGGTCCACGGCATGTGGCTCTCGGCGACCGCCCAGCACCTGGCGAACACCCACGGCACCGTCACCAGCTGGACCTATTCCATGTTCGGGATGGTGCAACTCGGCGACAAGGTCGAAATCACCACTGAGCGCGTCGGCCGTGCTGGAATCCACAGCGCACTGGAGGTCACCTGCCGTATCGACGGTGAGGTCGTCTCCGTCGGCCAGGCACTGCTGGCGCAACCCGCCACCGCCTATGTTTACCCAGGCCAAGGCGTGCAGGCAGAAGGCATGGGCCGCGGCGATCGCAACGCCTCGCCAGCTGCCCGTGAGGCCTGGCGCCGGGCGGATCACCACACCCGCACCCAGCACGGCTTCTCCATCCGCCAGATCATCGACGACAACCCCACCGAGCTCACGGTGCGCGGTACCACCTTCCGCCACCCACAGGGCGTGCTGCACCTGACGCAGTTCACCCAGGTCGCCCTCGCCGTCGTCGCCTATGGCCAGACCGAGCGCCTACGCGAGAACAACGCACTTGCTGCCGATGCCATGTACGCCGGCCACTCCTTGGGTGAATACACCGCGCTGGCCTCGCTGGCGAATATCTTCAACCTGGAAGCTGTCATCGATATCGTCTACTCGCGTGGTTCCGCGATGGGTACCCTCGTCGAGCGCGACGAGCACGGTAACTCCAACTACGGTATGGGTGCTCTGCGCCCGAACATGATTGGTGTCAGCGCCGACGACGTGCAGGATTACGTCGCCAAGGTGGCTGCTGAAACCGGCGAGTTCTTGGAGATCGTCAACTACAACATCTCCGGCCAGCAGTATTCCATCGCCGGCACCAAGGCGGGCCTGGCGGAGCTGGGCAAGCGCGCCACCGCCATCGCTCCGCGTGCCTTCGTCACCGTGCCTGGCATCGATGTGCCATTCCACTCCCGCGTGCTGCGCGACGGAGTGCCCGCATTCGCCGAAAAACTCGACGAGCTGCTACCGGAGACCTTGGACCTGGATGCCCTGGTCGGACGCTATGTTCCGAACCTGGTGGCCCGCCCGTTTGAGCTCACCCAAGATTTCGTCGATGCCACCGCTGCCCTGGCCCCATCGGGTCGTCTGGACAACATCGACGCCGCGAACATGGATCCGCAAAAACTCGCCCGCCTGCTGCTGGTCGAGCTGTTGTCCTGGCAGTTTGCTTCGCCGGTGCGCTGGATCGAGACCCAGGAGCTCCTGTTCGGCCGCGTTGAGCAGATCATCGAGGTCGGCCTGGCTAGCTCGCCGACGCTGACCAACCTGGCGCAGCGTTCCCTGGCCGTGGCTGGGGTGAGTTTGCCGGTATACAACGTCGAGCGCGACCAGGATGTGGTCATGCTTGCCGACGTCACCGAGGCTCCAACAGAAGAGCCCGCCGACGACGAAGCGGCTGGTGCTGGCGCTGCTGACGGTGCCGGTGCTTCCAACTCTGCTGCCTCCAGCTCTGCTGCTGCCGACCAAGCCAGCCAGACCCCGGAGGTCGGCGCCGAGGCTGCGAAACCAAATGAGAACCCGGCACCGCTGGCAGAGGCCGGATCCCAGGCTGACGCTGGTTCTGGTTCTAGCGCTGGTTCTAGCTCTGGTTCTGGCTCAGACGCGAACGACGCGACCGCAGCAGCCCCTGCAACCCCTGCCGGTGGCGGCGCCCCGGCCGGCGAGCTCAGCTTCACCGCCGCCGAAGCCATCATGACGCTGTTCGCGTTTTCCAACAAGATCCGCCTGGATCAGATCAACGATTCCGATACCGTCGAAGAACTCACCAACGGGGTGTCCTCGCGCCGGAACCAGTTGCTCATGGATATGTCCGCTGAACTGGGTGTTCCAGCCATCGACGGGGCCGCTGATGCTGATGTCGCCACCCTGCGCGGCCGCGTCACCACCGCAGCTCCGGGCTACAGTCCGTTTGGTTCGGTGCTCAGCGAGGCCATCGGTGCCCGCCTGCGCCAGCTCACCGGTGCCGCCGGTGCCAAGCCAGCCGCCGTCGGCGAGCGCGTGACCGGCACCTGGTCGCTGCCGCAATCCTGGATCGCCCACGTCGAAGCCGAGATCCTGCTGGGATCGCGCGAAGAAGATTCGGTCCGCGGTGGTTCGCTATCGACGATCCCGACCACCGCTAGCTCCAAGGCAGAGGTCAACGAGCTGGTCGACGCCGCCGTGCAGCAGGTGGCTGCTCGCCACGGGGTGGCGGTCTCGCAAGCAACCGGTGGTTCCGGTGCCGGTGGTGGTTCCGTCGTGGATTCCGCTGCGCTCAACGAATTCGCCGAGCAGGTCACCGGCGAAAACGGCGTGTTGGCCACCGCCGCGCGCACCGTGCTGGCACAACTTGGCTTGTCCGAGCCCGCACCGGAGACCCCGGAAAGCGATAACACGCTGTTCGAAACCGTCGAGGCCGAACTGGGTTCCGGCTGGGTCAAGACCGTCACCCCGGTCTTTGATGCCCGCAAGGCCGTGCTTTTCGACGACCGCTGGGCCAGCGCCCGCGAAGATCTCGCCCGCTACGCCCTGGGCCAGGCAGATATCAACATCGAGCGTTTCCGCGGCACCGGCACCACCGTCGCCAAGCAAGCCCGCTGGTGGGCAGCCAACGGTGGGCAGGGCGAGCTGGAAGAGATCGCGCAGCTGGCAGAATCTGAGCTACAGGGCGCCTACGCCGAGGATGTTGCGCTGGTTACCGGTGCTGCTCCGGGCTCGATTGCCACTGCACTGATCGCGCGCCTGCTCGAAGGCGGCGCGACCATCGTCATGACTGCTTCGCGCGTGAGCCAAGCGCGTAAGGAATTTGCCCGCAAGCTGTATGCCGAGCACGCCATTCCGGGTGCTGCGTTGTGGCTGGTTCCGGCGAACTTGTCGTCCTACCGCGACGTCGATGCGGTCATCGACTGGATCGGCACCGAGCAGGTGGAATCTGTCGGCAATGAGGTGAAGCTGCTCAAGCCGGCGCTGATCCCAACCCTGGCCTTCCCATTCGCTGCCCCACCAGTGACGGGATCGCTGGCCGACGCTGGCCCGCAGGCGGAGAACCAAACGCGTTTGCTGTTGTGGTCCGTCGAGCGCACCATCGCGGGATTGGCCGGTTTGGCGCAGGCTGGCGTCGACAAGCGCTGCCATGTGGTGCTTCCTGGTTCGCCGAACCGTGGTGTATTCGGTGGCGACGGCGCTTATGGTGAGGTCAAGGCCGCACTGGATGCGATTATGAACAAGTGGAAGGTTGAGGCTGGCTGGTCCGACGGTGTCACCCTGGCGCAGGTTCTGATCGGTTGGGTGGCCGGTACGCACCTGATGGCCGGCAACGACGGACTAGTTCCGGCCGTTGAGGCTGCAGGTATCCGCGTATGGAACCCGGATGAGATTTCCCACGAGTTGATGAGCTTGGCCTCTGCCGATTCCCGTACCCAGGCTGCCAGCGCCCCACTGCACCTGGATCTCACCGGTGGTTTGGGTGACACGTTGAACATGGCCGAGCTGACTGCCCAGGCGGCAGCGAATGCAGAAAAGGCCGCAGCAGCCGCCGCAGAGGCAGCAGCCAACGCCCCCGCTGCCCCGGCGACCATCACCGCCCTGCCAAATATCGCGGTGCCTGCACAGCCGGAGCGCGTGGAGACCGGCGAGATCACCACGGACCTGGATGACATGATCGTCATCGCGGGTGTCGGTGAGGTCTCGTCCTGGGGTTCGGGCCGCACCCGTTTCGAGGCGGAATACGGCATCCAGCGCGATGGCTCCGTGGAGCTGACCGCCGCCGGTGTTCTGGAATTGGCCTGGATGACGGGCCTGGTCAACTGGGCTGAAGACCCAACCCCAGGCTGGTACGACGCCAATGGGGCGGAAATCGCCGAAGAGGAAATCTATTCCCGCTTCCGCGATGAGGTCGTCGCCCGCGCCGGTGTGCGCACCCTGTCGGATAAGTATCACCTGCAGGATCAGGGTTCGATCGACTTGGCGACGGTCTTCTTAGACCGCGACATCACCTTCACCGTGCCTTCCGAGGCCCAGGCCCGCGATATCGAAGCTGCTGACCCAGCCTTTACCCGCGTCGTCGAGATCGACGGCGAATGGCAAGTCACCCGCCTGCAGGGCGCTACCGCGAAGGTGCCGCGCAAGGCGACGCTGACACGCACGGTGGCGGGCCAGATGCCGGATAACTTCGACCCCACGCGCTGGGGTATTCCGGAGCACATGGTCGACGCCCTGGACCGCATGGCTGTGTGGAACCTGGTCACCGCCGTCGACGCCTTCATCAGCGCTGGGTTCAGCCCCGCGGAACTGCTGCAATCGATCCACCCAGGCAATATTGCTTCCACCCAGGGCACCGGTATTGGTGGCATGGAATCGCTGCACAAGGTCTTCGTCGCACGCTTCTTGGATGAGGAGCGTCCGTCGGACATCCTGCAGGAAGCTCTGCCGAACGTGATTGCTGCGCACACGATGCAGTCGCTGGTCGGCGGCTACGGTTCGATGATCCACCCGATCGGTGCGTGCGCGACCTCTGCGGTTTCTATCGAGGAAGGTTGCGACAAGATCAAGCTGGGCAAGGCCGATGTGGTCGTTGCCGGTGGTATCGACGACGTGCAGGTGGAATCGCTGGCCGGCTTCGGTGATATGAATGCGACCGCGGAAACGAAGAAGATGACCGACCAGGGCATCGACGAGCGCTTCATCTCCCGGGCGAACGACCGTCGCCGTGGTGGCTTCTTGGAGGCCGAGGGTGGCGGAACCGTCCTGCTGGTGCGCGGTTCCTTGGCCCGTGAGCTGGGCTTGCCGGTCTATGCGGTGGTTGCACACGCGGCGTCCTATGCCGATGGTGCGCACACCTCGATCCCTGCCCCGGGCCTGGGTGCTTTGGGTGCTGGACGGGGCCGTGAGAATTCGCGCTTGGCGAAGTCGCTGCGTGGTCTGGGCTTGCACCCGAACGACGTGACGGTGTTGTCCAAGCACGACACCTCCACCAACGCCAACGACCCGAACGAGTCCGAGCTGCACTCCATGCTGTGGCCTGCCGTCGGCCGCGATGCCGACGCCCCATTGTTTGTGATTTCGCAGAAGTCGCTGACGGGCCACTCCAAGGCTGGTGCCGCGCTGTTCCAGACCGGCGGTTTGATTGACGTCTTCCGCACCGGCCGCGTGCCGCACAACGCGGCGCTGGATTGCGTGGATCCGCTGATCGAGCCGAAGGCGAAGAATCTGGTGTGGCTGCGCGACGGCGTTTCGCTTGCCGACGCCGGGCGCCCCGTCAAAGCCGCCGTGCTGACCTCACTCGGTTTCGGTCACGTTGGTGCCGTGGTGGTCTATGGCCACCCTGGTGTTTTCGAGGCTGCGGTGGCCGCGCAGTTCGGCGAGGATGCTGCCGGTGCTTGGCGTGAGCAGGCGAATGCTCGTCTGGCCGCTGGTGCCGCGCACCGCGAGGCTGGCATGATTGGCCGCCGTGCGTTATTCAGTGTGATTGAGGGCCGTCGCTTGCCGGAGCGGGGTTCGAAGGAGGCCGAGATTGCGTTGTTGCTTGACGACGACGCCCGCCTCGGCGTCGACGGCACCTACCCGTTGCCCGGCGCGACTGGGTAGTCTGACTAGATTGCGCGCAGTGGTTATCTAGTCTGCGTGCAGCAGCTGCCTAGACAAGCTTGGCTGCGTGCAGGAACTGGGCGGTGTGCTCTGGCATGCTTCAACCGGGCCCGAGGGCCCGGTTTTTGCATCCCCGAAAGGCCGACCATTTCAGTACCGCCTACACCCCGCCTGATTGCACCAGGGATATACTGTTTTTACTTCTGTCACTTGCTACAGTCAGGTGGCTAACTTTTTACCCGATGTACTTTGGAAAAATCATTTCTGGAAAGGCCTCAGACGTGAAAAAACTTGCCGCAATTTTCGGCTCGTTCACCATCATTGCGAGCTTGTTTTCTTCCCCGATCGAGGCACACGCTAACCCTGCGGGTTCCAGCGATTCGGCGCGCTCTGGCGCCGTGGTAAATCTTGCTTCTTCCGCACCTGCCCTCCCCGCCAGCTCTCTTGTGCCGCGCTGGGATCATTTCCAGCTGGGCTCGCAGATTCTCGAGTTTTTCCACAACTCCACCGATGAGGCCTACCGCGCGTTTTACGCAACGCTGCCCAAAGAGGTCCAACAGCTATCGTCCACTCCACAACCGCGCAGTAAGCCGACCCCACCAAACTTGGCGCCTGGTTATCAACCACCAGCTCCTGTCACCCCATCTGGTGATTGCTCGAACTGCGTGGCTTTAACTTTCGACGACGGCCCGCAACCGCCGACCAACCGGATCCTGGATACTCTCGACGCCAAACAAGCGAAGGCAACGTTTTTCGTGCAAACCCCGATGGTGCATGCCTTGCCGGATACGGCGCGTCGCATCGTCAACTCCGGCCACACCATCGGCAACCACGGTACGACGCACGTGAACTTCGCGCTGAGCAGCCCAGCACGGGTCAATGCCGAGATCACGCAGAACACCCGAGCTGTGCAATCTGTAACGGGAACAACCCCGCGCTGGTTGCGCCCGCCTTATGGCGCGCACAGTGATCACGTCGTGCAGGCAGCGCGTGCGCACGGCATGGGCGTTGCACTGTGGGATGTCATCGTCTTTGACTGGCGCGATCGCAATGCTCAGACCGTCTGCGAACGTTCGGTCAACCAAGCCGACGGTGGCGAGGTGGTGCTGCTGCACGATATCCACAACACCACGGCGGATGCGACCACCTGCATCATCGACGGGCTGCGCGCCAAAGGGCTAGAACCAGTGACTTTGGACCGCCTGCACGGCGCCCCAGAACCAGGCCGGGTCTACGGCACCCGCTAACTGCGGAGTATGTCGCGTAGTGCAACGGAGTAGTGCAAGGTAGTGCACGCAGCGGCCATGGCTAAACGGCTGCACAACTTAGCCCGTGGCCGCCGTCGTTAAGCTGCGTTATTCAACCGCTTCACGAACTGCTGTGGTCGGTCCACCGTCACGCGGTAGGTTTTGCCATCTGCCATCTCCAGCACCAAGTTCGCCGCGCCCGCGTGCATGGACAATGCACCTCCGACGAAGTGCACGCCGAAGGTATTACGTTCCAATGGCAAAGGGTCCTGTGGAATTGCAGCTTCCTTGATATCTGCGAAGTTGCAGGTTTTTACGGGGACCCACAGGACTTTGATTTTTAGCGTCTGCTGCTTCTGGTCTAACTGAGTGTCGATATGAAACAACACGACGATTGCCGCCACGATGACCATGGGAAACGCCATCCAACTCATCATGAGCAAAAACCAGATGGTGATCGCTACTGTCACTGCGGTCAAAACCCAGCGAGCAGCGTTGTATCCAAAAACTTGTGAATGTAGACGAGATTGTTGATTCGTCATAAGGAATTCCGCCTTCAGGGATTAAAGTGTCACGTAAACCCAGGGTACCCAAATAATTTGCGGAAGTTTTTGGGATTCTACATTTTTCGGCGACCCCGTTTAAGATGTCTCCAGAACTCGTCGGCAAGCACGCTACGCCGCCACGAAATTATTGCCTCGACCGATCCTTCTGGAGCCCACCTATGTCGCCTCGCCGCACACTATTCCGCCGCGCAAGTGCCCTCGCGTTGTCCGCCGCGCTCAGCCTGCCTGCGGCTGCCGCCGTCTCGTCCGCCGTCGCTACCCCACAAGCCCACGCGCAACCGGGTTCCAGCGAAACCAGCTCCCGCATCGCCTTCGACGGCTCGTCGGAGCCGATGGCCGATTGGTCCAAAGACCCCGCGGTGCAAGGCCACGTGCTCGACGTCCTCCAGTTCTTCCAGAACGACACCCCCTGGCGACACATGCCCATGTGGAATCTCTGGGGTTCGCCAACGCCATACCCGATCGAAAACGAACGGGATTTCGCCGAACCGCGTCTGATCAACCGCGAGCCGGATGAGCGTTTCGACGTCGAGCGCCTCTACGTAGAATCCCCGGCGATGCGTCGCGTCGTGCAGGTCCAGGTGCAGTATCCAAAAGACCGCGAGAAGGCAGCACCAATGCTGTATCTTCTCGACGGTGTTTCCGCCCCACGCCAATCCGGCTGGCTGCGCAAGGGCGATGTGCAGGGCACCATGGCGAATGAGCACGTCACCACCATCATGCCGGTCGAAGCCGGCGGCACCAACTACACCGACTGGAACGAGACCGACCCATACCTGGGCCGTGCGAAGTGGGAGACCTTCCTCACCCAAGAATTACCCGGTGTGCTGGAGCAACAAACCGACATCGCCTTCAACGGCGAGCGCTATATCGGCGGGCTGTCCATGGGCGGCTCGGCTGCTATTCGCCTGGCCAACTTGTACCCACAGCTATATTCGGGCACGTTTTCGGTCTCGGGTTGCTATTCGTCGACCAGCACCGCCGGCCGGGCCTATTTCAACTTGGGCTCGCGCGTCATGGGCGGCAACCCGGATCTGATGTGGGGCCCGGGCACCAGCCCAGAGCGCCTGCGTAACGACGTCATTTCCGACCCTCGAGGCATCGCCCAAATGCCGGTCTATATCTATTCCGCCAACGGCCACGCCACTCAGCACGATATCGATCTCGCCCGCCCAGAAGGCGTCCCGACGTTTTTCGGCAACATCACGCTGGAAAAACTCACCAACCAGTGCACCGCGGAACTGGAGCACTCACTAAAAGAAAATAACTTGCTGCACGAGGGCATCGAGTTCGACTACGCGCCAACCGGCATCCACGACTGGCCTTATTACAAGCAACAGCTTCCGGTCGCCTGGGCCAGCGTCACACAAGGCAAATACACCTATAAATAGGGCGCTCTAGGGCGGTCTAGCAAGCCGATATACTTGGGCGGTATGAAACTGTCGCGCACTTTTACCACTCTGGCCGCCACGTCCGCGCTCACGCTGGCCGCGTGTTCCAACGCGCAGGAGACTGCCGACGAGGTGGCAGATAACGCTACCGAGCAGGCCTCGAGCGCAGTTGAATCCGCTACTGGCGACGCAGCAGCCGACCAGAAATACCCCGACATCCTATCTGCCGAGCTCTCCGGCCCCGACGGCACGGAATACGACATCGCCGTCACCGTCTCCTCGCCGTACGATTCCCCAGATCGCTACGCCGACGGCTGGCGCGTGCTCGACGAAGACGGCAACGTGCTAGCCGAACACGAACTCGCCCACGATCACGCCAACGAGCAGCCGTTTACTCGCTCGCGTGGTCCTTTCGTCATCCCCGAGGGCGTCGCCAAGATCACCGTCGAAGGCCACGACCAAGAACACGGTTACGGCGGCGAGACCATCACCATCGACGTCCCGCGTTAAGCCGCACCCGCGCTAGATTTCCAACCCGATCCACAGCGGTTCGGGCTCTAGTTCTACCCGAAATTTCTCGTGTACCCCGGCGCGCACCTGTCGGGCTAGCTTGACGACGTCGTCTGCACTCGCATTTCCGCGATTGGTCAGTGCCAGCGTGTGCTTCGTCGACAAGCGCGCCGGTGCGTGCTCGCCCGGGAATCCTTTGGCAAAACCAGCCCGGTCGATCAACCACGCTGCCGACAGTTTCACCAGTGCTTCTGCGGCTCCATTTCCAGCCCCACCGGCAACCCCTGCGGCACCAGAACCGCCCGTGGCCATGCTGCCTGCATCCACCGGGAACCGCGGCATGCCCGCGGCCTCGTCCGAGCCCAACTCGACGGCGACCATCTGGGTGATCTCGTCGGCAAGCGATTCCGGCACCACCGGGTTGGTGAAAAACGAACCCGCCGACCAGGTGTCATGATCCGCCGGATCGTGCACCATCCCCTTGGAACGACGCAGGCCCAGCACCTCCTCGCGCACGGCAGCCGGATCGCGGCGCTGTCCCGGCTCACCCGCCAGCTGGCCGAAACGCAGCGGCGCCGAAAGACCATCGGTGTGCAGCTGAAACTCCACGGCCAGCACCACCCCGCGCGCGGTGAACTTCAAATTCGAATAGCGATACGCCAAATCCAGCGCACTGGCAGGCACCCATTCGACGGTGCCCGTCGCACGATCCAACAGCTGCACGCGGGTGAGCACATCTGCGATCTCCGCACCATAAGCGCCGACGTTTTGCACTGGGGTGGCACCGGCTGAACCCGGAATCCCCGACAAGCACTCCAGGCCGCCCAATCCGGCCTCGATACTGGCGGCGACCACCTCATCCCACACCGCACCGGCGCCTGCTCGCAGCAGGCCGGCGGAAGGCTCGATCTCCAAGTGATCGTCGTCCATAATCACCGCGACCACATCGAGGGCATCATCGGTGACCAGCAAATTGGAACCGCCACCGACAACCAACAGTGGCAGCCCGGCGGCATCCAACACGCGGACCACCGCAGCGGCGGCCTCGCTGGTGGTCACGCGCACCGCAGCCTGCGGCGCACCACCCAGGTGGAACGTCGTGAGTTCCGCAAACTCGACGCCATCGACGTGGAGGAGCGAGCCGTCGTCGACAAGCGTGCGTAATTCCGGATTTTCTAGGGCCTTATTTGCTTGCGTCTTAAAATCATTCATCACTTTCACAGGGTAGTCTGTAGGGCATGTCTACCCGTAGCGAAAACACAGTAACGATCAACCAACCCGCCGAAAAGGTACACCAGGCGCTGACCAACGAGAAGTACTGGGCATTCATCGCCGAAAACCTCTCCCCAGAACCAGGTGAGCTCAACCAGTTCGCGAACAACGAGGCCACCTTGTTCGAGCTGCTGCCAGTCACCATCCTGCCGGAGGCCGTACGCGCGATGGTGTCGCAGTCGCTGAAGGTCAAGCGCACCGTCAAGATCGGCGAGCTGGCCGGCGACAAAGCCGAGCTTTCCTACAACGCCGACGTCAAGGGCACCCCGGTGGATTTCAAGGGCGCCATCAACCTGGCAGGACAGGGTGAAACCACTACCTTGAGCTACACCAACGATGTCTCCGTCAACATCCCGATGATGGGCGCTGCTATCGAACCGAAGGTCGGCGAGGCCCTGGACGAACTGTTCAGCAACGAAGGCGAACTGACCGAAAAGTGGATTAACGAAAACCTCTAAGCCACGCTAACTCACGCTAGACTGTGCCTATGCCATCTAGCTCTCAAGCGAAATCATCCGCCGCAACCGCCTGGAAAGTCATCGTCGCCGTCTTAGTCGCGGTATTAGTTCTGGTGTTGTTGGCGGAATTCGCCGCGCGTTATTTCATTGGCCAGCAGCTGCGCTCTAGTTTCCGCGAAGATATCGAGGCGCAGGGCATCGAGATGACCAAAGATCCCGAGGTTTCTTTCGGTTCCAGTCCGGTGCTGTTCGGTCTGGTAGGCGGCAAACTCACCGAGGTTAATATCGATACCCCGTCGACGCTGCAGCAGGATCCCGAGGGCAACTACAAGGGTATGCCAGCCTCGCACGTGCATATGGAGGCAATGTCTCTGCAGTCTGGCGAGGCGGAGTTTTTGCGCACCCGCTCCGAGCTTCCCGATGACTTCCTCACCCACACCATCCAAGAGGAGCTGCGCGGGCAACTCGGCGGCGCGGGTTTTTTGGGTGATCTGGTCGTCTCGGACATCACCACGGACAAAGAAGCGCAAACGATCAGCATCAAATTCTTATCCGGCGCGGCAAATCTGTCTTTGCGCCCGCTTGTCGACGAAGCCGGCAACGTCGCTTTCGAGGCTTCCGAAGCGAAACTACTGGGCTTCTCGCTCCCGGACGGCGCTGCCGACGGTATCGCAAACTCTTTGAATCAGAACCTTCGCGAGGCCACTGGTGGGCAGCTGGACATCACCGCGATCGAATTCAACGACAGCGGTTTGTTGATCACGATGGAAGGCCACAATGTGAACCCTTCGCACATGAGCAAAGAGCTCAACGCAGAACCGGGCACGGGTGAAACAGGCGCTGGTGCTGGTACTGGTGCTGATGCTGGTTCTGGTGCAAAAACTGGCAGCCCTTCCGGCAGTAACTCCGACGCGCCAGTCCGAAACACTTAGGAGCTGACGCCTCGTAGGTCTTCCGAGTCCACCGGCACTACCGCCAAGATTTGCTTGGCGGTTTCTGTTTTTTCTGGGCCCTTTTCTAAGGCCTTTTTGTTTGCCGCCAAATCCGCGGATTCAGCCACTAACCATTCCGCCAGCGAAGATACCGGCAGTGATGCAGATTGCTGGCAACCATTCTGCTCTGTGATTGCTGCCCTGCCTGCCCCCGCGTCGAGGACCGTGGGGATCCGATCGGGCAATTGTTGCGCGGCTGCTAGCAGCCCCGTGACTGCAGGCATGTTCGTGGCTGCAGGAGCAGAAGAATATTCCGGGGGCATGACCACCAACTGGTCCACCTTCGCGAACTCACAGGTAGAGACTAATTCGCTGCACCGCTGGGCACTAGCACGCGCGTCGGAATGCGGCTCAGAGCCACTGGGTTGCAATCCGGCATAATCCGGAACCACGACCCCTAAGTGAGCTGGATACGGTACAGCCTCCCGCAAACTAATCATGTCACTGAGTGCGGCGTTAGCATCAGCGGTACTGGTATCAACGCACGCCCATATTCGGTGCGCGCCTTGGGAAATCGCTAGCCTGGCCTCCGATGCTTTTACCAAGATATGATGCCGGCCAGTTGGAAACCCCACCGCCGCGATGATGGTCAGCACCGTGGATTCATCGGTGTCCCCGGCGCCGTCGTTGGCATCCACACCAGCCTTGATCCCCGGTCCAGCGTGGTTCCCCGGGTCAGTGTTAGTATCCGGGCCAGCGTGGTTGTGCCGAATATATTTATCCAGTGCTTTCGCAGCCGTCGCCACGTGATTCGGGCTGACCACAATCGCGCCGATACCAGCGGCGATCGCGGCAGGCACCCCAGCGCGCACGTCGTTAAGACAAAAATGCGCGGGACGAAAGTCCCACGCCAAAAACCGGTGCAGCCAGTTATCTTCCATCAACTAATCCCAGCGATACTCACCGTTAATGAGCGCCTTCAGCGACGGCCGGACATCAAACCAGTAGATACCGATAACCACCATACCGACCCACGGCAAAATCGGAATGGGCATCGGCACGATAAACGCCGAACCAGCCAACATCGCGACCCAGACCATTTTCGACTGCCGGGAATCCGCGTCGAAGGCGTCGTCACGCGTCATGGCCGCAGAAATCGCCCCCACTAGGCCGGCGATGGCCACCAATGAATACAGGCCCTGCTGCAGCCAAAACACGCCGTCAATCAGGTTCTGCTGCCACGGCTCCAACGTTGGGCGATTCGGCGGCAACTGTGCCACATATTGGGTGTGCTCGGCGGCGAGGCTGGCTTGCGATAATACGTCAACAATCATGGGTTCTGGGTTTTCCTCGGGAATGATCAGTCTGATGAGCTCTGGCCGTTGACTTTCTGCCCATCAACGTCAATAACTTCGCCCTCAATGATACGTGGCCGCCCGTCATTCGTCGTACCCGCGTGCTCACCGGATCCACCTTTGCTGCCTGTACGTGTGGCCGCACTGTTGCGGGTCTTGCCGACGGCATCACTCAGACCAGAACTCAACTCGCGGCCCAGGTGCTTGCCTCGTTTCCACAACTTCGCCCCTGTGTCCTTGGCATCTTCGACACTTCCGATGCCGCGGAAGTCACGCGCGGTTTGCCGGGCGGCATTCTTTACGCTCTCAGCGGTGCCCCGGGCCCGGTAGTTCTCGGCGGCGTTTCCGGTGAATTCGCTTGCCACGGAACGAACCCGCGAACCTGTTTCTTTCAGTGACTCGACAATCTCGCTAGTAGAAAATCGTTGACGTTTATCAGTCATCGCTATGCTCCATCATTGCTTCGTCTGTGTTCCGTCTGTGTTCCAACGGTATTCCAACGGCGTTCCAACGGTGCGTCGTCTTTGTTCCGTCAGGATAAGTGCTGCGACCGATTTAGGCACCAAAAAGTAGTTGATTGACAGTGTAGATAACTAGCCCCGCAAGCGCACCAACCACCGTGCCATTCAAACGGATAAACTGCAGGTCTTTGCCCACCATGAGCTCAATCTTTTCGCTGGCCTCGTCGGCATCCCAGCGCGCGATGGTCTCAGAAATAATTCCGGTGACCTCCGAGGAATAGTTATTCGCCAAAAACTCCACCGCAGAGTTGATGCGACGATCCAATGACGTGCGCAACTCGGCATCAGATTGGATATTTTCACCCCAACGAACACACAGTTCGACGATTTTGCGTCGCAAGGTGGAATCTGGGTCTTCGGCGGCAGCAATCAAGCCCGACGAGCCTTTCTCCCACAGCAGTGCAGGCAGTGCGCGTACCGCACGGGAGCCTTGCAAATCAGCCTTCCAATCTTCGACTCGGCTAATCATGGTGCCATCAAATTGCAGGTCATACGCCAACTGCCGTAGACCCTTCCGGATGGATTTCCGCGCGGGATGCTGGCGGTCAGCTTCTACCTCGCGGATAAACGACGCCATTTCGCGGAAAACTTTTTCGCCCACCAACTGGCGAGCAAAACGCGGCGCCCACGTCGGCATGCGATCGTTGATCAGGGTGACGATGGAATCTTCCGACTCGTCGATCTTGTTTTTCGCCCAGGTCACGACCTCATCAACCGCTGGTTCAAGCTTGCCCTCATCGATCAGAGAATCGAGCGTGCGACCCAATGGCGGGCCCCAAATTGGTTCGGTTGCTTTATCGATCAGGTGC
This sequence comes from Corynebacterium drakensteinense, assembly GCF_041224285.1. Taxonomy (NCBI): domain Bacteria; kingdom Bacillati; phylum Actinomycetota; class Actinomycetes; order Mycobacteriales; family Corynebacteriaceae; genus Corynebacterium; species Corynebacterium drakensteinense. Next base: position 27,429 of record NZ_JAXOFP010000020.1, read on the forward strand.
GTTTGGATCAGTTGCTCTGCTTCCTCCGCATCGACCGCACGCACAATATTGGTGGTGAGTTTTCCAGCCTCACGGGAGACCTTTTCTGCATTCTCACCCTCACTCAGCCACTTCCCCAGCCATTCCGGCAGCTGGGCCTCGCGCACCTTTGAAGTAATGAGCTCTGCATTCAGGAAGTTATCGCCGACGAACTGGGATAGCGAATCGCCCATCTGGTCTTTTTTCCTGCGAATCAGGGCTGTGTGCGGGATCGGCAACCCCATGGGGTGCCGGAACAACGCTGTGACCGCGAACCAGTCCGCAAGGCCACCGACCATGCCGGCTTCTGCTGCGGCGCGGACGTATCCTACCCACGCCGGGGTGGAACCGGGTTGGCTTTGCCACCAGGAACAGGCCAAGAATATGGCTGCCGCCAGTACCAACAAACCGGTGACGAAGATTTTGTGTTTGCGTAATTCCGCTGCACGTTGTGCATCTGTCGGCCCAGAACCAAACCCTGGCATAGTGTTAGCGCTCGGGCGTGTAGTGCTCTCGCTCGGGCGGGCGCGGTGTTGCGGGGTACTCATGTGGTTAATGATCTCCAGATCTCGAGAGACGAGGGTGGCAGCTTCGGAGTAAAGCTGCGAAAAGCCCCGCCCCGCCTAGACGCGGTGGGCATCTAAGCAGGTGCGGGGCCAGGCTGGCAGAAAAGGTGGTGCTAGGAGGTGCGTCCCGTTTCTTTTACGTAATTGCGGTAGTGGCGACGCCCGTAGTGAATGCTGCCAAAAGCACCAACCAGGGTGACGACAACGCCGATGGCACCAATGATGGTGAGCAAATTAGAATAGTTAGTAGCAGTGCCGGTTCCCCAAATGCCAGTACCGATACCCCAGATCAGGGTGCCGGCGAACGGGAAGAAGCACAACAGCAGACCCATTCCAGCCCACGTAGAGGTACGCAGCAACGACGAGTGCGGAGCTGCCAGCGAGACTGGGTTGTAGCCCTCAATGTAGCTGTCGTGCAGTTCCTGCGAATAGCTTGGGTAGGTCTCCGCAGCGAAGTCCGCTACTTGTTCGTTGGTGCTCATTAGGTGCCAAAGCCTTTCTTCTGTATCACTAGTGACAACTCTAGTCTAGATTCATTGCCAGCAAAAGTGGTGTCGGGGCGGGCTATGTACCGCCCCGAGAGATTAGTCGTCCTTCGAGCGGAATGCCGCGCGGGCGCGCTCGCGAGTGACTGCCGAAACCGCAGTCAGCGGGATGCCTGCTGGGCAAACATCGGCGCACTCACCGTACAACGAGCAACCACCGAAGTTCTGCTCAAGTTCGTCAACCATGTTGCGAGCACGCTTGCCGCGTTCTTTGGCACCGAGCGGCGACATCGACAAGTGCACCAGCTTCGCACCGGTGAACAAGTGTGCTGCGCCGTTCGGGCAGGCTGCCACACAGGCGCCACAGCCGATGCAGGCCGCGTGGTCGAGTGCGAACTCGTTATCCTGCGAGTTCTGCAGCAGGGTGTCAGCATCCGGTGCGGTACCCGCGTCCATGGAGACGTAACCACCTTGGTGCATGATGTCGTCCAGGGCGGAACGGTCAACGACCATGTCCTTGATGACGGGGAATGCAGCGGAGCGCAGTGGCTCCAAACGCAGGGTGTCGCCATCGTTGAACTGGAATAGACGCTGCTGGCACGCCGGGGTGTTCTGGCCTGGGCCGTGTGGGCGTCCGTTGATCAGCAAACCACAGGTACCGCAGATGCCTTCACGGCAGTCGGAGGCAAAAGCGAATGGTTCTTTGTTGTTTTCGATACGTCCGGTGTTGACGTGGTCCAACAGTTCCAGGATGGACATCTGCTCGACGGCGTCGTCGACCTGAACGGTCTCGAAGCTGCCTTCTTGCGTAGGTCCGGCCTGACGCCAGACTTCAAGTGTCAATTTCATTACTTGTAGTTCCTTGTCATCAGCGGGATCGAGTCGAAGTACAGAGGATCAGCGTGGCGGATGAATTTCTCCGGGCCGTTTGGCTGCCATGCCGAAACGAAGCACCAATTTTCGTCGTCACGCTCCGCCTCGCCGTCTTCGGAAAGGTGATCGTCGCGGTAGTGCGCACCGGCCGACTCGTCACGGTCAAGTGCATCGACGCACATCAGCTCACCGAGGTCGATGTAGTCGGCAACGCGCTGTGCGTATTCCAGATCCTGGTTCATGTCGTGCAGCTGGCCAGTAACGCGAACGTTTGCCCAGAAGTCACGACGAATCTCGCGGATCTTCTCGATGGAAGTCTTCAGGTCTTCGACGTTACGAGACACACCACAGCCCCAGTACAGGATCTCGCCCAACTGGCGGTGGTAGTGCTCAGCACCGTGTGGGTCATCGCCTTCAATGTCCATCAGACGGTTCAAGCGATCTTTCACCTCTTCAACGACTTCCTGTGCCTCGGCGGAATCTGCGGACAGCTTTTCTTCGCCAAGGTGGTTAGCCAGGTAGTTCGGAATGGTGAACGGCAGGGTGAACCAACCATCGACCGATGCCGAAAGCAGCGAGTTAGCGCCCAGTCGGTTAGCACCGTGGTAGGTCCAAGAAGCCTCACCGGCAGCGAACAAGCCGTCGATGGAGGTCATCTCGTTGAAGTCGGTCCACAGACCACCCATGGTGAAGTGACAGGTCGGTGCAATACGCATCGGAGTCTCGTATGGGTCTTCACCAATGGACTCTTCGTACATCTGGAACAAGTTCGAGTAGCGCGAACGCACGGTTTCTTTACCCAGGCGCTCGATCGCATCGCGGAAGTCCAGGTAGCAAGAGTTCTGCATCGGACCAACACCCAGACCAGCGTTGATCTGCTGCGACAGTGCACGGGAGGCAACGTCACGTGGAACCAAGTTACCGAACGCTGGGTAGCGACGCTCCAGGAAGTAGTCGCGCTCGTCCTCCGGGATGGAGTTCGGGTCGCGATCGTCGCCTTCCTTCTTTGGCGACCAAATACGGCCGTCGTTTCGCAGCGACTCCGACATCAGCGTGGTCTTCGACTGCCAGGTGGAGTTCACCGGCAGACCGGTCGGGTGGAACTGAATGTAGGCCGGGGATGCCAGGTATGCGCCGCGCTCGTAAGCACGCATCATGGCGCCAGCGTTCGAGTTCTTCGCCAGAGTCGACATGTGGTAGACGTTGCCGTAACCACCAGTAGCGATGACGGTCGCGTGACCAGTGAAGGCCTTGATCTCACCGTCGATGAGGTTGCGGGTAACGATTCCGTCGCAGTGCTTGACGCCATCGATCTCGCGAACGATGATGTCCTGCATGTCATGGTGGGCGAACATTTCGACATTGCCCAGGCCAATCTGGCGGTACAGAGCCGAGGTGGTCGACAGCTGCAGCTGCTGACCGGTTTGTCCACGGGTGTAGTAGGTACGGGAGACCTGCACACCACCGAAGGAACGGGTAGCCAAGGTACCGCCGTATTCACGAGCGAATGGTGCACCGATGGCGTTCATGTGATCGATAACGCGGCCAGACTCCAGCGCAAGGCGCCAGCAGTCAGACTCGCGGCAGCGGTAGTCGCCGCCCTTAACGGTGTCTTTGACGTGACGGTAAGCCGAGTCGTTGTCGACCTTCTTACCGCGGGCCGAGTTCACACCACCCTGTGCAGCAATGGAGTGCGCACGACGCGGTGAATCGTGATAGGAGAATACCTTTACGTCATAGCCCAGCTCACCGAGGGCTGCCGCTGCAGCACCACCCGACAAACCAGTACCAACGATAAGGACGGTGAACTTACGGCGGTTCAGCGGGGAGACCAGGTTCATGTGGTCTTTGTGGTAATTCCACATATCCCGCATTGGAACGCCCTTTGGTTCCGCGTTTTCCAGAATGTCGCCTGGGGTGACTCCATCGACGATAGAGTCTGGCTGGCGGAACTCTTTACGAGTCGAAGTTTCTGTGTTGCTCATAATCTTACTTTCCGATCAGGCTAGAACGTTGTCAGCGAACTGTGTCAGCTCTTAGCGACGCTCTAGCTCACCCAACCAAACAGGACGGACACGGGCATAACGATGTTGCCAATGACAACCACAGCTGGGATGACATAAGCAATCACGACGAGGGTTTGACGCCACTTGCGGCCGGTGATACCCAGGTCCGACACAGCCAAGCGAATGCCGTGGGACATGTGCAGGAACAGCAGCACCATGGCCACCACGTAGAAGAGGGTGACTGGCCAACGGCTAAAGGTGGCAAGCATGTTGGCGTGTACTTCACCGTGGACGAATTGATCGGTAGCTGCCGGCGCAACGCCCAAGGTCAGATCCAGCAAGTGGAAGCAGACGAACAGCAGGATAAACAGTCCGGTCACCAGCATGGTGCGGGTGGCGAAGGAATCGACGCCACCCATCAGGTTGGTGCGGTTGAACTTACCGCGAGACTGCTTTGCGCGGCTGATCAGCACGAATGCTCCCCAGACGTGCAGAATCAGTGCTGCAAGCAGAACGATACGGAATCCCCACAGGAATGCGTGTTCTGGCAGCAATGGCGAACCCATGCTGCGCAAGAACTCACCGTATTCATCCAAGGCTGGTACGCCATCGTGCGCTGGGGCGTATAGCTTCAGGTTTCCGGCCATGTGTCCGAGTGTGAACAGCACGAACAGCAGACCGGTAACCGCCATAATCAGCTTGATTGCCCAAGTTGGAACTGATGGCGATTCGCGAATTTTTTCATTCGAAATTTTTCCGTGGGCGATTGCCTCACGATCAGGATTCTTTATTGTCATGGCACCTCCATTGTCGCTATAACCATACGGCGATCGGGGGTGTTGACGCGAACTAAAACAGTGCACTGGGTGCGTTTTTGGCGCGATAGTCTTAGTTTTACGGGGGTGCTTTATGCAAGGCTAGGCTTAAAGAAAATTCCCGATATCGCTACTGCCACGAACCTTAGGGCATCTTCATTCGCGATACGTCACTTTTTTACGATTTTTGTGAATTTGCACACAGTGAATTTTCAGCTCGGCAACGTTCACCCATACTGTGTCAAACTTTCGATCAGTATCAGAATTCCCTCGCGCCACACGAGATTGCAGCATGCCTAATTCCCACCCCGAAACACACCATTTAGATCTAAAATTCGCCACCGCCGAGGCTCAACCCGGCAGGGCGATCTGCGGCTTCCTTAAAGACACAGAAACGGCCGCTCCACCGTCGTCAAGCGGTAGAGCGGCCGTGGACCTAGGTTTGTCGACCGACCTCGATTGTTAGAGGTTGATCATGTGCCCATCGGCAACGCCGTGGGCGACTTCCTTCATACCTTCGGACAAGGTTGGGTGGGTGTGAATATTGCGCGAAATTTCGCCTGCGGTCAGGTCGAAACGCTGCGCCAAGGTCAGCTGCGGCAGCAGCTCGGAAACGTTGGAACCCACCAGGTGAGCGCCCAAGAGTTCGCCAAATTCACCATCGGCAACCAGCTTGGTAAAGCCAGCGGATTCGTTCAGACCCAACGCCTTACCGTTCGCAGAGAATGGGAAGGTAGCGACCTTGATGTCGCGATCTGGCCATTTCTCCTTGGCGGCTTCTTCGGTGTATCCAAAGGAAGCAACCTGCGGGTTACAGAAGGTAGCGCGCGGCATCATCTGGTAGTCACCCAATTCCTGGGTTTCTGCGCCAGCGATCGTTTCTGCGGCTACAACACCTTGAGCTTCTGCCACGTGAGCCAGCTGCAGTTTCGCGGTGACATCGCCGATGGCGTAGATGCCATCAACGTTGGTGCGCATGCGCTCGTCGATAGCAATCGCACCGCGCTCAGTCAGTTCCACACCAGTGTTTTCCAGACCAAAGCCTTCGACGCGTGGAGCGAAGCCCACAGCAACCAGGCAACGATCGACAGTCAACGTGTCCTGGGTCTTGCCGTCCTTCGACTCGACTTCAACAGTGACGTTGTCGCCATTGTCTTTCACCGAAGTCGTCTTGTAGCTCGTCAGCAGTTTCACGCCAAGCTTCTTGTACTGCTTCGCGATCTCCTTGGAGACGTCAGCATCTTCATTTGGCAGAACGCGGTCCATGAACTCGACGACGGTGACATCAACGCCATAGTTCGCCAGAACATAAGCAAACTCCATACCGATTGCACCGGCACCAACGATCACCATCGAATCTGGTGCGTTTTCGTCGAGAATTTGCTCTTCGTAGGAAACGATATTGCCACCAAGCTCGATGCCAGGCAGGGTCTTGACGACGGAACCGGTTGCGATGATGCAGTCATCGAAAGTCAGCGTCTTGCCTTCGTCGTCGCCTTCCTTCACCTCGATGGTTTTAGCATCTTTGAAGTGCCCCAGGCCGTTGATTTCCTGGATCTTATTCTTCTTCATCAGGTAATGGATGCCGCCAACGATTTTCTTGGAAACCTTGCGCGATCGCTTGTGCGCAGTTGGGTAATCGAAGGAAACATCACCAGAGATGCCAAAGTCTTTGGCTTCATGATTGAACGTGTGGGCAACCTCAGCATTTTTCAGCAGTGCCTTCGACGGAATACAGCCAACATTGAGGCAAACGCCGCCCCAATACTGCTTTTCGACGACGGCAACTTTTTTGCCTAGCTGGGCAGCGCGGATGGCGGCAACGTATCCGCCTGGTCCGGCGCCGAGTACAACGAGATCATAATGTTCTTTAGTCACGGTACCCAGCATACGTAATCGCCACAGACATGTGAAAGCACCCGCGAGAAGTATTCCCGGGGATCAGCTCGGGAAAATTTTCTGCGGGCGCTAAGACTTCGGACGCGGAATCTTTAAAGCAGGTTGAGAATAGCGCTCAGCTTGGAAAAGCTAGCGAAGAATTCATGGATCCCTGGGCCAAAGAAGTTGTTGGACATTGCGATCAAGTTGTCGAGCTGCATAGAAAACTCTTTCAATTAGGGAAGTGAACGTGGAATTTAAGCATCATTGAGCCTATGCCAACCACACCACATCTGCAAGATATTTCACACGTGTAACAAAAATTGCTTAAGGAACGACTGCACTAGCAACGGGCAAATACACCTAAAACATGCCAACGAATTATGGGTATGGCCAAGGTGTATGCGCTAAGCTACTATCCAACTGTTATCAAGTTTTACGTTTCGACGCCGGAAGCTTCTGTTCCTCCTGAATTTTCACGACGTCTTAATCTTCACACTGTGTAAGGACCACGCATGAAACTTCGCAACGTCTTCGTTGCCGCCGCTGCTGTGAGCACGCTGGCGCTTACCCCTGCAGCCGGAATCGCCCAGGTCAACGCGAACACTGGTATTGCCCACGATGTCGTCGCGCAGCCTGCCCCAGAAAACACAATTCCAGTCGGCACGGTCAGTGAAGAAATCCAGCCAGAAGAATTCGAAGATTCGTCTTGGCGCAGCATCGTGGAAGAAAAAGGCGATCGCGTGCAGGAAGTCACCGTGTACTCGCCATCCATGGACCGGAAGATCCCCGTTGTCACCATCAAGGCTGACCAATCCGCTGGCCCACGCCCAACCCTGTACCTGCTCAACGGTGCCGGTGGCGGTGAGCAGTCCGCGAACTGGATCGCACAAACTGATGCGGTTGATTTCTACCTGGAAAAAAACATCAACGTCGTCATCCCAATGCGCGGAGCGTTCTCCTACTACACAGACTGGAACGAGACTCCAGCTAACAGCAAATACCTCAAGGGCCCACAGAAGTGGGAAACCTTCTTGATCAACGAACTGCCAGAACCAATCGAAAAGCACCTGGGTGCGAACGGCAAGCGCGGCATTGCTGGTATGTCGATGTCGGCTACTAGCTCGTTGCTGCTGGCCGCCCACAACCCAGGCCTCTACGACGCCGCCGGTTCTTTCTCCGGTTGTGCCGAAACCAATTCCCCAATGGGCCGCGCCGCAGTAGGCCTGACCGTTAACCGTGCCGATGCCCACCCTGATCAGATCTGGGGTCCGATGGGTTCGAAGCGCGCCCTGGAAAACGATGCACTCTTGCAAGCTGAATTCCTGCGCGGCACCGCCCTCTATGTCTCTAATGCCACCGGCTTGATTGGCGAGCGCGAGACGCTGCAAGGTTTGCGCGAACAAGGCATCCCAGAACAAGCTTTGTCCGCTAACCAAGCTAACTTGGCTATCGCAGGTGGCGGCATCGAAGCAGTCACCAACGCTTGCACGCACCGTCTCGTCGCCAAGCTGAACCACCTGGGCATCCCAGTCGATCACCACCGTCCAGCGACCGGTACCCACACGTGGTCCTACTGGCAGGATGACCTGCGCACCTCGTGGCCAACTTTTGCACGCGCCTTCGGGATTGCCGAGTAAATCTTCATCATTCGGTCTAATTCGAGATCAGAATAAAACCGAATAATAAAGCCCGGTGGGAAATCTTCCCGCCGGGCTTTAACTTTGCCCTATTAGCTTCCACCGGGCAGCTGCCACCGGCTCGGTCTGCTCGGTGATTAGTCGCCTAAACTGGTGTCATGTCCACCATGCTTGTCACCGGCGGCGCCGGCTTTATCGGCGCGAATTTCGTGCATCTGACCCGCAAGCTATACCCAGATATCGACGTTATTGTGCTGGATAAGCTGACCTATTCCGGCAACCGAGCCAACCTACACGGCACCGAGTGTGAACTCATCGTCGGCGATATCGCGGATGCTGAACTCGTCGACAAGCTTGTCCACCGCGCGGATACCGTGGTGCATTTTGCCGCGGAATCGCACAACGATAACTCCCTGCGAGATCCTTCGCCATTCATCACTACCAACATCGTCGGCACCTTTTGCCTGTTAGAAGCGGTGCGCAAACACGACAAGCGTTTCCACCACATCTCCACCGACGAAGTTTTTGGCGATCTGCCGCTCGATGGCGCTGAGCAATTTAGCGAGACCACCGCCTACCGCCCATCCAGCCCGTATTCAGCGAGCAAAGCCAGCTCGGATCACCTGGTGCGTGCGTGGGTACGTTCATTTGGGGTGCGCGCGACTATTTCGAATTGCTCAAATAACTACGGAGCTTTTCAGCACGTCGAGAAGTTCATCCCGCGCCAAATCACGAATATTCTTTCCGGGCGCACACCGAAGTTGTATGGCACCGGGGCGCAGGTGCGAGATTGGATTCATGTCGACGACCACAACCGGGCAGTACACGCAATCCTAGAACGCGGCCGGATTGGGGAAACCTACAATATCGGCGCGCACGGCGAAGCCAGCAATCTCTCAGTTATTGAATTGATCTGTGAGCTCATGGGTGCCGAGGGGTTTGAGCACGTCGCTGATCGGCCGGGCCACGACCAACGCTATGCCATTGATCCGACGAAGCTCACCGAAGAGCTGGGATGGCAGCCAGAATTTACCGATCTCCGTGCCGGACTGGAACGCACCATCAACTGGTATCGCAAGCATGCCGACTGGTGGCGCGGTGCCAAAGACGCAGTGGAAACGAACTATGCAAAGCGAGGGCAATAGACAGTGACCAGTGACGAGACAGGAAAGCAGCCAACAACGGACCAAGCTCGCCCCCACGTGCACACCACAGATATCGACGGCCTGCTGGTAATCGACCTGCAGCTACACCAGGATTCACGCGGCTGGTTTAAAGAAAACTGGCAGCGTGAGATGTTTGTCGCCGCCGGTGTGCCCGATTTCGGGCCGGTGCAAAACAACATTTCTTTTAACGAAAAGGCCGGGGTCACCCGCGGGCTACACGCAGAGCCCTGGGATAAGTTCGTTTCGGTCGCCACCGGAGCCGTCTTTGGTGCGTGGTGCGACTTGCGCGCGGGGTCGCCAACCTTTGGTGTGACGGTCACCCAACGCATCGAGCCGGATACCGCGGTATTTGTGCCGCGTGGCGTCGCTAATGGATTCCAAGCACTGACAGACGCCACCGCTTATACCTACCTGGTCAACGATCACTACTCACCGGATGCGGAATACACCAACGTCAACCTCGACATGATCGAGTGGCCACTCGCACCTACCGAAATCTCCGACAAAGACAAAAACCATCCCCCGCTCGCACAAGCAACCCCGATGCCGCCGCGGAAAATCCTGGTCACCGGCGCCAACGGCCAGCTCGGCACCGCACTGCGCGCCGGGGGATTGGTGATGTCGAATTCTTCTCGTGAGCAAAATTCCACGTGCTCTTGGCCACGGTAAGCGGCGCGCAGTGCGGTGCCGAGCTGGCC